>VGDO01000008.1 GCA_016869645.1 Alphaproteobacteria bacterium
TCGCGCAGGTCAATCGAGTAAGGTTTGCCCATCCATGCTGGCCTCCACTCCAGCCATCATGGTGAATCACATCCGGAAAAGTTTGGGAATCCCCTTTCCGATTCAACCTGATTTCAACCCGCTCTAGATCACCGATTCGACCCACTCTACCAGCTTGTTCTTCGGCAGCGCGCCGATCTTGGTCGCATGGGGCTGGCCGCCCTTGAACAGGATCAGAGTCGGGACGCCGCGCACGCCGTACTTCTGAGGCGTCGACGGATTCTCGTCGATGTTGATCTTGGCGATCGTCACCTTTCCGGCATGGGAGGTCGCGATCTCCTCGAGCGCCGGGGCAATCATCTTGCAGGGCCCGCACCACTCGGCCCAGAAATCGACCAGCACCGGGCCGGGCGATTTGAGGACGTCCGCTTCGAAACTGGCATCAGTGACCTTGGTGGTAGCCATGCGACCTTCCGTGCTTTCACGTTGCACAATCCGACGGGCGGGATTGGCCAGTCGGCAATTATATTACCGAAGAGTCTAGGTGAGGCCCGGACGGGCCGTCAAGCAAGCGGCCTGTCCGCAAGCGAGCTGCGATCTACCGCCTCGCTGGGAAGATGGCGATCCAATAGCCCATCGTCAAGCCGGACGAGCCTCGGCCCAACCGTCCAGCCGATGTAGCAAATGATTGATTTATCAGGGAAAATATCCCTGAGCAGCGCGCGGTAAAGGGCCATCTGACGAAGATAGAGAGGCGGGGTGTTCGCGATCGTCACGGGCGGGCTGCGGTTCGTCTTGAAGTCAATCAGCAGGATGCGGTCGCCCAATACGGCCAACCGATCGACTTGACCCGCGACAACCACGCGGCCGAGCCGGCCAACGATCGGCGCCTCGGCCCGGCTGTCGGCGCCAAACAGGGGGCCCGCCTCGGGGTCGCCGAGCACGGCCAGGGCCTCGTCCAAGAGACTTGCCTGTTGCTCCGCGCTGAGCCCGTGGACCGGCTGGGCGAGAAAATTGCGTCCGGCTGGAACGCGACGATCCTCAGCGAGATCGGGCAGGGACTGCAGCAGCCGGTGCAAGATCAAACCTCGCTTGACCCCGCCGGTGGCGGCCTCCGCGAACGGCGCCTCGACCGGCGGCTCGCCGGCCTCCAGGAGAGCAGGTCCGCGTGATGGCACGATCGGCGCCGGCGGATCGGCTTCGGGCACGGGTGGGGTCGACAGCCAGTCCGGTACATCGGCGGCTCCGGGGGCCTCGTCGGTTTCCTTGTCGCTCTCTGGCTCCTCGATTTGCGGATTGCTCACTCTCAGTCCTTCGCCCCGCCAGGACTCTGGCCCGTCAAATTCGCCGGGGAATTCGGCGGAGAAGTCGAACGTGACAGGCTGGCCGCACGCAGTGAGACCGCGGAGGACCAGGGCATACCAACAGCTGTCGGATGCGGCCCGCCTGGTTTCCCAGCCGCAGATGTAGAGACGATCCTCCGCCCGCGTCATCGCAACGTAGAGCAGGCGCCGGTACTCGCGGATCTGCCGTTCCGCCTCGGCCGCGCGCGCCTGGCGCACCACGCTCTCGGCATGTGCCGCGAGCGGTGGCCAAACCATGACTGCCGGCGCGCCCTCCGTTGCTGGCGGCCAGAGTATCTTGGGCAGACGGTCGGGCTTCTGCAGCGTGTCCGGCAGGATGACGATCGGCGCCTGCAATCCCTTGGCGCCGTGGACCGTCAGCACACGCACCTCGTCGCGCGTGCCCTGCTCGAGGTCGCGTTTGATCTCATCGGAGGACGCCGCCAACCAATGAAGGAAGCCCTGCAAGCTCGGCGGATGGTGTCGCTGGTGGAGAAGCGCCGCATTGAGAAATTCATCCAGCGGGTCGGCGGCTTCGGGACCGAGGCGGGCCAAGATCCTCTTGCGACCGCGTTCGGCGCCGAGCACGCGCGCATAGAGCTCGTAGGGCGGCATGAGGTCGGCTCGCGATAGCAGTCGCGCGAGATACTCCTCGGCGCGCGCGAAGTCCGGCTCTTCGTGAGCCTGCTGCCGGAGCGTCGTCCACAGCGATTGCTGTCGACCATGGGCGAGGCGGTAGAGCTGATCCTCGGTGAGGCCGATGAGCGGTCCCTTGAGCACTGTCGCCAAAGTCAGATCGTCTTCTGGCAACAGCAGGAACTGCCCCAGCGCCATCAGGTCCATGATGGCCAGCTGCTCGGTCAGCACCATGCGGTCGACGCCGGCGACGGGCACGCCGAGGCTCTTCAGCTCGCGCACGACTTCGCCCACGAATGCGCCGCGCCGCCGCACCAGGATCATGATGTCGCCGGCGCGCACCGGTCGCCCCTTGGACTCGAGCCGCTCTTTTCCGATCCAGCCGCGGATCTTCAGCGCAATCAGCCGTGCGAGACGGGCACGTGGCGAGTGGGCCGCGACCGCCGCGACGGGCGGCCGCCACGGCTCGATGTCCTCGCTGGCGGGGGGAACCGCGGAAGGCCACAGCTCGACCAGCCCGGCCTGGCCGGTACGATAGGCCTCGTGGCGAATCGGCAGATCGCCGACGGCGACGCCATCGCAGGCCGGCGGATGGGCGAACACCGCATCGACGGCGCGCAGCACGGCATCGGCCGAGCGGAATGAAACCTCGAGCGGCACCTCGCGCCAGATGGCGCCGGCGTTCGGCACCCGCTCGGCGAAGTGACGACGCATCCGCTCGAAGGCGGCGGGATCGGCGCGCTGGAAGCTGAAGATCGACTGCTTGACGTCACCCACCGCGAAGACGGTATGGTCCGCCTCGCGCGCACCGGCACCGGCAAAAAACTCCTGAGCCAGCGCCGCGACCACCTGCCACTGTTCGGGATTGGTATCCTGCGCCTCGTCGATCAGGATGTGATCGATGCCGCCGTCAAGCTTGTAGAGAACCCAGGGCGCGATCGCGGGGCGATGCAAGAGATCGCGGCTTGCGAGAATGAGATCGTCGTAATCGAGCAAGACGTTGTTCTGCTTCTGTCGGCGATAGGCCTCGAGCATCGCCGCGCCCATGCGGAGCAGCGCCGTGCTGGCGTCTGCGACGAGGACTGCCCGACGGCGCTCCTGCACCTGCACCAGTCGTTCAGCCTCCGCTCGAAGCGTCGCTTCGGCGTCGGAATCGAACTTCCGTGCCGGCTTGGTGATCAGCCGCGCCAAAGGCTCGCCCGTCGATCCGGCGACGAAGGCCGCGACATAGGCGTCGAACATGTCGATCCGCCCGCCGGGCGTCGACAGCCAGCGTGCGATGACAAGGGCGCGCGCGCGATCTGAGTCACTGCCGCGTTCGAGTGCCGCCACGGCACGGCGCAGCGCGTCTCCGTCGAACGTCTTGTCGTCGGAAGCCGCGGCGCACACGTCATTGTCGCTCGTGCCTGGACGCACGCCGAGCCGCCGGTGGATCTCGGCGGCCAGGCGATCGACGCCGCCCGCCGCGCGGATCAGCGCCTCGAGCCGCGCGCGCTCCCGCGTCAGCTCCGCCATCAGCTCGGCGAAGCCGTCTTCGTTGAGGTATTGCGTGACAACCGCCAGCGCATCGCTCAGCGCGCCCTCGTCTCGACCTGCGGCGGCGAGCACTTGCGCACGCGCCTCCACCAGCATTTCCTCCGCGCTGCGCTCGTCCATCACGGCGAAATGCGGCGCGACACCCGCTTCGATGGGAAACCGCCGCAGCAGGGACTGACAGAAGCCGTGGATCGTCTGGATGGCAAGCCCGCCCGGCGCGTCGAGCACGCCGGCGAACAGGCGGCGTGCCGCTGTCATCATCGAGTCGTCGGGCCGGTGGCCGGTCAGCTCGGTCAGCTCGCGTGCAAGGTCGCGATCGCTCATGACCGCCCAATTGCCGAGCGTACGGTTGACGCGGTTGCTCATCTCCGCCGCGGCCGCCTTGGTGAAGGTGAGACAGAGAATGCGTTGCGGCAGCGTGCCGGCCAGCAACAGTCGCAGCACCCGGTCGGTCAGGACCTTGGTCTTGCCGGTTCCGGCCGAGGCCGAGACCCAGACCGAGGCGGTCGGATCGGCTGCCGGCCGCTGAGCGAGTTCGGGCCGCGGCCGGTGGGTGGCGAGGCTCATGTCTCGCCGCCCTCCTCGCGGGCCCATTCCTTGATGCGCGCCAGATGCGCGTAGTCCATATGGGTCGGTGCCCGGTCGGGATCGGGCACCGCGAGATAAGCTGTGGCTGCGTCGTCGAACCGGGCAATCAGCTCGCACAACCCGGCCTCGGCTTCGTCGATGAGGACCTTCGACTTGGACTCGTCGGCGACGGGTTTGATCTCGCCCGCGGGACTGCCTCCGGACAGCCGCCAGTGTTCGAGGCTCGAGATGTGGCTGGCGGCGATGCCAGAGAATCCGCCGGCGCGTGCGATCAGCGCCTCGAGCGGAAGCTGCGGATCGAGTCCGGCCTTGACGGATTTGATCGGCGGCAGCGTGCCCGTCTTGTAGTCGATCACGGCGGTGCCGCCAGTCTTGTCGCGTTCGAGCCGGTCGGCCTTGGCGGTCAGCACGAAGCGGCCGGCCGGACCGGGCAGTTCGAGCTTGCCTATCGCTTCGCTGATGCATTGGACGATCTCCTGGCGTCGTTGCCGTTCGTTGGCAACGAACCACTCGGCCACGCGCAGGAAGCGGGGCCACCAGAAGGCTTTGACTCCAGGATGATCGATCCATGGCTGGAACGCCCGTCGGCCGAGCTTGACCAGCCGGTCGTGGGCGTCGGGCGGCAGTTGCCCCGGGCAGGCCTTGATGAAATCGTCGAGCGCCTGATGGATGATCCGGCCGCGCTCGGCGGCACCGGCCTCGGCGTCGAGCGGCTCGAGCGGCTCGAGGTCGAGGATGTAGCGCGCGTAGATCGCGTAGGGATCTCGCATCCAGGTGCCGATCCGCGTCACGGAAAGGGTGCGCGGCCGCACCTCGACCGGTGGCCGCGGCGCCGGCGATGGGATCGGTTTCACCGCCGGCCAGTGGTCCGGACGATCGAGTGCTTCGAGCCCGGCCATGGTCCGCGCCGCGCGCAGCGCCATCGTCTTGCTCTTGCCCGGGAAGCGCGCCAGCAGGGCTTCGAGCCGGAGCAGCCATCGCGACGGCACCGTCGGCGTGCCCTCGACGCGGCGCGCGCGGGACAGCACCACCTGTGGTGCGCCAAGTGCCTGGGCGAAATCATGGGCGGCGAGGCCGATGCGCCGCTCGGGCTGGGCAAGGCCGAAGCGCGCGCGCATCGGCCGGCTCATCCACGGGTCGTTCTCGGGTTCGGGCGGCCAGGTGCCTTCGTTGAGCCCGCCGAGGATGACGAGATCGGCATGCTGCAAGCGCGCCTCGAGCGGTCCCCAGATGGCGAGCCGGGGATGACCCCCATAGGGCAGGCGCACGCGCCGCGCGGCCAGCACCGATTTGAAGAAGGCGGGGTAGTCGGCGCCGTTCAGACCCGGAAAATCGCTGGCAGCATCGGCAAGTTCTGCCATGAACGTCGCCGCCGCTTCGCCCGCCGCACCGGCCCACAGCCGGATCGGCCCGGCCTCGCTGGCGGTCGCCGCCAGCCACTCGGCGAGCTCGGCATGGGCCCGGGCAAGTGCGGCGAGCGAGGTGTTGCGCTCGACGAGCGCGCGCGCAAGTGGCATCGACGCGCGATCGAGCGCAGCCAGGAAGGAATCGATCGCGTCCCGGTCGGCCACGCGGGCAGCGCGACCGAGCGCGCGGCGAAGGGCGGCCGGCCCCGGCGCCGGGCGCGGGCCGCGCAGCACCGCTATCTCGAGTCGTCGGACGAGCGCGCGCGTCTCGGCGGTATCCCGTCCGCCTGCCGCTAGCGGATGCTTGAGCGCGGCGAGCAGCGGTACCGGCGCCATTTCGTGCGCGACCATATCGAGCACGAGGGCGAGGAAGGCCCCCGGCGGCGTATCGCCGAGCGGCCGGCCCGCCGAGTCGTCGGCATCGATGCCCCAGCGCGCCAGTTCGGCGGCGACCCGGCGCGCGAGGTCGCGATCGGGCGTGACCAGCGCCGCCGTGCGTCCCGCCTCTTCGAGCGCGCCGCGCATGTAGATGGCGATCGCGCTGGCTTCTTCCTGCGGATTTGCCGAAACGAGCAGCGAGACGCCGTCGAGCGCGGAATCCGTCGGCGGCGGCAGATTGCGCCAGGCGTCGCTGGTCGTGGCCGGCATGAGTGCCGCGTTGACCAGAGCGGCGCGCGCCGGTTCGGTGCGCGGCAATCCGGCGATCCCCGGCCAGTCCGTGACGTCGGCGCGCGCGATGCGGAGGCGCTCGAGAAGCTGTTTTAAGCCGAATTGCGGATGCGACGGCTCGAGCGCATCCCACGTCGCATCGTCCGCATCGCGATCGAGACCGGGCAGCACGATCATGCCGTGGGGAAGTCCCATCACCGTCGCCATGAGGGCGGCGGTGGCGGGAATGCTGCCGGTCGACCCGGCAATCACGACGGGCCCTGCGGGCGGCCGCGCCCGCCACGCCTCAGCCTGCGCCTCGAGCGCCAGACGCCGTCGGCGCGCCGGATCCAGCGCGCCAGATTCAGCCAGAACCGCCGGCCAGTGCTGCGTGACGATGGTGAGAAACCGCAGCGTGTCCTGCCAGTGCCGCGCATAGTCGCTGGGCACGAGCTGGCTGAGTCGCGAGAAGTCGAGGCCCTCCGTGTCGACTCGGTCGATCAGCCGCGCGAGCTCGTCGGCGAGGCGCGCCGCATGCTCGACCGTCATCTCCGTATCGGCGCGCGCCATGATGAGCCGAGCGAGCATGAGTTGGCGGCGCAGCGGCGGCATCTCCGGCGGCAGGCCGGGTGAAGCTGCCATCTCCAGCTCCAGCGCGTCGGTTTCGACATCGCCGATCGGGCGCAGCTGCGGCAACAGGAGCGGGCGGCCTTCGGTGCGGCGCAGGAACGCTTCGCTGAGCGCCCGAACGGCGCGCCGCGTCGGCAGCAGGACCGTGGTGCGGCTGAGCGCCAAGGGGTCGCCGACCAAGGCGCCGAGCAGACCGTTGGCGAGCGCATCGACGAAGGCGACACCCGATGGAATCGTGAAGACGCGCTGATCGGTCGGCGTGGCCGCGCTGGTCACGATCCGGCGCTCACCGTCTCGATCGGTGGCCGGTCACGGGATTGCTCAGTCGGCCGCCGGCTGCACGCCGACCATGCGGCCGACCTTGCGGCCGCCCAGCACATGGACGTGCAGATGCGGCACCTCCTGATGGCCGTCGACACCGTTGTTGACGATGATCCGATAGCCGCTGTCGGCGACGCCCTTGAGACGCGCGACCTCGCCGACGGCGCGGTACAGTGCCGCGATCTCATCGCCGCTCGCCGTGGCCGTGAAATCGTTCATGCCGACATAGGCACCCTTGGGAATGACCAGTACGTGCACCGGCAGCAGGGGGCGGATGTCCTCAAACGCGAGAACATGGTCGTCCTCGTAGACCTTCTTGCACGGCAGCTCGCCGCGCAGGATGCGCGCGAAGATGTTGGTTGGATCGTAGGCGGCATTGCCAGGCTTGCTGGTCATGGATTCCTTCCAGGGACGCTGGACTGAGTCTGGGGACGCCGTCCAAGATTAGCGTCACGCTTGCGGCCCTGGAAGTCGCGTGGCTTGCTGCCGATTGTTGTCGAAACTGATTCGATTGAGGATTGTCGGTGATCGATCTGTCGCATCTGAAACCGGGCCTTACCGGCTCCGCCGTGCTTACGGTCGGAGTCGAGCATACCGCGCCACGCGTCGGTAGCGGCAACGTCGCCGTGCTGGCCACGCCCGTCATGATCAACCTGATCGAGGCGGCGGCCCTCGCCGCCGTCGAGCACCTGTTGCCGGAGGGTCATCAGAGCCTGGGGATCCATCTCGACGTCCGTCATTTCGCGGCAACGCCTGTCGGCATGCGCGTGCGCGCGACCGCCAGTTTGGTTGCTGTCGATGGACGAACGCTCAAGTTCCGCGTCGAGGCGCGCGACGACAAGGAGGCGATCGGCGATGGCAGCCATGACCGCGTCGTCGTGAACGTCGCGCGCTTCGACCAGCGCATCCAGCGAAAGCTGCCCACCGCTTGATCGGTCACGGCTGTTCAAGTTCCAATCATCACAACGCTTTAGGCCCGCCGGACCCGGCTCACTGAAATTCTGAGCGCATTTTGCCGCCTCGGCCGTTGGTGGTGGGGTGACGAGGTCGACCGCGGGATCGGCACATGTTTTCGAAATCAGTGGCGGCCGGGGCGAAGGCGCACCTGCGCATCGGCGCGCCAACCCAAGCGCGTGCTGACCGGGAACGGCAAGCTTCCCGGCTGAAGCCGGGGCACAATGTCTGGCGAGTCGTCCATGCGAACAGGGCGACGGTGCTGGTCGACGCGGCCGCCTACTATGGTGCGGTCAGGGCGGCGATGAGAAACGCCCGGCGCTCGATCCAGATCGTCGGCTGGGACATCGACAGCCGGACCAGCCTCGTCGGCGAGGACGGCGCGACCGGCGACAACCTGCCGGTTCGGCTGGTCGACTTTCTCAGCGCGCTGGTGAGCCAGAAGCCCGAACTGTCGATCAGGCTGCAGCTGTGGGATTACTCGATCCTCTACGCGCTCGAGCGCGAGCTGCTGCCGTCCTTGTCGCTTGGCTGGAGCACGCCGCGCCAGATCGAGCTTTGTCTGGACGATGAATTGCCGATCGGCGCCTCGCATCATCAGAAGACCGTCATCATCGACGACGCCGTGGCATTTTCCGGCGGCCTCGACCTGACGATCCGGCGCTGGGACACGCCCGAACATCGGCCCGATCATCCGCTGCGCAAGGACCCGCAGGGCAAGCCCTATCCGCCGTTCCACGACGTGCAGATGATGATCGACGGCTCGGCCGCCGTGTCGCTCGCGGCTCTGGCGCGCCAGCGCTGGCTGCGCGCGACGGGGGAGGAGCTCGAGGCGCCATGCGAAGTCCGGGAGACACCGGATCCGAACCCGCGGCATGACCCCTGGCCGGCCTCGGTAAAGCCCGATTTCACCAACGTCGTCATCGGTATCGCCCGAACGGAGCCCGATTGCGGCGATGCGCCGGAGATCCGCGAGGTCGAGCATCTCTTTCATGACATGGTGCGAGCGGCGGAACGCTCGATCTATGTCGAAAGCCAGTTCTTGACCGCCTTGCCGCTGGCCAAGACCGTGGTCGAGCGGTTGCGCCAACGGCCCGAGCTCCAGGTCGCCATCGTCATGCCGCGCACCCACGAGAGCTGGCTCGAGCAGCAGACCATGCTCGCGGGGCGACAGCGCTGGGAGCAGTACATCCGCGAAGCGGGTGCCGCCGACAGCGTCCGGTTCCTCTATCCGAACGTGCGTCACGGCGGAACCGACACACCCGTCATGGTCCATTCGAAGGTCATGATCGTCGACGACCGCCTGCTGCGCATCGGCTCGGCCAATCTGTGCAATCGCTCGATGGCGGTCGATTCGGAATGCGACCTCGTCGTCGAGGCGACAGGGCAGGGCGACCGGGCAGCGATCGCGCGGGTGCGCGACAGTCTGCTCGGCGAGCATTGCGGCGCTACGCCTGACGAGGTTGCCGCGGCGCTGAAGCAGAAGGGATCGCTGTTCGGAGCGCTCGACGCTCTCGGCGGGCGCGACCGCTCGTTGTGCCCGATCGCAGACGCTCCGCCTGATCCGAGCGACCTGACCGCGCCGATCGAGGCGATCGGGGATCCGGAGAAGCCGATCGCGACGGCGGCCTATCTCGGTGACCTCGCCGTCGAGCCGGGCCGTCCGGGGCGGCTGTCCGTCATCGTCAAGGCATGCCTTGCCATTTTCATCGTCGTCGCGCTGGTGTCGGCATGGCGCTTCACACCGCTTGCCGATGTGCTGCAGCCCGAGCTCGTCGTCGAGGCGCTGGCGCGCACGCCGATGGGGCCGCTGGTCTTTGCATCGGCCATCGGCATCTTCGTCGTCGCCGGCCTGATGGCATTCCCGCTCAACCTGCTGATCGTCGGCACGGCGGCGGCGTTCGGCCCGTGGACCGGGTTCGCGGTCGCCGCGACTGGCGCCTTGTCGAGCGCGCTCGTGACCTATGCCGTGGGACGCTGGCTGGGCGCCGATGTCCTGCGCCAGGTATTCGGCCCGGGGATCAACCGCATCAGGAGCAAGATCGCGGATTGGGGCTTCGTCACCATCACGGCCATCCGCCTGGTTCCCGTGGCGCCCTTCACCCTGGTCAATCTGGTGGCGGGCGCCATCGGCGTGCCGCTCGTTCACTACACCGCCGGCACGCTGCTCGGACTGACACCAGGCCTCATCATCATGTCGGCGCTTGGCGCCAAGACGCTCGATCTTCTGCGCCACCCCACGCTGGAGCACATCCTGCTCTTCGCCGGCCTGCTGCTGGTCTGGGCGGCGCTCGCATTCGGCATGCAGGCGCTGGCCCGCAGGTTCTCCAACAGATTCGTCGGCAGGTCGGCTCGGCGGGACAGCAGCGAGGTGAGCGTAGCGCGGTGAGCGAACGCAAGGGCAGGGCGCGTCTGCTGACCTGGAACATCCACGCCGCCGTCGGAGCGGACCGCCGCTACAGTCTCGAACGCGTCGTCGACCTTGTTCAGCGTCACGACCCCGACATCGTCGCTTTGCAGGAGATCGACGCGCGCGGCCGGGCCGCGGAGGCCTCGCCCTTTGCGCGGCTCGCCGCAGCCCTGGGCTCGCACGCCGCTGAGGCACGCACGATCAGCGCGCCCGACGGCGACTATGGTCACGCCATCATCAGCCGGTGGCCCCTCGCCAACACGGTGCTGCACGATCTGACCGCGTTCGAGCGCGAGCCCCGCTTCGCCATCGAGACCGAAGTCGAGACCCCTTGGGGCGTCATGCATCTGGCGGCCGTCCATCTCGGCTTGCAGCTGCGCGAGCGTCGGCATCAGGCGGCGATTCTCGCCGGCATCGCCGCGCGCCCCTTTGCCACGACGGTGATGATGGGCGACTTCAACGAGTGGTCATCCCATGGCGCGGTGCGTCAGGCCCTCGCCCGCCAGCTGCCCGCCCGCACGCGTCATCGCACGTTTCCGGCGCGCTTACCCTTGCTCATGCTCGACCGCATCTACTGCCGGCCGCACGACGCGCTGATTGCAAGCTGGGTCGACCGTCACGCACGGACAACCTCCGACCATCTGCCGGTGGTCGCCGATATCCGCCTCTCGGAAGCCGGAATCTGAGCCCGTGCCTCGCGTCAGTCCGTGCCGCCGGCGGAGCGCGCCTGCTTTTCCTCGACGCCGGACATGGCCTCGCGGCGGATCAATTCGGCCCACACTTCGCTCGGCATGATGCCCCGATCAGCCCACAGCACGAGCAGGTGGTAGAGGAGATCGGCGCTTTCGGCGACGACCTTCTTGGGCTTGCCGCGGATTGCCTCGATGACGGTCTCGACCGCCTCTTCGCCCAGCTTCTGGGCGATCTTGTCGGTGCCTTTCGAGAACAATTTGGCGGTGTGCGAGGTCTCCGGGCTGGCGCCGCGTCGACTCTCGATGGTGCGGTACAGGCGCTCGAGCACGTCGCGCCCGTTGACGCTGTCGGAACTGGAATCCTCCGCCATGCGCAGCTCCTTCACAGCCTGACTAACATTTTTCGGCCCGGCTGTCATGAATCGCGTTGAACTGGGAGGAAAATTCCCGAGCGGCGGTCACCCGCGCACGAGGATTGTGACGCAGGTCGCCAGCGCCTCCAGCCCTGTCCCGCCCTGAGAGTGTGCTAGAGCCACGCGGGCTCCCTCGACCTGGCGGCCCTCTGCTGCACCGCGCAATTGCCAGGTGAACTCGGCGAATTGCGCCACGCCGGTGGCGCCGACCGGGTGGCTCTTGCACAGCAGCCCGCGCGATACATTGACCGGAACCCGGCCGCCGAGCGCCACGTCGCCGTCACGCACCAGGCGTCCGCCCTCGCCCTCGGGGCACAAGCCGAGTCCCTCATAGTGCAGCAGCTCACCGATCGTGAAGGCGTCGTGGAGCTCGACGAGATCGACCTCGTCGGGCCCGATGCCGGCCGCTTCATGGGCGGCCTTGGCGGCTGCGCGCGTTGCGCCGAAATCGGTCAAGTCGCGGACATTCGCATCGCCGGTCTGCGCGCGCAGTCCCGCGCCCTCGATCCACACGCTTGGTCCGCCGCGCCGTCTGCACCAGCGTTCGGATCCGACCAGCACGGCGGCGGCACCCGAACCCTTGCGACAGCACTGCAGGAGGGTCAGCGGCTCGGCGATCATGCGCGAGGCCAGAACGTGCTCGAGCGTGGCCTCCTCGCGCTGCCGCGCATTCGGATTGAGCGCGCCGTGCCGGCGGCTCTTGACCGCGACGCGCGCGACAACCTCTGGCGTCGTGCCGTATTCGGACGATCTCGAGTTCCGGCGGGCGAAGGCCGGCCATCATACGTTCGCCGAACACCTCGCCCTGATAAAGATGTGACGCATAGACAGCGCCGAGATCGCCGAGTTCAACGCCGCCATCGGCAAGCGCCGCCAGCGCTGCTTGCCAGACCAGACGCTCGACCGGCACGCCATCGTGCTTGTCGAAGGCGGCCAGACCGACGCCGAGGATGCCGACCTTGCGCAGCGCCAGTGCCTCAGCCGGCTGCCGCCGCGCGCGGTGCGCAGCGTGGCGATGGCGAGGGATATGGGCTGATCAAGTTGCGGCCGCCGTGATCCGTTGTCCATGTGCGCGAAGACGCGCACGCCGCTCTCGACATCAACATAGCCGACGCGATAGGGCGCGCTGAACCCTTCCGGTCCCTGGTGGATGACGGTTGCGTTGTAAAGGACGCCCCGCCGACCGATCTGGCCGCTTCCATCCGGCCCGCTGCAAGGCAGTGAGGACACAGCTCGCGCACTTCGAGCGCCATACCGCCGCAAGCCGCGCAACGTCCGCCTGCGACGTAGGCGCCAACGGAATTCGGAACCGAAAAGCGCGGGCCAGATCGGCACCGCCGTGCTCGACTGCTCTCCTGATCCCTGATCGACCATGACAGGCCGGTAATGGCCGCATGCGCCTGTCTGTCAATCGATTGACGGCATCAACAACTGTGTCGCAGAACGCCAAAATTGAATTCGCACAAGCCCCATTCGTGGTCGCAGCGTGTCAAATTTGTGGCCTGGCTTTCTGCGGTTCGCGCGCCCGTGGGCGCGACCTATCTATAGGCCGATGACGTCAATGCCGTCCTGTGGATAAGGAGTCGACCATGCGTATGCTCACCATGATCGGCGCATCCGTGGCCTTGGTCCTTGCCAGCGCCGCGGCTGCCCAGACAACCTCTCCAGCACCACAAGCTCCGGCGGCCAAGCCCCCCGCCCCCGCGGCGACGGCGCAGCCGGCGCCTTCCGGGACCTTCATCAATACCCAGGCTCAGAACGAGAAGCTGAGCTCCGACATCATCGGGATGTCGGTGGTCAATCGGGAAGGCGAGACGCTGGGCAAGATCGCCGCACTCATTCTCGATCAGAACGACAAGGTCACCGGCGTGATCGTGTCCGTCGGCGGCTTCCTGGGCATGGGCAGCAAGTCGGTTGCGCTGCCCTGGCAGTCGGTGAAGTTCGAGACCAAGGATCGCAAGACCCTCGTGGTCATCCAGCTCTCCAACGAGCAGATCGCGCTGGCGCCCGATTACAAGACGCTCGCCCAGCAGCGCAACGAGCAAGAGGCTCAGGCCATGCGCGCCCTGCAGCAGCAACAGCAGCAGCAGGGTCAGCAGCGACCGGCCGCGCCCGCGCCGAAGACGCAGTAACGGCACGGGCTGCACGCCCCGCGCGGTTTCCCCCGCTGCGCGATGGAGCGTCCGACGCGGGGGGCGGCAATGAGCAGGCGCTGGAATGGCGCGATGTGGCCGCCCCCCGGTGCTGCCTGAGTGAGCTTGAGTACAAACCGGCGCCGGCGTCCGGCTGCCGGCATGCGCCAATCTGCGACATGATGGCGGGTTGACGTCCAATCCAGATCGGCGATCATCGCCGATCTGGGGTTTGACGTGCGCGTGCCGCGCCGTGAAGCCGGCGAGAAGACCGGCGAGGGGAGCGATCTGGCGGTCCGTGCACCGATCTCGTGCTGATCGGGGGGACTCGCGTGAGGGGGATCATCGTAGGTGTCGCGCTTGGAGCGCTCGCGTCGCTCGCATGCGTGTCGCTAGCAGGTTCGGCCGCAGAGGCGGCGGACGCCGGGCTTGCAGAGAAATTCCGCCTATTGCGGCTCGACGGCCGTCAGGTCAAATGGGGCAGCCCGGAGCTCGGGACGGGCGCGCGCGTGTCCTATGCGCTGGTCGCCGGCCGCGTGCATTTCTCTGGCAGCCACAATTGCGGCGAGATGGCGCCGGTGGCGCCCCTGCTTGCTTCATCCGGCATCTCGGCTGCCGACTTCACGACGGAGTTGCGGGCGGCGTTCGCGATGTGGGAGGCCGTTGCCGACATCAGCTTCGAGCCAGCCGCCGATCCGAGCAAGGCGCAGATCCTGATCGGCATCCAGGGCAAGCCGACCGGCTGGGCCTTCGCCAATGTCGCCTACGACCGATCGACCGACGCGGCCACTGGCCGTATCGAGAAGTCGCTGATTTGCCTCAATCCGACCAAGCTTTGGAAGATCGGCTTTGGCGGCGATGTGCGCATCTATGACCTGCGCTACACCTTCGCACACGAGATCGGCCATGCCATCGGCCTCGACCATCCGGGGCCGGCCGGTCAACTCATGGCGTTCGAATATGCCGAGACCTCCCGTGAGCTGCAGCCCGGCGACATACACGGCGCGGTGCTCCTTTACGGCGTCCGCGGCATGAGAAGCGCAGCGCCATCGGTGCCGGCCGCCGACGCTCCGAGCGCAGCGCTGGCGCTGCAGAGCCGGCAGCCCAGTCACGCCGAGTGGACGCGCGACGCGAGCATGGAGAGGTAGGCTGCAGCCTGTGACTGTGCTCGCCAGCGCATTGGTGGGCGCAGTTGGGCTGCGGTGCCCAGGCACCGGAAGCTTCCGGCGCCTCAGCAGCGTTCGCGCCATGAGCCGCTCATGGCGTAGGCCATCGGACCCCAGGACACTTCGCGGACAACTCGCGGGCGATCGGCCAGCCGCTCAGCCGAAGCAGCTCGCGGCCCATATTGAGGCAGTCGAGCGATGCTTCGCGGCTGCGCCCCCTCGAGAAAGTCGGCCGCTACCGCACCGGCACGCCGGCCGTTTTCAAGCGCTGCTTCGCCTCGGCGATCGTGTAGGTGCCGAAATGGAAGACCGAGGCGGCAAGCACGGCCGAGGCATGGCCGTCGCGCACGCCCTCGACCAGGTGATCGAGCGTGCCGACGCCGCCCGACGCGATCACCGGCACGCTCACCGCGTCGGCGACGGCCCGGGTCAGGCCGAGATCGAAGCCTTCCTTGGTGCCGTCGCGGTCCATCGAGGTCAACAGGATCTCGCCTGCACCGAGCGAGACCATGCGGCGTGCCCAGTCGACCGCATCGAGCCCCGTCGCGTTTCGCCCGCCATGGGTGAAGACCTCCCAGCGGTCGGGACCCGAGGCACGCGCATCGATTGCGACGACGATGCATTGCGCGCCGAACTTTTCCGCACCCTCGCGCACGAAATCGGGCCGCGTCACCGCCGCCGTGTTGATCGACACCTTGTCGGCACCGGCCAGCAGCAGACGGCGGATGTCCTCGACCGTGCGCACGCCGCCGCCGACGGTCAGCGGCATGAAGCATTGCTCGGCGGTGCGCTGGACCACGTCATAAAGCGTTGCGCGCTCCTCGTGGCTCGCCGTGATGTCGAGGAAGCACAACTCGTCGGCGCCGGCCGCGTCGTAGATGCGCGCCTGCTCGACCGGGTCGCCCGCATCGACCAGGTCGACGAAGCGCACGCCCTTGACCACGCGCCCGTCCTTGACGTCGAGGCAGGGGATGATGCGCACCTTGAGCATCGAATCACGCAGCCAGCAGGTCGAGCGCCGCCCTGGGCTGGATGCGCCCGTCATAGAGCGCGCGCCCGACGATGACGCCGGCGATGCCCGATTTCGCCTCGGCCTTGAGTGCCGCCAGGTCGCCTAGCGAAGAAACGCCGCCCGACGCGATGACCGGCGTCCTCACCGCGCGCGCGAGTGCCGCAGTCGCCATGACATTGGCGCCCTGCAGCGCGCCGTCGCGCTCGATGTCGGTGTAGATCAGCGCGGCGGCGCCGGCGTCCTCGAGCCGGCGCGCCAGGTCGATCGCGCTGACCTCCGAGGTCTCGGCCCAGCCCTCGACCGCAACGCGGCCGCCGCGCGCGTCGATGCCGATGGCGATGCGGCCCGGATAGGCGCGGCAGGCGCGCCGAACCAGCGCCGGATCCTTGAGCGCCGCGGTACCCAGCACGACGCGTGCAATACCGGCCTCGAGCCAGCGTGCAATCGCCGCGTCATCGCGCACGCCGCCGCCGATCTGCACGGGCAACCCGATCGCCGCCCTGATCGCGCGGATCGCGCCGTCATTGACCGCCTTGCCCTGAACCGCGCCATCGAGGTCGACGACATGCAGCCAGGCGAAACCGGCGGCCTCGAAGGCGCGCGCCTGGTCGGCCGGATCGGCGTTGAACACGGTCACTTTGGTCATGTCGCCCTTGAGCAGGCGCACACATTTGCCGTCCTTCAGGTCGATCGCGGGATAGAGGATCATCGCGCCTCGGCCTGGGCAGAAGTCGCGGGCTCCGGATCGAGCAGCTTCTGATAGTAGCGGCCCGCGACGAATTCGCCGTCGACCAGCGCATAGCGCGGATTGGTCCCCCAGCAGGTGAAGCCGAGCGTCTCATAGAGGTGAATGGCTGCAGACTGGGTCACGCGGACGTCGAGGGTGAGCATCTTGAAGCCGGCCTTGCGCGCCGCACGCTCGACCGCCAGCACGAGTCCGCGCGCCAATCCATGGCCGCGCGCCCAGGGCGCGACAAACGCGTGCACCATCTGGCAGGCGAAGCTCTGCGCCTCGTTGTTGCGCGCCGGACGCAGGAGCTGGGCCGAGCCGCACACCATGTCGTCGAGGCGGGCGATATAGAGTTCGCGCTCGGGCACGAGCATGACGCCGCGCCAGTATTTCTCCTGCACGTCGCGCCGCGGCGGCTTGAGCCAGCCGAAGCCGCCGCCGTCCCTGATCGCCGCCTCGGCCGCGTCGCACAGTTCATTGAGTTCGCGCTCGCTGAGCGCGGTCGCGCGGTGGATGGCGACGGTTGTCATGGCCGCCAGCCGAGGAAATTGGCGAGCAGGCGCAGTCCGGTCGCCTGGCTCTTCTCGGGGTGAAACTGCGTGCCGAACAGATTGGCGCGGCCCACGGCAGCCGTGATGGCACCGCCATAGCTCGCGGTCGCCACGCGGTCGGCGCCGTCGCTGCACACGAGCTGGAAGCTGTGCACGAAATACGCGTGCGCTCCCGTCTCGATGCCCTGGAGCAGCGCGTGGCTCCTCCCGATCTGGAGCTCGTTCCATCCCATGTGCGGCACCTTGAGCGCGGGGTTGTCGGGCCGGATCGGCTCGACCCGGCCGCCGATCCAGCCAAGCCCTGGCGTGACGACGTGCTCGTGGCCCGAATCGGCCATCAGCTGCATGCCCACGCAGATGCCGAGAAAGGGCCGCGCGCGCCGCATCACCACCTCGCTGAGAGCCTCGATCATGCCCGATACGGCGGCAAGGCCGCGCTTGCAGTCGGCGAAGGCGCCGACGCCGGGCAGCACGATGCGATCGGCCTGGGCGACGCGCCGCGGATCGGCCGTCACCTCGACGGTCGCGCCGTCGCCGCTTTCGCGCGCGGCGCGTTCCAAGGCCTTGGCTGCCGAGCGGAGATTGCCCGAGCCGTAGTCGATGACCGCGACGATCATGGCAATCGGGCTAGAGAACGCCCTTGGTCGAGGGCACCGCCGATTGCTGGCGCGGATCGATCTCGATCGCGTGTCGCAGCGCGCGCGCCAATCCCTTGAAGCAGGACTCGACGATGTGGTGGTTGTTCTCGCCGTAGAGGTTCTCGATGTGCAGCGTCATGCCGGCCGCCTGCGCGAAGGCCTGAAACCACTCCTTGAACAGCTCGGTGTCCATCTGGCCGAGCTTCGGCTTGCTGAACTTGACCTTCCAGATCAGGTAGGGCCGGTTCGACACGTCGAGCGCCACGCGGGTCAGCGTCTCGTCCATCGGAATGAGCGCGTCGCCAAAGCGGCGGATACCGGTGCGGTCGCCGAGCGCACGCGCGACCGCCTGGCCGATCACGATGCCGGTATCCTCGGTCGTGTGGTGGAAATCGATGTGCAGGTCGCCCTTGGCCTGCAGCGTCAGATCGATCAGGCTGTGGCGCGAGAGCTGTTCCAGCATGTGATCGAGGAAGCCGATGCCGGTCGCGACCTCGTAGCGGCCGGCGCCGTCGAGATTCACGCTGGCCTGGATCTGCGTCTCGCGTGTCGTGCGCGCGACGCGCGCCACGCGCGCGCCTGGCCGGCCGAGAACTGGTCCACCCTCGCGCGGCGCGATCAGCGCCGTCGCCATCTGGGCGGTGGGGCGGCGCGCGACCTGCCGGCCCGGCACCCGGGACTTGACGCCGCGCGGCTTGGCAATTCGGGGCATGGCCCCCTCCCATGATGGAACGGCCAAATGGAGCGGCCGGTCTTTTACCAGGAAGTCCCCGGGGTTTCTAGTATTCCCGGCCCTGGAGAACTGGCGGCTTGCTTGCCGCGACATTGCCGGGCGCGGGGTGGCGCAATATTGTGCAAGTCGGGGCATTGAGACTGGGAGGCCTTAAGCCATGATGAAGTTCGATCATATGGGCATCCCCGTGTCCGACGTGGCGCGCTCGCGCGACTGGTATGTCGCGACCCTCGGACTGAAGGTCGAGTTCGAGATCCCCCAGCGCAAATCGGTGGCGCTCCAGGACAGCGCCGGCTTCACGATCTTCCTTAGCCCGAGCGCCACGCCGGTCAAGGCCGAGGATTGTGCCTTCTGGTTCCAGGTCGACGACGTCGATGCGACCTATGCCGAATGGTCGGCGCGAGGCGTGGCGTTCAGCCATGGTCCGCGCAAATCCTTCTGGGGCTATGGCGCGGAACTCGCCGATCCCGACGGCTATCGCATCCGCTTGTGGGACGAGCGCTCGATGAAGGCGAGGTGAGCTAAGTCGTCTTGCGCCAGTCGAGACGCAGCGAGCTGACCAGGCAGGCGAGACCCGCGAAGAGCGCGCCCAGATAGATCGCGCCGATTGGACCGAGTTGCGGCAGCGAGCCGAAGATGGTGGCGACCAGTGCCGCGCCGAGCGCCTGGCCGAGCAGACGCGAGCCGGCCTGGATGGCGCTCGCCCCGCCGCTGCGATTGGCCGGCGCATGCATGATGATCGCCCGGCTGTTCGGCGTCTGGAACAGGCCGAACCCGAGGCCGCACAGGCTCATGCGCCACAGGATGTCCCAGTGAGCGGGTGCCGCCGGCAGAAGCGCGAGCAGCGCCATGCCAAGCGCGAGCAGGGCCAGTCCCAGCGTGCCGAGCGCGCCGGCCGAATAGCGGTCGGACAGGCGACCGGAAATCGGCGACGCAACCGCTACCGCGAGCGGCCACGGCGTCATCAGCAGACCGACATCGAGCAAATCGAGGCCCAGCGAATCGTGGAAGTAGAAGGGCAGCGCGACGAAGCTCAGCCCCTGGACGATGTAGGAACAGCTCGAGGTCGCGGCGGACAGGCGAATGATCGGCGTGCGCAGCAGATCGAGCGGCAGCATCGGCTCGGGCCGCGCGAGCTGGTGGCGCACGAGCAGCACGAGGAAGAGGATTCCCAGGACGAACTGGACGGCCAGCAGCGGAATGGCATCGCCGCGGCCGATGCCGTCGACGGCGAGAATCGGCAGCCCGACGGCAAGTGCGATCAAGCCGGCGCCAGCCCAGTCATGGGCGCGGCTGCTGCGCGGCGATGGCGGCAGCGCGGCGGCGGCGAGAACGGTGCCGATCACACCGAGGGGAATGTTGACGATGAACAGCCACGGCCAGGGCGCCACCGACAGGATCAGCGAACCGAGCGTCGGCCCGGCCGTCGTCGAGAGGGCGACGATCAGAGTGTTGTAGCCAATGCCACGGCCGATCAGGCGGCGCGGGAAAATGAAGCGGACGAGCGCGATATTGACGCTCATGATGCCCGCCGCGCCGATGCCTTGCAGCGCGCGCGCCGCAATCAGCGTGGCGAAGCCGGACGCCTCGGCGCACAGGGCCGAGCCGACCGTAAACAGCAGCATGCCCCAGAAGTAGATCGTCTTGTGCCCGAACCGTTCGCCCAAGGCGCCGAGCGGAAACAAGCAGATCGCGATCACGACCTGGTAGACGTTGACGACCCAGACGATGTGCGCCGGCTCGACGGCAAAGTCGCGGCTGAGTGACGGCAAGGCCAGGTTGACCATCATGCCGCCGACCGCGGTGATCACGGTCGCAATGGTGATGACGACGAGCGCGAAGAAGCGTCGCGGCTGGCCGAGGCCGTCGGGCTGCACGGACGCAGTTGGACTGCCGTTTGGTTCCTGCGACGTCAAGTCAGCGCAAACGTGTGTAGAGGCTCAGCATGCACGGGTGCAGCCCGCCGCGCCTTGCCGGCAGGTCGAGCTTTGCCCGACCGAGAGGCGGGCCCCTGCGAATGCCGATGCGTGGAAAGGCAAATCGCAGTCCGATGCGCCGTCACGCAACCTTGACGTCCTCCCAGAAACCGAACCGATCGGCGACATGGGCCATCGATGGCTTGGGCGCTTCGTAGCGCCAAGCGGCGCGCGCATGGCGCTTGCCGTCGAGAACCACATCGTAGAACTGCACGCCGTGCGGGCATTTGAGATCGGAGTCCGTCTTCTCGGCCTTTTCGAGCAGCTTGGTCTGCACCGCCGCGCTCGGGAAATAGGCGTAGCCGCCCGCGTTGACGATGTCGTTGCTGTCGGCAATCACACGGCCATTCAGGGTTGCTTTCATGTCACATCCTCCTTGAAAGACGGGTCTCCGCTGCCGAATGGAAGTATGCCGCAGGCCGCCGGGCCCGACACCTGCAGGGAACGCAAGGAAGCATCGTCATTTTCGACGACGAGGCGGCCTTGATCCCGGCCGGGCCGACGCCTAGCATTCTGCCGCACTGCAACAGGCCAACTGCGTTCGGCGGGGGACACCAATGACCGCGCTCGTCAAACCCGACTTCGATCAGCTTCTCGACCAGGCAAAGCGCGTCCTGCCGGGCGGCACCTTCGGCAACACGGCCGCGAATTTCGTCATCCGCGAGGGCCGTGGCGGCCGCGTGTGGGATGAGGACGGCAAGGAATATGTCGACTTCCTACTCGGCTCGGGGCCCATGCTGGTCGGCCACTGCCATCCCGATGTCACCGCTGCCGTGCAGGCGCAGGTCGCGCTCGGCACCACCTTCTTCGCCAACAACCGGCAGGGCATCCTGCTCGCCGAAGCGATCGTCGACGCGGTCGCCTGCGCCGACAAGGTGCGCTTCGTGTCGAGCGGCACCGAGGCGGATTTCTACGCCATGCGTCTCGCGCGCGCCCATCGCAAGCGCGACAAGATCCTCAAATTCGAGGGCGGCTATCACGGCATGAGCGATCCGGCGCTGATGAGCCTGGCGCCCAAGCGGCCCGGCAATTTCCCGCGGCCCGTGCCTGATTCGGCCGGCATTCCCGTGAGCGTGCGCGACGACGTGGTGGTGGCGCCCTTCAACGACCTGGAGATGGTGGCCGGCCTGATCCGCGAGAAGCATGACGAGCTCGCCGGCGTCATCGTCGAGCCGTTACAGCGCATCATCCCGCCGGCGCCGGGCTTCCTCGAAGGGCTGCGCAAGCTGACGCGCGATCACGGCATTCCGCTCATCTTCGACGAGGTCGTCACCGGCTTCCGTTTCGCCTATGGCGGTGCGCAGGAGTACTACGGCGTGACGCCGGACATCTGCACGCTCGGCAAGGTGATCGGCGGCGGCTTCCCGCTCGCCGCGATCGCGGGCCGCGACGACATCATGGCGCATTTCGACGCCAATGCCGTCGGCGAGGACGGTTTCATGAAGCAGATCGGCACGCTGTCGGGAAACCCGGTCGCCGCAACCGCGGGCCTCGCCACGCTCGAGATCCTGCGCCGCCCCGGCGCCTACAAGAAGATCTTCGCGACCGGCCGGGCGCTCATGGAGTCGCTCGGCGAACAGCTCAAGCGCGCGGGCATCCCGGCCCAGATCATGGGCGTGCCGCCGATGTTCGACGTCGTGTTCACGGCCGAGCCGATCCGCGACTATCGCGGCGTGCTGCGCGGCGACGCCGACAAGATGCGCAAGTTCAATGCGCTGCTGCACAAGCACGGCATCATGAAGGGCGAGTCGAAGTACTACGTCTCGCTCGCCCACACGGAGGACGATGTGCGCCACACGAAGGAGGCCTGGGCCGCGGCGATCGACGAGCTGAAGCGGTCCTGATGCGCGTCGCGCAGGCATCAACGAAGCGAACGGAAGGCGGTCTGTAGTGGGCAGAATTCTTCGGCATCTCCCGAAAGGCGAGAAAGTGGGGCTGGCATTCTCCGGCGGGCTCGACACCAGCACCTCGCTCGCCTGGATGCGCGAGCACGGCGCGATCCCGTATGCCTACACGGCCGATCTCGGCCAGCCGGACGAAGCCAATGTCGAGGACATTCCCAAGGCCGCGATGAAATACGGCGCCGAGCGCGCGCGCCTGGTCGATGCACGCGGACAGCTCGTCCACGAGGGTTTCATCGCGATCGCCTGCGGCGCCTTCGACATCTCGACGGCGGGCAAGACCTACTTCAACACCACACCCTTGGGCCGCGCGGTCACCGGCACCATGCTGGTCGGCGCCATGGCCGAGGATGGCGTGGAGATCTGGGGCGACGGCTCGACGCACAAGGGCAACGACATCGAGCGCTTCTACCGCTACGGCCTGCTGCGCAACCCCAATCTGCGCGTCTACAAGCCCTGGCTCGACCAGGCCTTCGTCGACGAGCTGGGCGGGCGCGCCGAGATGAGCGCGTGGCTCAACAAGCGCGGCTTCGCCTACAAGATGAAGCCGGAGAAGGCCTATTCGACCGATTCGAACATGCTGGGCGCGACGCACGAGGCCAAGGACCTCGAGCTGCTCGACCAGAGTGTGCGCATCGTCGAGCCGATCATGGGCGTGCGCTCCTGGGACCAGAGCGTGGCGATTGCGCCGGAGACCGTGTCGGTCCGCTTCCACGAGGGGCTGCCGGTCGCGATCAACGGCAAGGAGATCAGGGATGCGGTGGCTCTCATGATGGAGGCCAACGCGATCGGCGGCCGTCATGGCCTCGGCGTGTCCGACCAGATCGAGAACCGCATCATCGAGGCCAAGAGCCGCGGCATCTACGAGGCGCCGGGCATGGCGCTGCTGCACATCGTCTATGAGCGGCTCGTCACCGGCATCCACAACCAGGGCACGCTCGAGAATTACCGCTCGCTCGGGCGCCGGCTCGGCCGCCTGCTCTACGAGGGCCGCTGGTTCGATCCGCAGGCGCTCATGCTGCGCGACACGCTGTGGCGCTGGATCGCCAAGCCGATCTCGGGCGAGGTGACGCTCGAGCTCAGGCGCGGCGACGACTATTCGATCCTCAACACGGCCAGTTCCAATCTGACCTATGCGCCCGAGCGCCTGACCATGGAGAAAGGCCAGGGCGAGTTCACGCCGGACGACCGCATCGGCCAGCTCTCGATGCGCAACTGCGACATCATGGATACGCGTGGCAAGCTCGACATCTACTCCGATGTCGGCATGCTGAGCGGCGCCGTTCCGAAACTGCTCGAGTAGTCCCCACGCGGCGGCGAAAGGGGACATTCATCTTTTCAGAAAAGATGAATGTGCATGCGATCCTTAACTATTGTCCCCCACCTACTCCGCACGTCTCAACACCGCACGATTCGCGGGGCAGGACGCCGCGAGTTGCAATCAACTCATAGCAGAGCGCGAAACCGATCGACTGTAACCCCTGCGTCTCGAGCGATGCCGCCCATGGTGAATGCGTTAACCGGATTGTGGCGCGGGATCGTCACGATTCAGGTGCCATCGGTCATGACGACGTGCTTGCCCTGGCGAGCGATCCGGAATCCAGCTTTCTCGAGGGCGCGAACCGCGTCGAGGTGATTGACCCCGGCAATCTTCGGCAAGGCTAGATCGCAATCTCGATTTCGCGAATGTCTTTGCCCGAGAGCTGCTCTTCGACGACCGCCAGGTATTCGCAAATCGCTTCGCGAATATTCTCGATGGCCTCGGTCTCGGTCTTGCCCTGTGACCAGCAGCCTGGCAGGCCTGGCACGGACACGCTATACCCCTCCTCGGACCGATGTAGAGCAATTCGGTATCTCATTGGGCACCTCGCAGGAATGCAAAGTATACACCGTGTTACCGAGATCAGGAGTCTTGGCATCGACGCGCCAGCGCGTTTGTTGCTCCACAGACCACCGCAATCGATTGTGTTCACATGAGTGGAGTCGTCTGCTTTGACAGGCCGACTTGACCTGCGCGCCATCTCGACCCACATCTTGGCCGTCCTCCTCCGGAGAATTCATGAGCGAACCTCAGATCTGGCACGGCACGACCATCCTTTCCGTGCGCAAGGGCGGCAAGGTGGTGGTGGCGGGTGACGGCCAGGTCTCGCTCGGCTCGACGGTCGTCAAGTCGAACGCGAAGAAGGTGCGCCGCCTCGCCGGCGGCAAGGTGATCGCGGGCTTCGCGGGTGCCACCGCCGATGCCTTCACCCTCTTCGAGCGTCTGGAAGGCAAGCTCGAGAAGCATCCGGGCCAGCTCACGCGCGCCTGCGTCGAGCTCGCCAAGGACTGGCGCACCGACCGCTATCTACGGCGCCTCGAGGCGATGATGGCGGTCGCCGACGCCGAGGTCAGCCTGGTCGTCTCCGGCAATGGCGACGTGCTCGAGCCCGAGGATGGCCTCATCGGCATCGGCTCCGGCGGCAGCTTCGCGCTCGCCGCTGCGCGCGCCTTGATCGAGATCGACGGCATGGATGCGCATGCGATCGCCGAGAAGGCCATGAAGATCGCTGCCGACATCTGCATCTACACCAACGACAAGATCGTCATCGAGACGCTCTGAGGCGCAGGCTCCGCGTGTATTCGTTCCGTCCCATTTCCGATCAGGACATTGCGCGGCTCGACGACTGGGTGCGGCGGTCGCATGTCGCCCGGTGGTGGACGAAGCCCGAGAACTGGGCCGAGCGCGTCCGCAACCGGATATCGGAGATCTGGATCGACCACTACATCGTCGGCGTCGATGGGCACGAGTTCGGCTTCATCCAGTGCTACCGGCCGTGGCTCGAGCAGCCGAACTCCTGGCCGGACCAGCCCGCCGGCACGCATGGCATCGACCAGTTCATTGCCGATCCGGACATGCTGGGCCGCGGCCATGGCAGCGCATTCGTCCGCCAGTTCGTCGATGGCATCTTCGCATCGACCGACGCGCCGCGCGTCATCACCGATCCGAGCCCGGACAATGCGCGGGCCGTGCGCGCCTACGGGAAAGCCATGTTCAAGACCGTCGGGCAGGTCGATGCGCCCGACGGCCGCGCCCTGCTGATGCTCCGCGAGCGTCCGACGGCAACACAGACAGACGAGACATGAACGAACTCAAATCCTTCTCTCCGCGCGAGATCGTCAGCGAGCTCGATCGCTACATCGTCGGCCAGGGCGACGCCAAGCGCGCGGTCGCGATCGCCCTGCGGAACCGGTGGCGCCGCCAGCAGCTCGAGGCCGGCCTGCGCGAAGAGGTCCTGCCCAAGAATATCCTGATGATCGGCCCGACCGGCGTCGGCAAGACCGAGATCGCGCGCCGGCTGGCGCGGCTGGCGCAAGCGCCCTTCCTCAAGGTCGAGGCGACCAAGTTCACCGAGGTGGGATATGTCGGCCGCGACGTCGACCAGATCATGCGCGACCTGGTCGAGATCGCCATCACCATGACGCGCGACCGCCTGCGCGAGGAGGTGCGCGCCAAGGCCGAGCTCGCGGCCGAGGAGCGCGTGGTGACGGCGCTGGTGGGATCCGATGCCAGCGCCGACACGCGCGCCAAGTTCCGCAAGATGCTGCGCGAGGGCAAGCTCGACGACCGCGAGATCGAGATCGATGTCAGCGAGACAGGCGGCGGCGCCCTGCCGACCTTCGAGATACCCGGCATGCCCGGCGCGCAGATGGGCATGCTCAATCTCAACGACATCCTCGGCAAGGCGTTCGGCGGCCGCACGCGCAAGCGCAAGATGACGGTCCTGGAATCCCATGCCGTGCTGGTCGCCGAGGAAAGCGACAAGCTGCTCGACCAGGAGAAGGTCGTGCGCTCGGCGATCGAATCGGTCGAGCAGAACGGCATCGTCTTCATCGACGAGATCGACAAGATTTCCGCGCGGTCCGAGCGCATGGGCGCGGATGTCAGCCGCGAGGGCGTGCAGCGCGACCTGCTGCCGCTCATCGAAGGCACGACGGTCTCGACCAAGCATGGCAGCGTCAAGACCGACCACGTGCTGTTCATCGCGTCGGGCGCGTTCCATCTCGCCAAGCCGTCGGACCTGCTCCCGGAGCTGCAGGGCCGCCTGCCGATCCGCGTCGAGCTGCAGGCCCTGGAGCGTGCCGATCTGCGCCGCATCCTGACCGAGCCCGAGGCGAGCCTGATCAAGCAATACAAGGCACTGATGAAGACCGAGGACGTGACGCTCGAGTTCGCCGACGACGCGATCGATGCGATCGCCGAGCTGGCGGCCGAGATCAACGGCACGGTCGAGAACATCGGCGCGCGCCGCCTGCACACCGTGCTCGAGCGCCTGCTCGAGGAGATCAGCTTCACCGCGACCGACCGTGCCGGCACGACGATCACGATCGACGCCGCCTATGTCCGCGAACGCGTCGCCCCGCTCGCCAAGAATGCCGATCTCAGGAAGTTCATTTTGTAGCGCCACCGACGCCGCTGCACGCTGGCGGATTGACTTGCCCCGGCAACCCGGCTTAACTGACCAGACAGTCAATTAGAGCGGCCCCCCAAGCCGGTGCCGCAGCCGGCGGGACCATTCGTGGCAGACGAGCAGATCAGGATAGCCGTCGACATCGGCGGGACGTTCACGGACATCGTGGCGATGGCCGGGGACGGCCTGCTGCACGAGAGCAAGGTCTCGACCAGTTCCGACGATCCGAGCCGCGCCGTCATCGATGGGGTGGCGGCGCTGCTATCCGAGCTGGGGCTGCCGGCTTCGGCGGTCGCCGAGGTGCTGCACGGCACCACGGTCGGATCGAACGCCATCCTCCAGCGCAGGGGCGCGCCGACCGGGCTGATCACCACCACCGGATTCCGCGACGTCCTCGAGATCGGGCGCATCCGGATGCCGGAGATGTTCGACCTGAGCTGGGCGAAGCCGAAGCCACTGGTTGCGCGCCGCCACCGCATGGAAGTCGACGAGCGCATCGCCGCCGACGGCACGGTCGTGCGGCCGCTCGACGAGGCCGCTGTCGAACGCGCGGCGCGGGGGCTCGCCGGCCAGGGTATCGAGGCGGTTGCCATCTGCTTCATCAACAGCTACCGCAACGCCGCCCACGAGCGGCAGGCCGAGCAAATAGTGCGCTCCATCGCCCCGTCCCTCGAGGTGACGTCGTCCCACGCAGTGCTGCCGGAGATGAAAGAGTACGAGCGAACCAGCACGACTGTGGTGAACGCCTATCTGCTCAAGGCCATGCGTGGTTACCTCGATCGTTTGCAGTCCGGCCTGACGAGCATCGGCATCTCCGCGCCGGTGCTGGTCATGACCTCGAACGGCGGCATGTTGCCGGCGGCAGAGGCATGCCGGCTTCCCGTCTTCGTGGTCGCATCGGGGCCGGCCGGCGGCGTGATCGGCGGCGCCCGGCTCGGCGCCGCGCATGTCGAGCGCGACGTCATCGTGTTTGACATGGGGGGAACGACGGCCAAGGCGGTCATCGTCGAGGAGGGCATGCCGAGCATGACCTCGGAGTACGAATTCCGCGACGGCATCAGCACGTCCAGCCGCTTCATCAAGGCGGGCGGTTACATGCTCAAGGTCCCGGCGATCGACATCGCCGAGGTCGGCGCCGGCGGCGGCTCGCTCGCCGGCATCGACGCGGGCGGCCTGCTGCGCGTCGGGCCGGAATCGGCCGGGGCCGACCCCGGACCGGCGTGCTACCGGCGCGGCAACGACCGGCCGACGGTGACCGACGCCAATGTCGCCCTCGGCCTCTACAATCCGACGGCGCTCGCGGGCGGCCGCCTCGCCATCGACCGGCAGAGCGCGATCGAGGCGGTCGAGCGACACATCGCCAGGCCGCTCGGCATCGGCGTCGAGGCGGCGGCGCACGGCATCCGTGCGGTCGCCAACGCCGCCATGGCGCGCGCCATCCGCGCGGTCACCGTCGAGCGCGGGCGCGACCCGCGCGACATGGCGCTGATCGCGATCGGCGGCAGCGGCGGCGCCCATGCGGTCGACATCGCGCGCCAGCTCGGCATCCGGCGGATCATCGTTCCGCCGCTCGCCGGCGTGTTCTGCTCGGTCGGGATGTTGAGCGCCGACGTCGAGCACAATTTCGTCCAGACCATGCTGTGTCAGCTGCACGAAGTCGACGCCCGTACGCTCGAAGACAGGACGGCAGAGCTGGCGCGGGCGGCGCTCGCCAGGCTCGCGGCGGACGGATACGAGGCGGGGCAGACCAGGCTCGATTGGTTTGCCGAAATCCGCTACGAGGGGCAGGCCTCCGAGCTTTCGGTTGCCTTCACGCCGGGTGCGCGCGCCATTGCGGATCTGACCAGGGATTTCACGACTGCCTACCGGCGCACCTACGGCTATGAGGACGAGACGCGCCCCGAACTCGTCAAGTTGCGCCTGGTCGGTCGCGGCATACGCGAGAAGCGCCTGGATTTCTCGGCCATGCGCGTCGCGAACCGCCTGGAGTCAAGCGGGCAGACCGTGCGCGCCGCGTCGTTTGCGCGTGACCAGACGCCAATTTCGACCCCCGTCATGGGCCGCGCCGCCGTCGGCACCGTGCCGCGCAGGGGTCCGGCGATCATCGAGGAGTTCGACGCCACCATCGTCGTGCCATCCGACGCTTCCGTGCGGCGCAACGAACTCGGCAGTATCATTCTGGAGCTGGAGGCAGCGCCATGACCGTCGATCCGATTACTTTCGCCGTGGTCAAGAGCGGGCTCGACTCGATCGTCGACGAGATGGCCTACACGGTCATACGCATCGCGCGCTCCGAGATCGTCAAGGACGTCATGGATTTCTCGGCTGCGCTGTGCGACGCCGACGGACAAATGGTGGCCCAGGCCAAGACCATCGCACTCCATCTCGGCGCGGTTCCCGAAGCGATCGCCGAAGTGATCAAGAAGTTCGGTGACGATCTTCACGAGGGTGATGCCGTCATCGTCAACGATCCCTATCACGGCGGTATGCACCTGCCTGACATCTTCATGTTCGTGCCGATCTTCCAGGGCGGCCGGCGGCAGGCCTTTGCCGTGGTGATCTGTCACCAGACCGACGTCGGCGGACGGGTGCCGGGCTCCAATGCCAGCGATTCGACCGAGATCTACCAGGAAGGACTGCGCATCCCGCCGCTCAAGCTGTTCGAGCGCGGGGTCGTGAACCGGACGCTCGAGGAGCTGATCAAGATCAATGTGCGCGTGCCAGACCGCGTGTGGGGCGACATCCGCTCGCAATACGCCGCGTGCCAGGTCGGCCGGCGCGGCCTAGAGCGGCTGTTCGAGCGCTATGGGGCGGATGCGATCAATGCCTACATGCAGGAGCTGATCCGCTACGCCGAGCGCCTGACGCGCGATGAGATCCGACGTTGGCCGAAGGGTACATACGAGTTCCTGGATCACATCGACGACGATGGCTTCAGCGATCAACCGATCCCGATTCGGGTCGCGATCACGGTCCGCGAGGACTCCCTCCTCGTCGACTATTCCGGCACCGCGCCGCAGGTGCGCGCTGCTCTCAACTCGACGCGCAGCTACACGCAGTCATGCACCTATCTGAGTGTGCGCTGCGTGCTGCCGCGCGACGTGCCGAACAACGTCGGCGTGTTCCGCTGCGTCGAGATCAGGGTCCCCGAGGGCTCGATTCTGGACCCACGTCCGCCCGGGGCGACGGCGGCGCGCGCGCTCACCGGGTATCGCGTGTTCGACGCCATGCTCGGCGCGCTTGCCCAGATCGTACCCGAGCGGGTACCCGCGGCCGGCGAAGGCGGCAACAGCGTGATATGCATCAGCGGTGCCAGGCCCGACCGGCGCCCGTTCATCATTGTCGACATGATCTGCGGCGCGTGGGGTGGACGGCCCGACCAGGACGGCGTCGAGGCGATCACCAACCCGTCGCAGAATCTGTCGAACATGCCGGTCGAGATCATGGAGGCCGAACACCCGGTGCGCGTCGAGGAGTATGCGCTGGTCGAGGACAGCGCGGGCGCTGGCAAGTGGCGCGGCGGCCTCGGCATCAAGCGCAGTTACCGCCTGCTGGCTAAGGACGCGGTGCTTCAATTGCGCGCCGACCGGGTCAAATTCAAGCCCTACGGGCTCGCGGGCGGCGGTGTCGGCGGCGCCTCGCGCAATACGCTCATCACCAACGGTGATGCCCGCGCACTGCCGGGCAAGGTGACGATGACGCTGGAGTGCGACACCGTCGTGCGCCATGAGCAGGCCGGCGGAGGCGGCTTCGGGAATCCGCGTGAGCGCGATCCCGCGCTTGTGCGCGAGGACGTCCTCGACGGCAAGATCTCGCGTGGACGGGCCATGACCGACTACGGTGTGGTGATCGACTTAGCCGGTCGGATCGACGCTGACGCGACCGAGGCCGCGCGTCGCGTAATGGGGTCTTGATGGCGCGACTGCATCCGGCCAGCGCCACTGCGGAACTGATCCGGCTGCGTCGGCGCGGCCGGCGCGATCCGGAACTCAGCCGCGACATCATCCTCAGCGCCGCACGCGACGAGTTCGTCGAGCATGGCCTGAACGGTGCGCGCGTCGATCGCCTTGCCCGCCGGATCGGCGCCAGCAAGAACCTGATTTACCACTACTTCGGCAGCAAGGACGGGCTCTACCTCGCGGTGCTGGAGGGCATCTACCGCGGTATGCGCGAGAGCCAGGACGATGCGAAGCTACGCCAGCTGCCACCCGTCGAGGGCATGCGGCGTCTGGTCGCCAACACGTTTGATCACTTTGCCCGTACGCCGGCCCTGATCCGGTTGATGAGCATCGAGAACATCCACTATGCCCGCCACTTGCGCCGCTCGAAGGCGGTGCGCACGCTCTATCCGTCGTTGCTGACGACGATCTCGGCACTGCTGGCAGGCGGTCAGGCGACCGGCGAGTTCCGGCGCGACGTCGATCCGATCGACCTGTACATCTCGGTCGCGAGCCTTGCGTATTTCTACCTTTCGAATCAGTACACGCTGTCCTGGATCTTTCGTCAGCGCTTCGCTGCACCCAAGCGGCTGGCCCAGCGGCGAGCCCATGTCGTCGCGGTGATCCTCGGCTATCTCCAGAACCGCGATTGATGCCGTTGCGTGCGAAGCGCGGTCGGATGCTCAATCGCAGGCGCCGTCGACCGCGCGCGCGGTGGTGACGCCGATCAGGCTGTCGCGCGTCACCAAGCGCTCCAGCGCCTCCGCGCTCCAACCCTCGGTCCCGTCCGGCCGTCGCGGCAGGACCATGAAGCGCAGGTCGGCGGTGCTGTCGTGGACGCGCACCGCGACTTCCGCCGGCAGCACTGTCCCGAATTCGGCCAGCACGCCGCGCGGATCGCGAACTGCGCGCGACCGGTATGCCTTCGCCTTGTACCAGGATGGCGGGATGCCGAGCAGCGCGCGCGGGTAGCACGAGCACAGGGTGCACACGATCATGTTGTGCAGTTCGGCAGTGTTCTCGACGACGGTCAGCTCGGCGACACCCATGTTGACGCCGAACTGCGTGACCGCCGAATTGGCGTGGGCGAGCAGCGCCGTCTTAAACGCCGGATCGGTCCAGGCTCGCGCCACGACGCGCGCCCCCATCGCCGGACTGCGCGCCTCCATGGTCTCCATAGCGCGCCTGATGTCGTCCGCGGTGAATATGCCTTTCTCGATCAGGAGCTCGCGCAGCGCACGTTCCCTGAGCACGATCTCGGGATCGGGTTCCCGCTCGTGGGCTTCAGGCTCCGAGTGCGAATGGCCGGTATGATCGTGTCCGGGGTGGTCGCGGGTCGAATGCTCATGCGTGCTGCTCATCACGTGCCATCCTTCGGCTCGAGCCAGTGCTCATAGAGATCGGCGACGAGGTCGTCGGCCGCCGCGCCAGCGTAGCCCGGCCACAATTCGCGCTGCGGGAAGGCGACGCGGTATAGCATTCGATAGGGAATGCCGAGTTCCCCCTGGGCGAGGCGCTCGGGGTCGGGATAGGCGCCGCAGATCCGCGCCACCCGTCCGACCCTGCCCCGCAGATAGCGGGGGGTGCGCACATGGCCTGCCTGATTGCGCAGGCTGACGCGGACGAGCTGGCCTTGGGCGTAGGCGGGGGTCATGGGGCGTCACTGCCCTCGGCGCGCAGCCGGGCGATCCGAGCATCGAGCTCGGCCTGGGTGACGACCCCCTTGCGGACCATCAAACGCGCGATCGAGTGGACCCAGCGTTCGTAATAACTGAGCCGCTCATAGTCCTCCGGCGCCATCGTCTCGTTCATCCAGCGGAATTCGTCGACCCGCATCAGGCGCCGGCGCGGATCGCCGAGCAGCTCCAGGATCGCGTCGACACGCTGCTCCCACAGGGTCGCGGGATGCGCGCAGGTCTCGACCGGTTCGCCTGGCTGTCCGCCATAGTCGTGATGCGCGGTAGCATGCAGCGGTTGATCCTCGGCCATGTTCATGTCTCCCGGAAATCTGGCGCGAACAACTCGTCGATCGTCACTGGACGGGCCTGCAGTCCATCGGACCGCGACCAGCGCAGCTGCGCCTCGATGACGTGGCGATTGGCGGCGAGACCATAGGGCCAGGGATCGTCGCCCATCAGGGCGCGCGCTTCGGCGAGCGCCTGATGCGGCCAGGGCAACGTCACCTTGGGCGCCTGGATCACGTCGAGCTCTGCCAGCGCCAGCGCCTTCGCCGCGGCGAACGCGCGGAACAGGCGCCCGGGCAGGTCGGGATGCTGCTTGACGAGGCTGTGCCGCACGCCGAGCGCATGCATGATCGGGAAGATCCGAAATTCTCGATACCACGTCTGCTCGGCCGCGGTCGGATCAGGGAAAAGCCGCCGGACCGTCGGGCTGCCCGCCGTGAAGGCTGGCGGCGGCCGCAGAGAGATCATTGCGTCCAGCTCGCCCTCCATCAGTCGGCTGTCGAGTGTCCGCCCGGGCGGCAGCAGCTCGATGTCGACCCCCGTGGGCGGCCGGCCGACGGGAAATTCAAGCGGCTTGGTGCGCTCAGCGTCTCCGACCCGCCATCGGATGTCGCGCGGCTCGACGCCATGCGCGTCGCGCAGCATGCCGCGCACCACGACCGCTGCCGTCATGTCGTATTCCTGCAGGCCGACGATCCGGCCGCGCAGATCCTCCGGTCGATCAATGCCACGATCGGTACGCACGAAGATCGCGGAGTGGCGGAAGGCGCGCGACAGGAAGACCGGAACGAGGGTATAGGGGAACCCGCCCTTGGAGATCGCCGTGACCGAATTGCTGAACGACAGCTCGCAGACATCGAAATCGGCCTGGCCGAAGGCGCGCGCGAAGGTGATCTCGGGCCGCAGGATCTCGACCAAGAGCTCACAGCCATCGACCCGCACCCGGCCGTCGACCAGCGGCATGGTCCGATCATAGTTCCAGAACGCTGCCGACAGCCGCAGTGTCGCCACCGTGCGCCTACTCCGCCGCGCGCGGCGCCGGCGCACCCTTGGGCAGGTCGAATTGTCCCGCCGGAATCCGTGCGAGGGCTGCCAGCGCGGCGTCGCTGGAAATGACGTCGGCGTACTTGGCATTCATGTCGCACAGATTGATCGCGTGTGACGCCTCGCTGCGGTCGAAGCAGCCTTCCTCGACGACCTGGACGCGCAGGTTGTTGGAGAATGCGTCAATCACCGTCGCGCGCACGCAGCCGCTGGTCGACACGCCGCAAACAACGAGGGTGTCGACCTTGAGATCGATGAGGAAGCTTATTAGCGGCGTGCCGAAGAACGCGCTCGGCTTGGTCTTGTAGATCACGACGTCCTGCGGCGATGGCGCGATCTCGGCGACGATATCGTTGCTCTTGATGTCGTGTTCGGGGTCCTCGAACTCGCGGGCGTTCTTCCAGCGCCAGGCGCCTGCGTCGAAGCCGTCGAGCCGTCTCGTATTGGTCGAATAGAAAATGGGAAAGCCACGTCCGTGGCAGGCGTCGATCAGGCGGCGGATGTGGGTGATGGCTCGCCAGGCGTCCTCGCCGCACGAGTTGCGCCACTTGGCGATGGATTTGAGCAGTGGCTCTGGCCGATCACCGCAGAAATTGTAGCTGACGTCGACGATCATCAGCGCCGGCCGCTGCCCGAAGCCCATCGGAGCCGCGTAGCCCGCAGCGGCGAATGCCTCGCGGTCACGCGGGGTCAAAAAGCGGTCCCAAATCGGCTTCGACATGATGGCCTCCGTATTCGGTCCTCGACCTGCAAGCGTCGTCGCTCAGGCGCCGTGCACGGCCCCGACATTGCCGCCGCGCTGTGACACGTGCCACGGCACCAGGATCCGCTCGGCGATGCCAACCAGATAGAACAGGATCGTGCCGAGAATGCCGAGCAGCACGATCGCTGCGAATACACGTGGTATCTGGAACATGCCCTGTGCCGTGAGGATGACGTAGCCGAGACCAACCTGTGAAGCGACGAACTCTCCTGCGATCGCGCCGACCAGCGCCAGCGAGATCGCTACCTTCATGCCTGCGAACATCGCCGGCAGTGCGGAAGGAAACCTGATCTTCCACAGCACCTGGAGCGGACGCGCGCGCATCGACTTGGTCATGTCGAGCACGTCGGGATCGACCGAGCGCAGGCCGAGCACGGTGTCGATGACGATGGAAAACAGGGCGATCAGCATCGAGATCGCCACCTTGGAGCTGAGGTTGGTGCCCATCCAGATGATGAACAGCGGCGCGAGCGCAATCTTGGGGATCGAGTTGAGCGAGACCAGAAGGGTGTAAAGCGTGCTCTCCAGCACGCGCGAGTAGACGATGCCGATCGCGGCGAGCACGCCGAGCACGAGGGCGAAGAAGAAGCCCAGCAGGCAGGCACCGACCGTATAAGCGGCGTGACGCGCGTACCATACGGGATCGCTGGCGATCTCCAGCGCGACCGCCGATGGGGCCGGCAGGATGAAGCTCGGCGCCGAGGTCGCCCAGACCGCGACTTCCCAGAAAACGAAGAAGCCGACCAGGACGAGGACGACGGTTCTCGTGTGGCTCATCGGCTGTCCTTGAGGAAGCCCATGCCTTCGAACAGGCGTCGGATCCGTGACGTAGAGCGGCCGAAGACGGGCGTCTCGCGCGCGTCGAGAGTGCGCGGCCGCGGCAGGTCGATCGCGATGGTCTCGACGATGCGACCGGGATTGGCGGCCATCACGACCACGCGGTCGGACAGGAAAACCGCTTCGGAAATGCTGTGAGTGATGAACAGCACGGTCTTGCGCGTCTGCAACCACAGGCGCTGCAGCTCGAGATTGAGCTCGTCGCGGGTCAACGCGTCGAGCGCGCCGAACGGCTCGTCCATCAGCAGCAGGGCCGGATCCTGAATCAACGCGCGACAAATGGCGACGCGCTGGCGCTGCCCGCCGGACAGCTCCCAGGGTTGGCGGGACTCGTAGCCAGCGAGCCCGATCAACGCCAGCAGGTCGCGCGCCCGCGCCAGGGCGGGCCCGCGCGGCAGGCGGTGGAACTCGATCGGCAGCATGATGTTGTCGATCACGTTGCGCCAGTCGAGCAGGATGTCGCGCTGGAACACGATCGCCATCCCTTCGGGGGGCTCGACCACCGGCTTGCCATCGACGTCGATGCGTCCGCCCGTCACGTCGGCGATGCCGGCGATGCACTTGAGCAGGGTTGACTTGCCGCAACCGCTCGGACCGACGACGCTGACGAACTCGCCGCGGCCGATGGTCAGATCGATCTGCCGAAGGGCATTGACGACAACGCCCTTCGGCGACCGGTAGTCCTTGTCCAGTGCCGAGATGCCGACATGAGCAAGGCCTGCTGTGCCGGAAATCGAACGTGCCGTGATCTCGGCCTGGACCATGCACTCAGTTCGGAATGAACTTGTTGGTGAAGTAGTCCGAAGGCTTGCTGCCCGCCGGGATCGAATTGGTCTGCTCCAGGACTGCAATGGTTCCCTTCCAGTCCTCCTCGGATTGCCAGCCGTATCGCTTGCCCTTGGTCGCGGCGGTGGTGAAGAAGGGTTGGTACTCGACGATCTGGCCGCGCAGGATCTCGGCGTCGAGCTTTTCGTTCGGGCGCTGCGTGAGAATGGCCTGGACCGCTTCGTCGGTGTGGCCGGCATGGATGTATTCCCAGGCGCGGACCACGACGGGGACGAAGCGCCGCAGCGCATCCTCCTTGGACTCGAGCACCTTCGGCGTCGTGATCAGCCCGTAGCTCGGCAGGTTGATGCCGACATCGGCGAGCAGGATGCCATCCGATGGACGTTGCCTATCCGCGGTCGGCTTGGCGAAGGGATAGGTCGTCAACGTCGCGTCGACCGTGCCGGACAGGTAGACCGATAGCAGCGATGATGCATCGACGTTGATGAGATTGACCTTGTCTCGCGCGGCGCCGCCCGCCTTCAGGAACGGCTCGACCAGCGGACCCCAGCCGCTGCCGGCCGTATACGCGACCTTCTTGCCCTCGAGATCCTTGACGGTCTTGAGGCCGGAACCCTTCGGCACCAGAGCTCCGAGCTCGCCGCGGCGCGCCAGTCCGGCGATCGACGTGATGCCCATTCCCTTGCCGCGCGCGATTGCCGCGGTGCCGAGCTGGACCCAGCCGATGTCGATCTCACCGGTCGCCACCTGCTGCATGGTCAGGCCGGAACCTTTGCCGTCGGAGACTTCGACTTCGACGCCGGCCTCCTTGAACCAGCCCTTGACCACGCCAAGGTGAAGGCCGGCGTGCATTCCCCAGGGCGCCCAGTCGACACGGGCCGTCAGTTTCGGCAGCTGTTGTGCGACTGCGTGCCGGCCGAAACCCGTGAATCCGGCGGCAATGGCGCCGCCGGTGAAGGTGCGTCGCGTGACGAGCATGGCACTATCTCCCCTTTGGTTGCAGTTGTCTCAGCAATCAGTCGTCCCACTCGGCCCGCCCGAATAGCCTAGCGCGACAGGCGGTCGAGCAACCAGTCCACCTGGTACGGGATCACCTGGCCCCAGTTGTCCATTGAGCAGTGCTCCGCTCCGCCCTCGGTGTCGTCGTAGATGCGTAATTCCTTGTCGGCGACCGTCAGCTCGGCAAGCGTGCGACGCGCCGATTCGAGCGGCACCATGCGGTCCCACGCGCCATGCGTGATGAGCATCGGGCAGCGGACCCGGTGGAGCAGGCCCTTCAGCGTGAACTCCCGATACTTCTCGCGCGCCTCCTCGTCGGTCTTGCAGCCGCCGATCCAGCGGAGCTGCGGGCGAAGCGGCGGGTAGTAGACGTACAGATCCTCCAGTACGTCGTAGAGCGCGCCCCACGCGACACAGGCTTTCAGGCGGTGCTCGAAGCAGACCGCACGCGGCCCGTAGTATCCCGCCATCGACACGCCGAGCAGTCCGATCCGGTCGCGGTCGATATCGGTGCGTTGCATGAGAACGTCGACCGCAGCGCTGACGGGCTTCTCGTAGTCCGGTCTCGTCGGCAGTCCGAGCACGCGCAAGGTCGAACCCTGCCCTGGTCCGTTGAAGACAAAGCACGCAGCGCCGCGCGCGGTGACGTACTGCACGCCGCGAAAGAAGTTTTCTTCGGGCAGGGCGTCGGCACCCGACAGGAAAAGGACGCACGGCGGCGGCGTCCTGTTGATGCGGTGCCGCGGCGCAAAAAACCAGCCGTCGAGCTCGTACCCTTCGAACGGCACCTTGACGGGTTCGAAGGGATGTACGGACCGCGAGATGCCCTGGCGCCAGCAATGCATGGCGCGGCGATACATCGCCGACTTGCCCGGATCGTCGCCATGCAAGACGCGCTCGGAGGAGCGGAAATAGGTGAAGGCGCGCAGGTAATGGTCGCTTGCCGTTGCATCGTGCCCGGCAGCAGCGGCGGTGTCCGCGATGGCCTGCAGATGCTCGCCGAGCTTGGCAAACTCAGCATGCCAGTCCTGCCGGTTGCCGGACCGGATGAACCGGCAGGCGCGCAGCAGCTCATTGGTGTCGGCCGCGCCTTGGGCTGCCTCAGAGAACAGCCAGGTGAGCTGGAAGGAGAAGACGTGGGCCTCCGGCGTGCCGTCGTTCCAGTAATGAAACATCGATCTACCCCGCCCTTCCCGTCGCGCCGCTCGGCGCGGCGGCGCGGTCGATCGCCTTCAGCGCCTCGACCGGATAGCGCGCTCCAGCAGTTGCGCCCGGCGGTGCCGCGGCGCTCAGCCGCGCTCTCTGCGCCGGCGTCAGCGCAGTCGCGGCGGCGCCGAGGTTCTCGCGCAAATGATCGACACGCTTGCAGCCGGGAATCGCGACGATGTCGTCGCCCTGTGCGAGCAGCCAAGCGAGCGCCGTCTGTGCCGGTGTGGCGCCGAGCTCGGCCGCGACGGCTTTGACTGCGTCGAGGATGGGCGCATTGCGCGCGAAGTTCTCGGCGGCAAAGCGGGGATCGAGCCGGCGATAGTTGCCGTTCTCGGTCTGGTCGGCCGGCGCGGCGCGGCCGGTCAGGAAGCCGCGTCCGAGTGGGCTGTAGGCAACGAACCCGATGCCCAGGCGCCTCAGCGTCGGCAGGATCTCGGTCTCGACGTCGCGTTCCCACAGCGAGTATTCGGTCTGCACGGCGCTGACGGGATGAACGACATGGGCGCGCGCGATCGTTGCGGCGCTGGCCTCGCTCAGCCCGAACCAGCGAACCTTGCCGGCACGCACCAGTTCGCCGACAGTGCCGGCTACGTCCTCGATCGGCACGGCGGGATCAATCCGGTGCTGGTAGAGCAAGTCGATGGCGTCAATTCCGAGCCTGCGCAACGAGGCGTCGACGACGCGCCGAATGCGCACCGGATTGCTGTCGACACCGGCTACCTTTCCGTCATCTGAGATGGCGCGGCCAAATTTCGTCGCGACAATGACTTTCTCGCGCCGACCCTTGAGCGCGCGACCGACCAGTTCCTCGTTGGTGAACGGTCCGTACACCTCGGCCGTGTCGAGCATGGTGACGCCGGACTCGAGCGCGGCGTGAATCGTCCGAATTGCTTCCGCATCGTCGGATGGGCCATAGGTACCACTCATGCCCATGCAGCCCAGAGCGATCGCCGAGCACTGCAGTCCTTGGGTGCCTAGTGCACGCGTCTGCATGACGACCACGGCGCCGCAGCGCCGGATTTTCTGGCGAATTGCATTGCGATCCCGGCGCTGCAACCGGCAGCGCTAATTGACTGTATGGTCAGTTAACCGCGCGGGCGTTGCGCTGTCAATGCGCGCGCCCGGCCGCGGATTCCGGACGTGGAACCTGTCCCGCGCCCGCATCCGGCGCTGCACCGGACGCGATGCGAAGCCGGGCCTCGACGCTGAGGCGGCCGACCTCGGCCAGAAGGGCTGCGGGATACAGCGAGCGCAGGCTGCCGCCCCAGGCAAGCCGCGCGTCGGCCCTGGCGTACCAGTCGGCAACGCGCGGTGCGCGCGATTCGAACCGGTCGCGCATTCCGAACACGTCGACGACGAAGAGATAGGGCAGCACCGCGATGTCGGCGAGCGAGAACGCGCTACCGGCGAGCCACGGCCCTGCGGCCAGAGCCTCCTCCATGTCGTCGATGACGGCATCGAACACGCGCATTGTGTCCGCGCTGTCGGGCGCTTCGGTGCCGAGGCGGTACAGCCGGCGCTGACGTTCTCGCCGCGCCGGGTCGGGCAGCTGGTTCAGCATCCGCTCGACCGCCGCGTCGCCCTGCGCAAGCCAGCGCGGCCTGACCAGAATCGGCCATGCCAAGCCCGGCCATGCCGGATGGAGCGTCTCGTCGACCAGCTTGGTCCACAGCCTCATGCGGGAACGCTCCGCCGGGCTTGGCGGACGCAGCGGCGGATCGGGCAGGAGGTCGTCGAGATACTCGATGATCACCGTCGATTCGCGCACCACGTCGGCGCCGGCGACGAGAACGGGGACATAGCCCTTTGGGCTCATGCGCAGGAACTCGGGGGTGAGGTTCTCCTTCCGGCCGAGGTCGATTGAGATTTCGCGGTACGTCGCGCCCTTCTCGGCGAGTGCCAAGCGAACCTTCTCACCGCATGGTGAAAGCGGGAAGTTGTACAGCGTCAAGTCCATGGCCGGCTCCTCGTTGGCGCGCAATCATAGCCTACCGGCACGACGATCACGATCGATGCCGATGTCCGCACGCGTCGCTCCATTCGCCAAGAACGCGAATCTCGGGAAGTTCATTCACTAAAAAGGAAGCGATAACTGTCACGAGCATCGCCGAGCGCAAGGCGGGGCAACCTGGCTGTCACCCGTTCTTCATCACCGTCGGCGCGTTCTGCACGGCCATGGTGACGCGCGCGATGGCGACCAGCTTGTTGCGCTCATCGACCACGCGCACCTCCCAGACCTGGGTGCTGCGGCCGAGATGGATCGGCTTGGCCGTGCCGGTGACCCAGCCCTCGCGCTTACTGCGGATGTGGTTGATGTTGAGTTCGAGGCCCAAGGTGCGTTGGCGCGACTGGTCGATCGTCATGGTCGCCGCCTCGGAGGCGAGCGTCTCGGCGAGCATCGCCGTGGCGCCGCCATGGAGCATGCCGAGCGGCTGATGCGTGCGCGCATCGACCGGCAAGCGCCCTGTCAGGAAGTCCGGGCCAACTTCGAGGAACTCGACGCCGAGATGGGCGAGCATGGTGTTGCGACCATGGGCCTTCAACTCGGCGAGCGCGGAGTCCGATAACTTGAACCAGATGCTCATTTGGCTGCCTTTCGTGTCGGCTTGGCCTCGATCAGGCCGAGGACGCGTTCAATGGTGCGCCGGTCGAGCGCGCCGATGCGCTCGGCGAGCCGGTTGGCAAGCTGGGTCGCCTCGGGGCTGAGACCGGAGGTGTCGACCACGATGCGCGGATGCGACAGCTCGGCAAGCCGGCGCAGCTCGTCGGCATCGTCCCAGATCAGGCCGAGGATGGCGCAGATCTGCTGGACGAGGCCGGGGCTCGGCCGGCCGCGATGGCCATGCTCGAGGGCGGAGAGATAGGCCGGCGTCAATTCGAGCTGGCGCGCCATCGCTTTCATGGTCATGCCGCGCTCGGTGCGCAACGCGCGCAGCTTGGCGCCGAACGGGGTCAAGGGTCGCGCATCCCCGGCACTGCGGTCAGCATGTCGATCGACCACGAGCCGCACGTCCGCACAAGCCGCGGTTCCTGTCGCGGCGCAGCTGGTTGAATGATCGGCCTGCTGATGCTATCATATTTGCTATCATAGGAGTTCCTGAGCATGGCCCAAATTCTCGTCAGGAAGGTCGACAAGCAGGTCGTTGACGCCCTCAAGTTTCGTGCCGCTCTCAAAGGGCATTCGCTTGAGCAGGAAATCCGCCAGATCATCACGGCGGCCGCCCGCCCCACGCCGGCTGAGATTGTCGAGCTTGCCCGGCGCATCCGTGCCATGACGCCCAAGAACGCCAGGATCGACAGCACGAAGATCATCAGGCAATCGCGCGACCGTGGCTGGTCATAGCCGACAGGCCGATATGTCCGAGATCGTCGTCGACGCAAGCGTCGCATTCAAATGGTACGTGAACGAGGCGGGTTCGGACGATGCAACTCTGCTGCTCGAAGATACCGCACGGCTCATTGCGCCGGACATCATCGTCGCCGAGCTTGGAAACGCCGCATGGACTGTCGTGCGATCCGGCGCCATTGCACGCGAGCACGGCGCAAGAATTGTCGGGAGCGCGGCCAGCGCATTTTCCGCTCTGGTCCCATCCGCCGAGCTTGCCGATGACGCATTCGTTCTCGCCGATGCGCTCGCCCATCCCATTTATGGCTGCTTCTACCTTGCGCTGGCGGAACGCCGCGGTGGCGTGATGGTCACGGCCGACCGCCGTTTCTACCGCCTGGCGCGCGGGTCGCGCTGGCGCCACCGCGTCGCCCTGCTCGGAACGCGCGTCCGCTAGGACTGCAGCTCACACCGGCTTCGTCCGCTGCCTGCGCCCGCTGAGGCGCCCCTCGATCGCGTCCCAGATTTTTTCCTCGAGCGCCACGCCGTCGAAGCGGCGGATCTCCTGGAGGCCGGTCGGCGAGGTCACGTTGATCTCGGTCAGGTAGTCGCCGATCACGTCGATGCCGACGAAAATCATGCCGCGCTCGCGCAAGGCCGGGCCGATCGACTCGCAGATCTCGCGCTCACGCTTGGTCAGCTTGGTCTTCACCGGTTTGGCGCCGACATGCAGATTGGCGCGCGCCTCGCCCTTGGGCGGCACGCGCAGGACGGCGCCGCCCGCCACGCCGTCGACCAGGATGATGCGCTTGTCGCCCTTGCGCACATCGGGAATGTAGCGCTGCACGATGACCGGCTCGCGGTAGAGCTGCGTGAAGGTTTCGAGCAGCGAGCTCAGATTCTCGTCATCGGGCGTGATGTGGAACACGCCGGCTCCGCCATTGCCGAACAGCGGCTTGACGATGATGTCCTTGTGCTCGGCACGGAAGGCGAGAATTTCCTGCCTGTCGCTGGCGATCAGCGTCGGCGGCATGACGCCTTCGAAATGCGTGACGAACAGCTTTTCGGGCGCGTTGCGCACATGGACCGGGTCGTTGACCACCAGGGTCTGCGGGTGGATGTGTTCGAGGATGTGCGTCGCGGTGATATAGGCCATGTCGAAGGGCGGGTCCTGGCGCATCAGCACGACGTCCATGGTCGCCAGGTCGAGCGTCTCGAATTCGCCAAGGCGGTAATGCGCCCCCTTCTCGCGCTTGACCTCGAGCGCGCGGGCGCGCGCCAGCACGCGGCCCTGGCGGAACATCAGGTGCTGCGGCAGGTAGTGGAACAGCGCATGGCCGCGCTTCTGCGCCTCGAGCGCCAGCACGAAGCTGCTGTCGGCGTCGATGTTGACCGTTTCGATCGGGTCCATCTGGATGGCGACGGCGAGGCTCATCTCGGGATCTCGGCTGGTGAATGGGGGTTGGATCGGCGCCAGGGTGCCGGCAATATAGCGGCTCAACCCGGTCAGGCGAAGCGCCGTGGCGCTGCCGGCTGGAGTTGACCGCTGCCTGTCGAACCCAATGCGACCGTGCCACTTGCACCGGAGAGCTCCAATGGCAAACACGGGCGAACGCAAGGATGTGTGGGCCATTGGAGAGGCCTACGAGCTCTATGTCGGGCGCTGGAGCAGGCCCGTCGCGTGCGAATTTCTCGATTGGCTGGCGCTGCCCTCCGGGCGGGATTGGATCGATGTCGGGTGCGGCACCGGCGCACTCAGCCGGACGATCCTCGACCGCGCCGCGCCCTCGTCGCTCGCCGCGGTCGATCCGTCCGAAGGCTTTCTCGCCGAGGCGCGCCGCCGCGTGAAGGATCCGCGTGCCGCGTTCCATGTCGGCGACGCGCGGAAGCTTCCGGTCGGCGACACCGTCGCCGATGCAGCGGTCGCGGGCCTGGTCATCAACTTCGTGCCCGACCGGGCGGCAGCCATCGCCGAGATGCGGCGTGCGACGCGCCCGGGCGGCACGGTCGCCGCTTATGTCTGGGACTATGCCGGTGAGATGCAGATGATGCGCCGGTTCTGGGATGCTGCCGTGTCGCTCGATCCGGCCGCGCAAGCCCTCGACGAGGGCAGGCGATTTCCCGACTGCCGCCCTGACCGGCTCGTCGAGCTGTGGCGCGCTGCCGGCTTGGCCGACGCCGAGGCGCGCGCCATCGATATTCCCACTGTGTTCGCGGATTTCGATGACTTTTGGCGGCCTTTTCTGGGCGGTCAGGGGCCGGCGCCGGGCTACTGCATGTCGCTCGACGAAGCGCGCCGCGCGGCGCTGCGCGAGCACATCCGGGCGAATCTACCGATGGCCGAGGATGGCACGATCCCTCTGATCGCGCGCGCCTGGGCCGTGCGCGGAACGGTTCGTCACCCCTGACCCAGGATGGCGCGGCGGCGCGCCAGGCTGTCGGCCGGCCATTGCTTCTGCATCTCATAGAAGATGTCGAAGGCGGGGATGTCCGGCGAGAGCTGGATCCAGGGCAGTTTCGAACGCGTGAAGATGAACGCGTCCGGCTTGAGCGCGCCGGGCTTGTCGAGCGTGCCGACGCGCACGAAGCGCAGCGACGGACGTCGTCCATAGTCGCTCCACAGCGCGGTGTGGCAGGTCGGACAGCGATGGATGTCGTGCGGCCGGCCGCTGTCGGTCGGCACCGGTACGGGCTCGGGCTTGCCCGTCAGCAGCGTGATCCGGTCGGTCTCGATCAGCGCATTGATCACGAAGGCGGATCCGGTCTGGCGCTGGCAATCCGTGCAGTGGCAGCAATTGACGAACATCGGCGCCGATTCGAGCCGGTAGCGCACCGCGCCGCAGGCGCAACCACCTTCGAGCTTGTCAGCCATCTCTGCGTTCCCTCGAACCGTTCGTCAGGAGGAGCCAAATCTAACAGCCGCGACCGGCGGCAGCCGCGCATTCTGCTCGGTCCAGCTATCGCCGCCATCCTCGGAGATCCACAGGCCGCCCGAGGTCGAACCGAAGGCCAGTCGATCGCCGCCGGTGTCGACAGCGAGGGCGTGGCGCCACACCAGATCGTAGCAGTGGCGCTGCGGCAGCCCCTTGCGCAGCACATCGAAGCTCCGGCCGCCGTCGCGCGTGCGCGCCACCACCAGCTTGCCGTCGACCGGCACGCGCTTCTCGTCCTTGATCGCCGGCACGAACCATGCGGTGTCGCGATCGCGCGGATGCGCGCGCACGGCAAAGCCGAACTTGGACGGGCGGATCGCCGTCACCTCGGTCCAGTTCTCGCCGGCGTCCTCTGAGCGGAACACGCCGTTGTGGTGCTGGCACCACATCACCTCGGGATGCGCGATGCAGCGCGCGAGCTGATGGATGTCCTGGGCGATCGGCGTCTCGCGCTCTTCGGGCGGCATGTACTCGTTGTACATGCCCTTGTTGATGTTGTCCCACGTCATGCCGTCATCGGTGCTGGCCCACACGCCGGCGGTCGATACGCCAAGCCGGATGTCCTTCGGATTGCGCGGATCGATCAGCACCGCGCTGATGCCCGGCTGCTCGCCGCCGGCGACGCCGCACCATTTCTTTCGCTCGGGCATCAGCCACAGGGATTCGATGAGGGACCAGGAGGCGCCGTCGTCGTCGGAGCGGAACAGGCCGCCCGGCATGGTGCCTGCCCACAGCCGCCCCGGAACGCCGCCCGGCTCGAGCGCCCAGATGCGACTGACCGTCCAGGGATGCGGATCGTCGACCGCGTCCGCGGGCCTGGGCGGGAAGGCCGGCATGGCGATCTCGGACCATTTGCCGCCCGGTTCGCGCCGCCACAACTTGGCGCCGAAATGTCCGAGGTCGAGCGCGGCATAGACACCCTTCTCGCTCGCCAGCACGGCGGAGACCGGATCGCCGAGGAACTGGACGTCGACGATCTCCCAGCCGTGAGTGCGCCGCGCAAGCTCGAACAATCCCTTGCGCGTGCCGACATAGAGCTGATCAGACATCACTCAATCCTTTGTTCAAATGACCTGCAAGATGCCAAGGCACCGTGTCGCCACCAAGACACAAAGACACCAATACGAGCAAGCAATGCAAGGGCGCGAGGATGCGTCGCGCCCGCGAGCGGGTCGCTCCTTGGATTTTGGCTCCGATGATGGGGAACTCAGGTCCGGGTATTTCGGTGACAGGTATTTCGGTGACAGTGCACTTAAATCCACGTCTGTGGAGTTTCGCAATTTCGGCAACAATGCATTTGGTTAGAATCCACCCGGCATCGTTTGGAGCGAATTAAGTGCACTGTCACCGAAATGAAATAGCAAGGCCGCGAGGATGCGTCGCGCCCGCGAGCGGGTCGCTCCTTGGATTTGGGCTCCGATGATGGGGGAACTCAGGTCCGGGCCTGGCCTGCCCGTTAATTTAGCCGTGCGCGCAGGGACTGGAGCAGCACGGCGGCGTCGTGCCGGTCGGCGCCGGTCTCGGCTGCGGCGCTGAGGAAACGCTCGAGCGCCTCGATCGCGGCCTTGAGGTTGCCGAGATGGGCATGCAGAAGACCAGCCTCGCGCCACAGCGGCGCCTGGTCGGGCGCGAACAGCAGCATGCCTTCGATCACGCGCACCGCACGCTCGATCTGCTCGTCGCGGATCAGGCGCAGCTTGATGTTGTTCTGCAGCCGCAGCAGCACGTCGCGGTCGTCGGCGGCGCTGTAGTGCTCGGGGCTGAGCGAGGCCTTCTCACCCTGCGTGCGGCGCAAGAGTTCGCGCAGCTCGCTTGATTCACAGGCGCGCCCCGCGTTGAACGGGTCGAGAATGATCCGCCCGCCCTCGCCATCGAGCCGGATCAGGAAATGACCGGGAAAGTTCAGTCCGACCGCGGCCCAGCCCTGGGCGCGCGCCGCATGGATGTAGAGGATGCCCAGCGCCACCGGCAGCCCCTTGCGCCGGTCGATGACACGCATGAGGTTCGCGTTCTGCAGATCGTCATAGGTCAACCGGTCGCCCTCGTAGCCGTGCTTCTCGACCATGATCGCCGACAGCAACGCCTGGCGTCGCTCGATCGACAGTCCGGACTCGCCAGAGCCCTCGCCGGCCGTCGCTTCCGCCAAATCCTGCGCCAGCACGGTGAGGTGGTGACGATAGCGCTCGAGCGCCACGCGCGGCCGGTCGAAGCTGGCGAGCGCCAGCGCCGCCTCGGCAATGTCGACGACCGGGCCTTTGGTGCGCGCGATCCGCCGGAGAACCGCCTCGGCCTCGTTCCGCTCCTCGTTGCCGCTGACGACTGGTTCAGTCACGCTCTTGCCTGGTCCTAGGAATCGAATCTTTTGGGGTCGTTCTTCAATCTGACGTGGCTCACCACGCGCCGCACATAGCTGATGTTGCGCGCATGGTTGATGACTCGGTCGAGCTCAGCGTCGGTCTGCGCCAGCCCGATCACGTAGACCGTGCCGTTGACGGTATCGATCGTGTAGTTGATCGCCTGAACCTCGCGGTCGAAAGTGAGCCTGGTCTTGAGCTGTGTCGAGATCCAGGCGTCACGCGCCGAATCGGCAAGCCCGCCGCGCTCCGTCACCTCGATCTCGTTGATCACTTCCTTGACGCCGTCGACCGCCCAGGCAATGCGCACCGCCTCGACCCGCGTGTCCGGCGCCTTGACATTGCCGGTCAGCAGGACCCGCCCTTCGACGACCGACAGGCCGACCGAGCGGAACAGGTCGAAGCTCTGCGCCAGCCACCGGCTGTTGATTTCGGTGTAGATGCGCGCATCCGATGCCGTGCCCTTGAGGCCGCGCTCCTGCGCGCCGGCCAAGCCGACCGTGGCGCCCGCGCCGACCGTCAGTCCGACGGGGTCGCAGGCCGCCAGAAACGTCGCACCGATGAGCGCCATGCCGACCACCACGCCGCGCACAATCCGTCCGGCCATCCTCGTCCACCCCCGCGGAATCAGACGAACCATTCTACACCAAGGCGGCGCCGGCGCCGCTCAGTCGTCGTTGCGCCAGGCATCGACGATGTGGCGCGGCGGACGCCACGGCTCGACCAGGATAACGTCATAACGCCAATCGAGTGCCGCCCATTCCGGGTGCGCCTGGAGCAGCCAGCCAGCCGCGCGCTCAATGCGCCGGCGCTGGTGCGGCTGGACGAACTCGCCGGCGGCAGACGGGTCGCCGCGTCCCTTGACCTCGACGATGGCGACGGTGCGGCCCCGCCGGGCGACGATGTCGATTTCGCCGACCGGCGTGCGCAGGTCGCGCGCGACGATCCGATAGCCCTTGAGTCGAAGCGCCAGAGTGCACAGCAGCTCGGCGCGCCGTCCGAACCGCCAGCGTCGCCGGCGATCTTCGATCATCTCGGCTTGTCGGCGCTGCGCAGAGCGAGCGCGCGGGTGTAGACATCGCGCCGCTTGGCCCCCGTCGCACGGGCGACGGCTTCAGCCGCGTCACGCAGGCTCATGCCTGCCAGCGCCTGCTCGAGCTGTCGGTCGATGTCGTCACCGCTCGACGCCGCCTGCTCGGCGGGCGGGCCGATGACGACCACGACCTCGCCCAGGGGCGCGCCTGCCTCGGCATAGTGCCGGGCGAGCGCCCCGAGATCGCCGCGGCGGACTTCCTCGAAGCGCTTGGTCAGCTCGCGCGCCACGGCGGCCTGTCGCGCGCCCAAGGTTTCCGCCATGGCGGCGAGGCTTTCGGCCAGGCGCTGCGGCGCCTCCAGGAAAACGATTGTCGCCCGAAGGGACGCGAGCTCGCCGAGCGCGCTCCGGCGCGGGCCTGCCTTGCTTGGCAGGAAGCCGGCGAAGAGGAAGCGGTCGGTGGGAAGACCGGACAGCACGAGTGCAGCGAGCAGCGAGGAAGGGCCCGGCGCCGTCGTCACGGGCACGCCCGCGTCGAGCGCCGCGCGCACGAGCTTATAGCCCGGGTCCGAGATCAGGGGCGTGCCGGCGTCCGAGACGAGGGCGATCCGCTCGCCGCGCGCCAGCCGTGCCAGCAGCGCCGGCCGCGCGCGCTCCGCATTGTGGTCGTGATAGGCGGTCAGCGAGGTGGCGATGCCGTGGCGCGCCAGCAGCTTGGAGGTAACGCGCGTGTCCTCGCAGGCGATGACGTCGGCCGCGCTCAGGATGTCGAGGGCGCGCAGCGTGACATCGCGCGCATGCCCGATCGGTGTCGCGACGAGATAGAGGCCGGGCGCCAATTCGCTCCGGGCCTCGGCTGCGGTCCGGCTCGCCCCATCTTGGCCGGGCGCTTCGGGCGCTTCTGGGGCGCCAGCCGTCGTTTCGCCGCTTTCCGATGTCAGATTTCCCGAAGGCACGGTTTCCCGCGGGCGCCGTTTACTTCGTGCAGCCGTCTCGCTAGGCTCTTCGACATCGCCGCCGCTGAATTTGGAGCCATGGTTTGCCGTTGATCCCGCCAGAGATCCGCGCCCCGATCCGCGTCTCAAACGGCTTGTCCTGGCGCTGCCTGGTTTCATCGTCCCCGCGCTCCGGTCCGGCTGCCCGCGCTTCGGCATGGTTGGCGGCAGTGCTGCTGGTCGTCGCCGGACTGTCGCTGGCATCGTGCGGCGGCAGCGTTAGGGTACCGGAGGCGTCCGCTCCGCGACAAGCGGCGCCCGTCCAGCCGATCCAGCCCGCGCCGGCGGAACCGCCGGGGATCACCGCCGAGCCAGTGCCCGAACGGCCGCCAGCCGACCCGTCGGTCTCGGTCAATCCGTTGGCGGACCCGGCCGCGCCCGGCGGCATTCGCCTGACGCGGCCGCGCGGCGCCAAGTCGCGTGTCGCCCTGCTGCTGCCGCTATCCGGGCGTGAAGCAGTGCTGGGTGCCGCCCTGCTCGACGCCGCTCAGCTCGCGGTCTTCGAGGTCGCCGACAAGAGCTTCGAGCTGATGCCCTTCGATTCGGGCGATACGCCGGCTGGCGCCATCGCCGCCGCGGAGAAGGCGATTGCCGCGCAAGTCAGCCTGATCCTGGGCCCGGTTTTCGCCAGTGCGACCACGGCGATTGCGCCGATGGCAGCCGACGCCGGAATCAACGTCATCTCATTTTCAAACGATCGCTCGATCGCCGGCGGCAACATCTTCGTCATGGGCTTGCTGCCGGCGCCGCAGATCGTACGCGCGGTCGGCTATGCGGCATCGAAGGACATTCTGCGCTTTGCCATCTTCGCGCCTGACACGGACTATGGAAGGCTGATCGCCGATGCTCTGCGCCAGGCAAGCGAGCAGGCCGGCGGCACGATCGTGCTCGAGCGCTTCTACAGTCCGCAGACCGCCGATCTCGCGCCCGAGGTGCGACGGCTCGGCGACTACGACCGTCGGCGCGGACGCGCCCAGGCCCAGCAGCGTCAGGCCGGCACGGCGCCGCGCCGCCCCAACCAGGTCGAGGACATGGAGGATCTGCCTTTCCAGGCGCTGATCCTGCCGGAGTTCGGCGAGCGCCTGAAATCCTTGGCACCGCTGCTGCCCTTCTACGGCGTCGACAAGGTCAAGCTGATCGGCACCAGCCAATGGGACGATCCGAGCCTCTTCAACGAGCCTGCTCTGTTCGGCGCATGGTATGCCGCGCCGGCTTCGGCCGAGCGCGCCGCTTTCGTGCAGCGCTACGAGCGCGCCTTCGGCCGCCGGCCGCACCGGCTCGCTTCGCTCGCCTATGACGCGACCGCGCTCGCTGCCGTGCTGGCACGCCAGCCCGTGCTGGCAAGCGCCGGATCGAGCTCCGAGTTCAGCGCCGCGACGCTGCAGCAGCCCTCCGGCTTCCAGGGCGTGGATGGCATCTTCCGCTTCGGCGCCGATGGCGCGGTCGAGCGCGGTCTTGCCATGTTCGAGATCGTCCAGCGCGGCCAACGCGTCATCGACCCCGCACCCGAAAGCTTCGCCGGTGCGATCAATTAGGGCGAATGCCATCGACCTGCACATCACCTTCCACTCTGCACTCCCCACGTAGGCAGGGATCTCGAGCGTGGACAGAAATTTTCGCTCCCCCGTGAGGGGGGTTTGGACCGCAAAGCGGTCCAAAAGGGTGGGCGTGAAACGAGCTTCGGCGATTGGCTGCTTGCTCGCTCATTGTCGCAGAGGCTCGAATTGATGGCAGATCGTGTGAGCCATGCCCCGCTCCTCGGCCTGCTGTTCGGCACGGAGGCCGCTTTCGGGCTGTTCTCCGACCAGGCGCGCCTGCAAGGCATGCTCGACTTCGAGGCGGCGCTGGCCCGCGCCGAAGCTCGCCTCGGTGTCATTCCCGCCAATGCCGCACCGGCCATCGTCGACAAATGCCGCGCCGAGCTGTTCGATCTGGACGCTCTGGCGCGTGCCGCGGCAGGCGCAGGCAATCTCGCGATCCCCATGGTCAAGCAGCTGACCGAGCTGGTCGCCCGCGCCGACCAGGACGCGGCGCGCTTCGTTCACTGGGGCGCGACCAGCCAGGACGCCATCGACACCGGCCTCTTGCTGCAGCTGCGCCATTTTCTCGATCTCGCGGACGGCGACCTCGCCCGCCTGTCGGACGCGCTGGCACGCCTGACCGAAGCGCACGGACAGACGCCGATGGTCGGGCGCACCTGGATGCAGCACGCGCTGCCGATCACCTTCGCCCTCAAGACGGCGGGTTGGCTCGATGCGATCGAGCGTCACCGCCGGCGCTTCGCCGAGCTGCGTCCGCGCCTGCTCGTCGTGCAGTTCGGCGGTGCCGCCGGCACGCTCGCCGCCCTCGGCCCGCGCGGCCTCGACGTCGCCGAGGCGTTGGCGCGCGAACTCGATCTCGGCCATCCCGCCATGCCCTGGCACGGCCAGCGCGACCGCATGGCCGAGGTCGCAGCACTGCTCGGACTCGTCCTCGGCACATTGGGCAAGATGGCGCGCGACCTGTCGTTGCTGATGCAGACCGATGTCGGCGAGGCGTTCGAGCCGGCCGCCGCCGGCCGCGGCGGCTCTTCGACCATGCCGCACAAGCGCAATCCCGTCGCGGCTGCCGCCGTTCTCGCCGCGGCGACGCGTGCGCCCGGCCTCGTCGCGACCATGTTGTCGGCCATGGTCCAGGAGCATGAGCGCGGCCTCGGCGGCTGGCATGCCGAATGGGAAACGCTGCCCGAGCTGTGCCGTCTCATGGCCGGCGCGCTACACCAGATGGCCGAGACCATGGCGGGGCTCGAGCTCGACCCCGTGCGCATGCGCGCCAATCTCGACGCGACCAACGGTCTGATCATGGCCGAGGCGGTGACGATTGCGCTCGGCTCGGCGCTCGGTCGGCTCGCTGCGCACGAGCTCGTCGAGCAAGCCTGTCGGGAGGCGGCGCGCAGCAAGCGGCACCTCAGGGATGTGCTGGCGGCGCATGAGACGGTCGGCAAGCATCTGAGCGTCCAGGATCTCGACCGGCTGTTCCAGCCGCTCCACTATGTCGGCCAGGCCGGCCGCTTCGTCGCGCGTGTGCTGGGCGCGCGCGTCGTGGCGGGACCGCGCGACAAATAACGGAGAGACGCCTTGCCGGAGATCGACGCGGGCGGCGTGCGGATGACCTATCGATTCGACGGGCCGGACGGAGCGCCGCTGCTCCTGCTGTCGAATTCGCTCGGCACCGAGTTCGGCATGTGGGACGGGCAGATCGCGACTCTGACCCGGCACCGCCGCGTGCTGCGCTACAACACGCGCGGCCACGGCAAGTCGGCGCTGCCGCCGGGGCCCTACAAGATCGCCGATCTTGGTGGCGACGTGATTGCGCTGCTCGACGGTCTCGGCCTCGCGCGCGTCGATTACTGCGGACTGTCGATGGGCGGCATGATCGGCATGTGGCTCGCCATCAATGCGCCGGGGCGCCTCGGGCGGCTGGCCCTGTGCAACACATCGGCCGGCATCGGCGCCACCGAGCTATGGAACCAGCGCATCGCCAAGGTCGAGGCCGAGGGCATGGCTGGCATCGCGCCGGCCGTGCTCGAGCGCTGGTTCACGGCGGGCTTTCGCAAGCGCGAGCCCGCCGTGGTCGAGCGCATCAGGACCATGCTGCTGGCGACTCCCGCTGACGGGTATGTCGCCTGCAGTGCTGCGGTGCGCGACCACGATGTGCGTGAGCAGCTCGCGACCATCAAGGCGCCGACGCTGGTCGTCGCCGGCCGGCACGATGCCGCGACGCCACCCGAGCAGGGCAGGCTGATTGCCGATCGGGTGCCGGGCGCCCGCTACGTCGAGTTGGAGGCGGCGCATCTGTCGAACATCGAGGCGGCCGACGCATACAACGCGGCGCTCAGCGGTTTCATCGGAAAATAGGAAGGCAACCATGACGACGGTCCCTGAACTCTTCGACAGCGGCTTGGCCGTGCGCATGGATGGCGAATTCTCAGACAGGCTCCCAAGCCAGGACTTGACCGCAAGACCAGGGGCATGCTGACCATCGCCATGCTGGCGGCGCTCGGGCACCATGATGAGCTCAAGCTGCACATCCGCGCCACGCGCAACACGGGCGTGTCGCCGGACGAGATCAAGGAAATCCTGCTGCAGGCCGCTGTCTATGCCGGGGTGCCCGCTGCCGGCGCGGCGTTCAAGCATGCCGGCGAAGCCTATGCGGAACTCGAGAAGGACAAGAGATGAGCGATCCGATCGGTTACCGGCGCGAGCAGCCAGATCGGCAGCCGCCCTATCTGCATCCGGCCTATGGCAGCACGGTCAAGCGCGCGCCCAGTCGGGCTCCCGTGAGGATCGTCGCGACGCTGTCGGAAGTCACCGGCCCGAGCTTCAGCAAAGACGGCTGGAACGGGCCGGACGCGGCCGATCTCATTCACCACCATGAGGCGGAGCCGCAGGGCCAGCGCATCATCCTCGCCGGCCGCGTGCTCGACGAGGACGGCCGCCCGGTGCCGAGCACGTTGCTTGAGCTCTGGCAGTGCAATTCGGCCGGGCGCTATCACCATGAAGGCGACCAGCATGACGCGCCGCTCGACCCCAATTTCCACGGCGGGGGCCATGTCGTCACCGGAGCCGATGGCGGCTACCGCTTTCTCACGATCAAGCCGGGCGCCTACCCCTGGCGCAACCAGCACAATGCTTGGCGCCCCGCGCATATCCACTTCTCCGTGTTCGGCCCGGCCTTCGCGACGCGGCTGATCACGCAGATGTATTTCCCCGGCGATCCGCTGCTTCCGCTCGATCCGATCTTCAACGCCACGGCCGACGAGGAAGCGAGGCACCGTCTGATCTCGACCTACGATCATTCGCTGAGCGAGCCCGAATATGCGCTGGGCTACCGCTTCGATATCGTTTTGCGCGGGCGCAATGCCACCCCGATGGAGTCTTGAGCGTGGCGAAGCTGTTCCCCACCGCATCCCAGACGATCGGTCCGTTCTTTCATCACGGTCTCGACCGGCCGGGCTGGGAGGATCTGACGACCGAGGGGCCGCTCGGCCAGACGATCCTACTCGAAGGCCGCATCGTCGATGGCGACGGCCAGCCCCTGGGCGACGCGCTGATCGAGATCTGGCAGGCCAACGCGGCCGGACGCTATGCCCATCCGGAGGACAAGCAGGCGAAGCCGCTCGATCCCAGGTTCCGTGGCTTCGGCCGCGTCAAGACGGCGAAGGACGGCACCTACCGCTTCACGACGATCAAGCCGGGCGCCGTGCCCGGGCGCGGCAACGCCATGCAGGCGCCGCACATCAATATGACGATCTTCGCGCGTGGCCTGCTGCGCCACCTGGTGACGCGTGTCTACTTTGCCGACGAGTCGGCGAACGGGACGGATCCGGTGCTCAACAGCATCGAGAATGCCGCGGCGCGGCGCACGCTGGTGGCGCAAGCAAACGGCGGCACGCCGCCGAGCTATCGCTTCGACATCGTGCTCCAGGGCAAGGGCGAGACGGTGTTTTTCGACGTTTAGGCTGGAGCATTGCTCTAGCTCGGGAAAAGGGGACATTCATCTTTGTGTCGGCTTCACGGTGATACGCTCGCCCTTGCCAAGCATTGGGCGTAGCCCTCGCCCCAGCGTTCGGTCCATGCGCTGATCTGGTGGTTCGAGCATTGGCTGTAGCGCGTGGTACGAAACTCGAAACTCGGCCGTCCGTCGACCCATGTGTAGCCGACCGGCCCGCATTGCGGCTCCGGCGTCGCCTCGCGGGCCGCGGCCGCGCATCGAGACTTCGCAGCCTGGATCGGCTGGGTGTCCGCCGCAGTCCACTGCTGGACCACGCATCCCTGCAGAGCGAGCAGCGTCGCAGCAACCAGAATTCTTGCAATTGGCAGCATGGGACACTCTGTGATTCGTTCGTCGATGCAAGGGACGATGGCCGTGCCGCCTGAAAGCACAGACGGCGGCTAGCTCTGCGTTCCGAACCAGCGCTTGATGTTCATCAGCCACCAGGCGCGGCCCCAGCGCGAAATCACCGTGATGGTCGGCCGCTCCTTCCACCGCGGATGCGCGCGCCTGAACACGCCGGGCCGCGAGCGGAAGAATTTCGCGAGCTGGTCGATCTTCTTGAACGGACCGACCCACACGCCGCGCGCATGGTCGAAGGCGACGTAGCCGGTCGCGGACTGGCGCACGTCGCCCGAGGCCGCGTCATCGACGACGAGCTGGTACTCGGCCTCGTAGGGTCCGCGCTTCACCGGTCGCGGGTGCGGCCGCAACCCCGGACGTTTGCGGAACAGCATGATCGGATTCTAGCACGGCGCGTGGCCGGCGCTAGGCCAGCAGACGACCCAACACGGCGTTGAGCCGCTGGCGGCCGGCGGCGGTTGCGCGCAGCCGCTCGTCATCGACATCGAGGAAGCCGCCCTCGACCAGTGCTCTGAGCCGCGCGGGCTCGAAGGCTTCGTCGATGTCCAGGCCGGTCTCGGAACGCAGCCGTTCGCGCGCAATGCCTTCCTCGAGCCGCAGCCCCATCATCACAAGCTCGTCGCGACGTTCGTCGGGCGAGAGCTCGACTTCCTCCTCGGTGCCGTGACCTTGGGCCTCGACGCGCTTCAGCCAGGTCTCGGGCGCGCGCGCCATGCGCGTGGCGTGCCGCCGCCCGTCGACGATGGCCCGGCCATGGGCGCCCGGGCCGATGCCGAGATAGGGCTGATAGCGCCAATAGACGAGGTTGTGCCGGCACTCGGCACCCGGTTGCGCGTGGTTGGAGATCTCGTAGGCCGGCCGCCCCGCCGCCGTCATGATCTCCAGCGTGTCCTCGTAGAGCTGTCCCGCGAGCTCGTCCTCGGGCAGCGCAAAGTCGCCGCGCTTGTGCGCGGGATCGAAGGCCGTGCCGGGCTCGATGGTGAGCTGGTAGAGCGACAGGTGTTCACCCGCATGGCCGAGCGCCTCGTGCAACTCTTTGCGCCAGGCCTCGCGCGTTTGTCCCGGCCGCGCGTAGATCAAGTCGAAGGAGCTGCGCGGGAAATGGCATTGCGCGACCGCCACGGCGTGCAGCGCTTCGCGCGCGCTATGGCCGCGGCCGAGGAATTTGAGCGCCGCATCGTCGAGCGCCTGCACGCCCAGCGACACGCGATTGACGCCGGCCGCGGCGAAGCCAGCGAAGCGTTCGGCCTCGACCGAGGTCGGATTGGCTTCCAGCGTGATCTCCAGATCGGGCGCGGTCGGCCAATGCTTGCGCACGCGCTCGATCAGCGCTGCGACAGTTTCCGGCGCCATCAGCGATGGCGTGCCGCCGCCGAAGAAAATGCTGGTGACGGGGCGGCGATCGACGCGTGCCGCGAAATGATCGAGCTCGGCCAGCAGCGCCGTTGACCAGCGCTGCTGATCGACCGCGCCCATGACATGGCTGTTGAAGTCGCAGTACGGGCACTTCGACTTGCAGAACGGCCAGTGCACATAGATGCCAAAGGCATCTATGTGCACAGCGTCGCCAGGTCGATCCAGCGCTGCCGAAGGCAGCGCCTCGCCGGCAGGTCGATCGCTCAGCGATCGACCGGGAGGCGTCCCCGGCGCGGGATTTGCCGCGCCCTCGCCGGCAGGTGGATCGCTCAGCGATCGACCGGGAGGCGTCCCAGGCGTCTCAACACTCTTACCTGAAGCAGGCATCAACTAGCTTCCGAAACGCCACTGCGCGGTGACTGATCGCATGCTTCTGCTCCGGGTCCATCTCCCCGAAGGTGATCTGGTGACCATCGGCCACGAACATCGGATCATAGCCGAAACCGCGCTTGCCGCGCGGCGGCCAGACGAGGTGCCCGTGCACCTCGCCGCGGAAAGTCTCGCAATGTCCATCGGGCCACGCGAGCGACAGCACGGCCACGAAATGGGCCTTGCGGTCCCTCTCCGCAAGCTCCTTCTGGACTCTCGTCATGGCGATCGAGAAATCCTTGGTCGGGCCGGCCCAGCGTGCCGAATAGATGCCGGGATCGCCGCCGAGGGCCGGAACGACCAGGCCCGAATCGTCGGCCAGCGCCGGCTCGCGCGCACCCTGGGCGGCCGCATGGGCCTTGAGCTCGGCGTTGGCTTCGAAGGTGCTGCCGGTTTCCTCGGGCTCGGGCAGGCCCAGCTGCGCGGCACCGAGGGTCTCGATGCCGAAGGGCCGCATCAGATCGGTGATCTCGACCAGCTTGCCGGGATTGTGGGTCGCGACGACCAGCTTCGAGCCGCTGAACCGTCGGTGACTCATGAGGCATTGTCCTTGAACAGGATGAGGGCAAAGTCGCCGACGATCGTGAAGCCGATCGCGCGATAGGCGGCGGCCGAGGCCGCGTTCGCGCGGTCGGTGAACAGCACGGCGCGGCCGACGCCGCGCTGGCATGCGGTCAGCAAGGCGCCGGCGACCACGGCGCGGCCATAGCCATAGCGACGCAGATCCCTCGGCGTCCATACCCCGCCGATCTGCACCGCGTCGGGCAGCCGCGCGCCATAGGTCGCATAGGCGACCGGGCGGCCATCGTGCTCGAGCACCCAGTTGATGCCCTCGCCCTGCAGGCGCCGGATCAGATCGCCCGACGATCTCGTCGTGGTCGCATCGTCGGGCGCATCCAGGCTCTCGATCATGAAGTCACGTCGCCAGGCGATGAGCAGATCGACTTCGTCATCTTGCGCGGGGCGGCACGTCACCTCGCCGCGCGCGAGCGCGTCCGGCACCGCGATTCGGTCGAGCGCCAGCGCATAGAGATCCTCGGTGCTATCGAGCATGCAGGCGCGCCCGGCCATGCCGAGAGCGGCCCGCATGCGCTGCGCCTGATCGATGGGGCCGAGGATGCCCGTCACAGGGCGCGGCGCATTGGCACGAATCGCATCGGCGATCGCGCCAACCTCGCCCGGCACCTGCAGGATGATGGCGCCGCTCCAGTAGATGGCGGCGACGCCGATCACTTGGTCGCCGTCGAGCTCGGCGAAATAGGTGCCCTGGTAGGGGCGGCCTTCGTCGGCCAGACCGGCATTGTGCAGGTTCGACAGCATCATCAGCGAGCTGTCGGCATGACGGCGCAGAAAGGCATCGAGTGCTTTTTCGTCGCCGGAAACGAGGATTCGGGCGCGGCTGGTCATGATGGTCACGCGACAGGTTCGGAGAAATGAACGACCGCGTAATCGCCGACCACGGCGAAACCGAGTGCGCGGTAGGCGCGCTGCGCCGCCGGGTTGTCGCGACCGGTGAAGAGAACCGCACGCGCCACGCCGCGCGCGCGCGCGGCCAGCAGCGCACCCGCCACCGCGGCGCGCGCGTAACCGTGGCCGCGCAGCGAGGGCGGCGTCCATACGCCGCCGATCTGGACCATGTCGGGGAGCTGAGAATTGTAGTTGGCCTGGGCCACGGGCATGGCCATTGGCCATGCCTCACGGGCAGGTCGATCGCGCCGCGATCGATCGAGAGGCGCGACTTCGCGCGGCGGCAGACCGTGGTTTTCGAGCAGCCACACGGCACCGTTCGCGAGATGCCGGTTCACGTCGGCGCGCGCATCGCGGAGCGTCGCCGCGTCGTCGTCGGCGTTCAAATGCTCGACCTGATAGCGCCGCCGCCAATCGACCAACAACGGCATGTCATCGGGGCCTGCCTGCCGGCAGGTCAATTCGCCCGACGCCAGATTCTCCGGCACGACGAGATCGGCGAGGTCGAGGCCGAAGAGATCCTCTGCGCTGTCGAGCGACGTAACGCGCTCCGTCAGGCCAAGAGCTGCGCGCGCCGCCATGACCTGGTCGAACGGCCCCGAGATTCCTTTGATCGCGCGCGGCCGCGCCGCGTCAACTGCGCGCACCGCCTCGGCGAGATAGGCAGGCGCCTGGAGCTGGAGATAGCCGCCCCAGGAGATCGCCGCGACGCCGGCCAGCGCCGCTCCGTCGAATGCGCCGACATAGGTCGCCTGATAGGCCTCGCCGCGATCGATCAGCCCGCCGCGGCGCAGATTGCCGCGCAGGAACATCGAGCTGTCGGCGTGACGCTTGAGGAATGCCTCAAGCCCGCCCTCGTCGCCGGGGCGCAGAATGCGGGCCGTGATCGCCATGGTCCATCAGCCCGGCTTTCTAGCCTCGGCCCACCGCGACGCGCTGAAGGCGGAAGAGTTCGGCCGTGCCGTGGCGCGCGAGTGCCAGCAGCGCGTTGAACTGCGCTTCCGTATATGGCGTCTTCTCCGCAGTTGCCTGCACCTCGACGATGCCTCCCGTGCCGGTCAGCACGAAATTGCTGTCGGCCTCGGCCGCGGAGTCCTCGGCGTAGTCGAGATCGAGCACGGCCAGGCCGCGATAGAGGCCGCAGGACACGGCCGCGACCTGGTCGATCAGCGGCACGGACTTCAGCATCTGGAGCCGCACCAGATGGCTGAGCGCGTAGTGGAGCGCGACATAGGCGCCGGTGATGGCGGCCGTGCGCGTGCCGCCATCGGCCTGCAGCACATCGCAGTCGATCTTGATCTGGCGCTCGCCGAATGCGGCGAGATCGGTCACCGCGCGCAGCGAGCGGCCGATCAGCCTCTGGATCTCCTGGGTGCGTCCGGACTGCTTGCCGCGCGCCGCCTCGCGGTCGGTGCGCGTATGGGTCGAGCGCGGCAGCATGCCGTATTCGGCCGTGACCCAGCCCGTGCCGGAGTTGCGCAGGAAGGGCGGCACCTTGTCGTCGACCGAGGCCGTGCATAGCACATGCGTGTCGCCGAACCGCACCAGGCACGAGCCCTCGGCATATTTGCTGAAGCCCGGCTCCAGGCTGACCGCGCGCAGCGCGTCGGCGGAACGGCCGGATGGTCTGACGATCGCGGGCATCGGAAGCTCCGTGGAAAAGCGCGGCGGACACTAGCGTCTTGATATAGCACCGTCCAGGCCGACGATGCCGCCGCCCCGGATTGCGAAGCGCCGGGCCCATTGCTAAGGTCGAACCCAAGAAATTTGGCGGCGCTGAGCCGCCGCTTGCCAGGGAGGAGACCATGACCCGCCGAACCGGAATGACCACCTCGCGCCGTACGCTCCTGAAGACCGGCGCCGCCCTGGGCGCGCTCGCCGCGCCCATGCTGAACGCCAGGACCCTGTTCGCGCAGTCGGGCGCCTTCAACTGGAAGCGCTTTCAGGGCCAGAGCATCGAGGTGTCGCTGGTGACCAGCCCGCGCGCCGACAATCTCAAGCGCCATCAGAAGGAGTTCGAGGACCTCACGGGCATCAAGGTCGGCCTCGAGGTCATTCCCGAGCAGCAGCACCGCCAAAAGGCAGTCATCGAGTTCAACTCGGGCAAGCCGAGCTTCGACGTGGTGCAGATGTCCTACCATGTGCAGAAGCGCCAGTTCGCGCGCGCCAAGTGGACGGCCGAGCTGACGCAGATGCTGGGCGATGCCCAGTTGACGCCGGCCGAATGGGATCGCGCCGACGTGACCCAGCGCGGCCTCGACTACGCGACCGACGACGGGCGCATCGGCTCGCTGCCCTGGAGCGTCGACTACTGGATGCTCTACTGGAACAAGGAGTTGTTCCAGGCGAAGAACGTCGCCTATCCCAAGACGATCGACGAGATCGTCGCGGCGGCGCAGAAGCTGCACGATCCGGGCGCCGGCGTGGCGGGCGTGGTCGCGCGCGGCCTGCGCAACGCCAACGTGCCGGTGTGGACGCAGCTCCTGCTCGGCTGGGGCCAGGACACGACGACCGGCACGCCGCCCCGGCTCATCACCGACACGCCGGACGCGATCGCCGCCGCCGAGGTCTACAAGAAGCTTCTGAAGGATAGCGGCCCGCAGGGTGTCGCCGGATTCAACTGGAACGAGTCGCAGTCGCTGTTCGCCCAGGGCCGCGCCGCCATGTGGATCGACGGCGTCGGCTTCGCCCCGCCGCTCGAGGACCGCTCGAAGAGCCGCATCGTCGGCAAGGTCGGCTATGGCGTGTTTCCGGCCGGGCCGAAGGCGCACATGTCCGCCATGTTCGGCGACGGCATCGCCGTCACGGCGGGAAGCCAGAAGAAGGAGCCGGCCTATTTCTACTGCCTGTGGGCGACCAGCAAGGCCATGTGCAACCGTCTGCTCCAGGCGGGCGGCGGCGTGCCGTTCCGGCACTCGACCTTGAGCGACGGGCCGACCCTGGCCGCCCTCACCGTGCCGCGCGACTGGGCGAATTGCGTCGCCGAGTCGGGCAAGATCGCGCGCGCCGCGTTGCCGGTCATCGTGCCGGTGACGGAATTCCGCGACACCTTCGGCACGGCGCTGACCAACATGATCGGCGGTGCCGACGCGGCCGCCGAGCTCAAGCGCGCGACGGCGGAATTCGCGCCGGTGCTCGCCAAGAGCGAGGCGTGATCGTCCAGGTGCATGATTGAAGTCGCCCGCTCCTCGCCTGACGGGTGAGGAGCGGGCAAACTCCGAACGATACACCCATGGCGGCGCAGACCGACGGGATCGTCAACGCGGAACCGGCGAAACGCCCGCCCTCCTACCGCCCGCCGCGCTATCTCTCCTTCATCGTGCCGGGGCTGATCGCGACTCTGGCGGTCATCGTCTTTCCCTGGCTCTTCACGGTGTGGATGAGCTTCCACGAGTGGAAGATCGGCGGCAGCCGGCACTGGGTCGGCGTGCAGAACTACGTCACGCTCGCCGGCAACCAGCGCTTCCTCGAGGCGATCATTCACACCTTCTATTTCACCGCGCTCGCCGTCATCTTGCCGTTGGTGCTCGGCACCTTCGCGGCGGTCGTGTTCCACCGCAATTTCCCGCTGCGCGGCGTGCTGCGCACCGTGTTCATCATGCCGATGATGGCGACGCCGGTCGCGATCGCGCTGGTGTGGACCATGATGTTCCATCCCCAGCTCGGCGTGCTGAATTACCTGCTCAGTCTGGTCGGCCTGCCGCCCTCGGAATGGGTGTTCGCCAAGCACACGGTCATACCCAGCCTCGTGCTGGTCGAGATCTGGCACTGGACGCCGTTCGTCATGATCATCGTGCTGGGCGGGCTCGCGGCGTTGCCGAGCGAGCCCTACGAGTCGGCGCTGATCGACGGCGCCACGCCGTGGCAGATGTTCCGCCACATCACCTTTCCGCTCGTGCTCCCTTTCCTCGTGGTCGCCGGCATCATTAGGACGATCGACGCGCTCAAGGCGTTCGAGACGATCTACGTGATCAGCAATGGCGGGCCGGGCACGGCCTCGGAGACGATCAACATCTATCTCTATCTGCAGGCCTTCGCTTACTACAACGTGGGCGATGCGTCCGCCGTGGTGGTCGTGTTCTTCGGCATCATCGTGGCGCTGTCGCTGGTGCTGCTCTATGTGCGCCAGCGCGCGAAGTGGACATGACGCCGGGCAAGCCGGTGCAAGGCCGGCCCGTCCAGTCGCCGCTCGCCTACCAGGCCCGCCGCATCGGCGGCAAGCTCGCCCTCGGCTTCTCGGTCGTCGTGCTGCTGGCGCCGTGCCTCTTCGTCTTCTTCTGGATGCTGTCGCTGGCGCTGAAGTACGATATCGACAACACGGCCTATCCGCCGGTCTTCATCCCCAACCCGCCGACCTTCGACAATTTCGTCCACGTCTTCAACGAGAGCCCGATGGGGCTCTATTTCTGGAACAGCTGTATCGTCTCGGGCCTGGCAACCCTGGCGGCGCTCGTGCTCGGCGTGCCGGCCGGCTATGGCATCGCCAAGGCGCGGGCCCACAGCCTTGCGGTCGTGATGCTGATCAGCCGCATGACGCCAGGCCTGTCCTACCTCATCCCGCTCTTCACCCTCTTCCAGTTCATCGGCCTGGTCGGCACGATCTGGCCGATCGCGATCACCCACATGGTGATCACGCTGCCGATCGTGGTCTGGGTGATGATCGGCTTCTTCGAGACGTTGCCGGCCGAGCTCGAGGAGGCGGCGCGCATCGATGGCTGCTCGGTCTGGCAGGCCTTCCTCTACGTGGCGCTGCCGCTGGCGCGGCCCGGCATCGTGGTCGGCGCGATCCTGTCCTTCATCTACTCGTGGAACAATTTCATCTTCGGCGCCGTGTTCGCCGGGCGCACCACGCGCACCATGCCGGTCGCGGTCTACAACATGCTGACCTTCGAGCAGTACCAATGGGGTCCGCTCGCAGCCGCCGCGATCGTGGTCATGCTGCCGGTCGTGGTGCTGACCGTGGTGATCCAGCGCGAGATCGTCGCGGGCCTGGCGGCAGGCGGCGTGAAGTAGGGCGGGCGAAGCCTGGGACCTCGCCCAAGCCGGCAGGTCGATCACGCAGCGATCGACCGACAGACGCGCCTTCGCGCGCGGGTGCCCACCGCCGAAGAGCGCGCCCTACTGGATCGCGCCCGAACGTTTGAGAATCTGCTGGATCTTCTGCTCGAACGGGCCGCGCTTGACCGGCTTCACGACGAAGGCGTCGACGCCGAGCTTGGCGGCCTGGTGAACCAGCGCTGCCTCGGCGTGCGAAGTGAGGAAGACCGTCGCAATCCGCTTGGCGCCGGTGAAGCCGGCCTTGTGCAGGCGCTCGATGAATTCGATGCCGTTCATCGGCGCCATCTCGATGTCGCAGATGATCAGCTTCGGGACCGTCTGCGCCACGCATTTGAGCGCCGCCTCGCCGTCGCTCGCTGTGTCGATCCGGCGAAAGCCGATCTGACGCAGAACCGAACTCACGAGATCGCGCATGAAATCTTGGTCGTCGACGACCAGGACGGCCAGCTGGCCATAGACTGTCTCGGACATGCGCCCTCTCTCAACCCCCCCCGTTGTGTTAGTAGCGCATCAGTTGTCCGCCTTTTGTAGCGCGTGAGTTGTCCGCCAAGTTCTCGGCCTGTTCCAGGAGGTCGGGATGCGGCGGACGACGGT
>VGDO01000009.1 GCA_016869645.1 Alphaproteobacteria bacterium
CCCTGGCTGCCCATCAGGCCAAGCAAACGATCCGAGACAGGCTTGAGGAACACCGGCAAGCAGCATAGCATCGCCAATCGGCAACGCCCGTCCCGCAAACTTCAACAATGCGCGGGACATCCCCCAATCTCATCGCCGAGACCATTTTCCGCCGGCCCGATCCCTGCTAAGCAGGGGCGTCACAAGTCCATCGCCATCGAGACATCCGGCATGATCCCGCGCTACAGCCGCCCCGAGATGACGCGCATCTGGGAGGCCGACAACCGCTATCGGATTTGGTTCGAGATCGAGGCGCATGCCTGCGATGCCCTGGCCGAGCTCGGCGTGATCCCGCGCGAGGCGGCCAAGGCCGTGTGGGCGCGCGGCAAGTTCGACGCGGCGCGCATCGACGAGATCGAGAAGACGACCAAACACGACGTCATCGCCTTCCTGACCAACCTCGCCGAGCATGTCGGCGACGAGGCGCGCTTCGTCCACCAGGGCATGACCTCGTCCGACGTGCTCGACACCTGCCTCGCCGTGCAGCTCAAGCAGGCGGCCGACATCCTGATCGACGACATCGACAGGGTCATGGCGGCGCTCAAGCGGCGCGCCCAGGAACACAAGATGACGCTCTGCGTCGGCCGCAGCCACGGCATCCACGCCGAGCCCACCACTTTCGGCCTCAAGCTCGCCGGCCACTATGCCGAGTTCGCACGCAACCGCGAGCGCCTGGTGCGGGCGCGCGACGACGTGGCGACCTGCGCGATCTCCGGCGCGGTCGGCACCTTCGCCAATGTCGAGCCCGCGGTCGAGGCCCATGTTGCGAAGAAGATGGGGCTCACGGTCGAACCCGTCTCGACGCAGATCATCCCGCGCGACCGTCACGCGCAGTTCTTCGCGACGCTCGGCGTCATCGCCGGCGCGGTCGAGCGCCTCGCGGTCGAGATCCGCCATCTCCAGCGCACCGAGGTGCGCGAGGCCGAGGAATACTTCTCGCCGGGCCAGAAGGGCTCGTCCGCCATGCCGCACAAGCGCAACCCTGTGTTGACGGAGAATCTGACGGGCTTGGCCCGCGTCGTGCGCATGGCCGTGGTGCCGGCGCTGGAGAATGTCGCGCTCTGGCACGAACGCGACATATCCCACTCCTCGGTCGAGCGCATGATCGGGCCCGATGCCACGGTCACGCTCGACTTCGCCCTGGTCCGGCTGGCGGGCGTGGTCGACAAGCTGGTCGTCTACCCAGACGCGATGCAGCGCAATCTCGACCGGCTCGGCGGCCTCGTCTTCTCGCAGCGCGTGTTGCTGGCGTTGACCCAGGCCGGCATGAGCCGCGAGGACGCCTATCAGGCCGTGCAGCGCAACGCCATGAAGGTGTGGCAGGAGGGGGCCGATTTTCTGGCGCTGCTCAAATCGGACGCCGACGTGATGCGCCACCTCAAGCAGGCGGAGCTCACGGCGCTTTTCGACATGGGCTACCACACCAAGCACGTCGACACGATTTTCCGCCGCGTCTTCGGCTGAGCGCGACGCCGGCGGACCCGGTCAGCGCGCGCCGATCACGCCCCTCCAATACGACAACAGGGCCTGATCCATCGCTTCGAGCGTGTAGCCGGCGGCGGTTCGCTGGCCGGCCTCGATCATCGCGGCGCTTGCCGGCGTGCCTGCCTCGACGCCACGGATCGCCTCGGCGAGGCTGAGGGCCGCGCCGAACAAATCGTCCTCGTCGCACCAGAGGCCGTTCTCCGGCGTGCCGAATTCGCGGCCGCCGTTGCCGAGAAAGCCGACGACGAGGCAGCCGGCCGCCATGGCCTCGACGGGCGGCAGGCCGAACCCTTCGCGCCGGCCGAGCGCCAGGAAGATGGCGGATTCGCCGAGGATCGACGCCACCCGCTCCTCGCTCTGCCCGTCGATCTCGACCCACGGAATGCTGGCGAGGTCGGGACAGGCGCTCACAAAGGCGCGGCGGATGAATCCCACATCCTCACGCCGCTTGCGCGGCATGTAGGCGATCTGGAGGCGCTTGGCCGCGGGCCGAAACAGGGCGTGATCGATGGCATAGGGCACGACCGGCACGTCGCCGAAGCCGAGGGTCTGCTTGACCGCTCTTGCGATCACGTGGGCGCTGGCGAAGGCCCTGCTCACGCCCAGCGCCTGCCAGCTCGGCGCCTGCAGCGCGGCGAGGGCATCGAACATCAGGAAATGATTCTGGCAGAACAGGTGCCGGCTCGCGCCCTTGTACTGATTGAAGAAGCGTACCGAGTTGGACGCCGCCTCGTAGAGGACGATGTGATCGTCGGGCCTCAAATTGAGGCGGTTCCGGCCCATGATGTCCTGGGTGGTCAGCATCGGCACCGTCTCGGCGAACCAATCGGGCCGGTATCCGCCATCGACATGATAGAGGTGCGCATCGAAGCCGTGATGCACGAGCCGGGCGACATGCCGGAACTGCGTGCGAAGACCGCCTGAGGGCGACTTGTCGCGCGGCGCGACGTAGATGATGCGGCTCATCGTGCTGTGGTTGATCCGGGGCAGCGGCGTGGCCGCCAGGATAGATCGAAGCTTGAGGACTTTCACGCCATAGAGCAAACTGCACGACAGTGGCGGGGGCCAACGACCTGCAATGCAGGAGGCCTGCCATGCCGCGCGCTGTCGTCGACGGCCCGGCCCTCCCCAATTGGACATTTCGGCCGTGACCCCGGTCTTCCTCACGGAAGCGGCCGTGCGCGACGTCGATGGCATGCGGACCAGCCAATTGGCGAGCGTGCGCCTGCGCAACATCATTCCGCAGCAGCAGCTCCGTCGCATGGGTATCCCCGCCAAGACGCTCCACTCCGCCAAGCCGGGGGCCGCCACGGATTCAGCGGTGATCCGCGAGGCCGACGTCGTGGTGGTCGGCAAGGTGTTCAGCGAATTCCGCCCGTTCGTCGCCGCGTGCCTGGCACGCGGCACCGTCGTGGTCATCGACGTCTGCGACAATGTCTTCGCGATCCCAGCGCTGGCGGCCATGAAGGACATCATCATGCCAGGCGTGCACGTGGTCGCGGCGAGCCAGGCACTGGCCGAACTGGTTCGGCGCCGCACCGGCATCATGGCCGAGGTGATCGGCGATCCCTACGAAGGTAGGCCTGCGCCGCCGCGCTTCGCGCCAGATCAAGACCGCTTGCGGCTGCTCTGGTACGGCGCGCCCGGCAACGCCGAAACCTTGGAACGCGTCCTGCCCGAGATCGCCGCAGCGCCGCTCGGCCGGCGCGTCGCGCTGCAGGTGGTGTCCTATCCGCCCTCGACCTTCACGCCGATGCTGTCGGCCTTCGTCGAAACGCGCGGCGCGCGCGGGCGGTTCACCGCACGACTCTCGACGTGGTCGCTGGGCACCATGGAGACCGCGCTCGACGCCTGCGACCTCGTCATCATCCCCAGCGACGACAGCGACGTGCGGCGGGTCAAGAGCGCCAACCGCCTGGTCCGCGCTCTGGTCGGCGGCCGCTTTGTGATCGCACATCCGCTGCCGGAGTACCTGGCCATGGCGGAATACGCGCGGATCGACTCCAGCGTGGCAGCCGGACTAGGCTGGGCGCTCGCTCATCCCGACTGGGCGACCGAGCGCATCCGGATGGGCCAGGCTCATGTCCTGGACCATCTCACGCCCGAAGCGGCGGGGCTGGCCTGGGCTGACGCCCTGTCCCGCTTCGTCGCGGCACGCCAAGCGAGCCGGAGGAACCCGTCGCCATGCCGCTCACAGCCGTCAAAGCCGTCACCTTCGACGTCTTCGGCACCGTCGTCGACTGGCGCAGCAGCATCATCAAGGAGCTGACGAGCTTTGGCCGCGCCAAAGGGATCACCGCCGACTGGGTCGCCTTCGCCGACGCTTGGCGCGGCCTTTATCAGCCCGCGATGGACCGCGTGCGCTCAGGCGAGCGGCCTTGGGTCAAGCTCGACGTGCTGCACAGGGAAAGCCTCTTGAGCCTGCTCGACCGCTTCGCCATCAAGGGTCTCGACGACGCCACCATCGATCACGTCAACCGCGCCTGGCACCGGCTCGATCCGTGGCCCGATGCGGTGCCGGGCCTCAACAGGCTCAAGTCACGCTACATCCTCGCGACCATGTCGAACGGCAACGTGTCGCTCATGGTCAACATGGCCAAGCGGGCGGGCCTGCCATGGGATTGCATCCTCGGCGCCGAGCCGGCACAGGGCTTCAAGCCGCAGCCGCATGTCTACCAGAAGGGTGCGGACATGCTCGACCTCAAGCCGAGTGAATGCATGCTGGTCGCTGCGCACAATGGCGATCTCGTCGCTGCATCGAAGGTCGGGTACCGCACCGGCTTCGTCGCGCGGCCAACCGAATACGGTCCCCATCAGACAAAGGATTTCAAAGCCGAGCACGATTTCGACGTGGTCGCGACCGACTTTCTCGACTTGGCGCGCCAGCTCGGCTGCTGAGGCCGGCCTTAGACCTGCTTGCCGATCTGCGCCTTCGCATCGGCCAGCAAGCGGTCCATCTCCCTACGGATGTGCCGATCATCCGTCTTGACCCCCTTGGCGGTCAGATCCTTCAGCACCTTGCCGGCAACGTCGTCGTCGCCCACCTTCTGAAAGTCGGCCGCCACGACCTCCTTGGCATAGGCCTCCGCCGCGTCGCCCTTCAGGCCCATCTGCTCGGCCGCCCACAGACCCAGGAGCTTGTTGCGCCGCGCGTTGACCTTGAACTGCAGCTCCTGGTCGCGCTTGAACTTGGCCTCAAAAGCCTTTTCGCGGTCATCGAAGGTGGTCATGGCATTGATTCTCGTCAGTTATGCCGGGCCGCGCCGGCCGGCCGATCCGCCGGTCGATCCGCCGGCCGCGGCGAGTAAGGGTTATAGCGCCACGCCGGGCAGGTAAAGCCGAAACTTTGCCGCGCCGCCAGGGCGCTGGCCGTCATTGTCTCGCCATGCCGTCCTTGCTATAGGGAGGCCGCGGCCGCGAGATTGGCCAGCCCCGTCCGCCACCCCTAACCGATCGGACGACCGGATATGACCAGACGCAGACGGATCTACGAAGGCAAGGCCAAGGTCCTGTTCGAGGGCCCCGAGCCGGGCACCCTCGTCCAGTATTTCAAGGACGATGCCACCGCGTTCAACAACCAGAAGCACGGCATCATCACGGGCAAAGGCGTGCTCAACAACCGCATCTCCGAGTATCTGATGCAGCGCCTCGCCGATATCGGCGTCCCGACCCATCTGGTGCGCCGGCTCAACATGCGCGAGCAGCTCGTGCGCGAGGTCGAGATCATCCCGATCGAAGTGGTCGTGCGCAACATCGCCGCCGGCTCGCTGGTCAAGCGTTTCGGTCTCAAGGAGGGCCAGCAGCTGCCGCGCTCCATCGTCGAATACTATTACAAGTCGGACGAGCTCGGCGACCCGATGTGCTCGGAGGAGCACATCACGGCTTTCGGCTGGGCCAACACCCAGGACATCGACGACATTCTGTCGATGTCGCTCCGCATCAACGATTTCCTGACCGGCCTGTTCCTCGGCGTCGGCCTCAAGCTGGTCGACTTCAAGCTCGAGTTCGGCCGGCTCTACAGCGAGGACGACATGCGCATCGTCCTTGCCGACGAGATCAGCCCCGACAATTGCCGCCTGTGGGACGCCAAGAGCAACGAGAAACTCGACAAGGACCGCTTCCGCCAGGACCTCGGCGGCGTCAAGGAGGCCTACCAGGAGGTGGCGCGCCGGCTCGGCATCCTGCCCGACGGCGGCAACCTCGACATGAAGGGCCCGAAGACGCTGCAGTAGAGCGCGATCAACCAGAGAGGCGATATGAAAGCGCGCGTCCACGTCACCCTGAAGAACGGCGTCCTCGATCCCCAGGGCAAGGCGATCGGCCACGCCCTTGCCTCGCTGGGCTTCGCCGGCGTCAACGACGTGCGCCAGGGCAAGTACATCGAGATCGAGTTGGCCGAGACCGATCCCGCCAAGGCGCGCGACAGCGTCAAGGCCATGTGCGAGAAGCTGCTCGCCAACACGGTGATCGAGAACTATTCGGTCGAAGTGGGTTAGAGCATTCTCATCGTCCTGAGCTTGTCGAAGGACGAGGCCGTTTCCGCCGCCGCGTCGCCCGCGGCAGAGATGCGGAGGAGGCCCCGTCCTTCGACAAGCTCAGCACCAGGCGCGATATTGAATGTCGATAAGAGCCTGCTCTATCACATTATGCGCAGCGAATCGCGAGTGGCGCCCGCAGATGCATCGTTGTCCCGATCGTCGCGCTGTTCCAGCTCAATTGGCGATTATTCCGCCGTTCGACCTCCGCCCCGCCAGGGTGTAGATTTGCGACCGCGGGCCGGTGCACCGCCGGCCGCAACCTCGGAGGCCTCGATCATGCGTGTCGTCCAGAAGACCCAATCCAAAGACCAATACGATGCCGCGGAATGGGCGGCGCGCGTCGATCTTGCGGCCGCCCACCGGCTCGCCGTCATGCACGGCTTCAGCGAGGGCATCTACAACCACTTCACGCTGCTCGTGCCGGGCCGGAAGGACCGGTTCCTGACCATCCCCTTTGGACTCCATTGGTCGGAGGTGACGGCGAGCTGCATGATCACGGCCGATCTCGACGGCAACGTCGTCGCCGGCGACGGCGAGCTCGAGCGGTCCTCCTTCTGTATCCACGCGCCGATCCATCGCCTGTTGCCGCAGGCCGCCTGCGTGTTCCACACGCACATGCCGTTCACCAGCGCGCTGACGCGGCTCGAGGACCAGCACATCAAGGCGATCGGCCAGACCGAGGTCAGCATGATGGGGCTGACCGCTTATGACGATCAGTACACCGGCTTCGCGCGCGATCCCGCCGAGGGTGCGCGCCTCGCCAAGGTGCTCGGCCCCGACAAGAACATCCTGTTCATGGCCAATCACGGCGTGGTCGTCGCGGCGGAGAGCGTCGCTCATGCCTATGACCTGCTCTACTACATGGAGCGCGCCGCCCAGGTGCAGCTCTATGCCATGTGGACCGGGCAGAAGCTGCGCGGGGTCAATGAGGCGGTGGTCAACAAGGCGATGAAGCAGTTCGTCGCGATTCCGACCTACTACGGCAGGCCGCACTACGAGCTGCATTTCGAAGCGCTGAAGCGACAGCTCGATGCCAAGCCGCCGAAGCGGTACGATGACTGACGGCAGTCATCGCGGAGCGGCGAGGGCCGCGACAAAACACCTTCGACTGATCTGAGGGGGAAAGGCCATGTCAGCAGATTTGAAGTTCCTGGTTTGGAGCGCCGTGTGGTGCGTCCTGCTGTTCCTGCCCTATGTGCTGGCGCGGATCCAGGTCTGGGGCATCGTCGACACCGTCGGCTATCCGGAGAATCCGCCGCCCTTGCCCGCCTGGGCACAGCGCGCCCAGCGCGCACATCTCAACATGGTCGAGAACCTTACGGTCTTTGCCGTGCTGGTCCTGGTGGCGCACGTCTCCGGCGCGGCGAACGCCACGACGGCGCTGGGCGCCACGATCTTCTTCTGGGCACGCATCGCCCAGGGCCTGGTGCACATCGCAGGCCTGCCCTGGCTGCGCACGGCCGCCTTCGGCGTCAGTCTCGTCGGCGAGGCGATGATCCTCTTTCAGATCATCGCGAAGTTCTAGCAACGCTCTCCCCCTCCCCCGCGCGTCGCGCGAGGGAGGGAGTGAGAAGCTCAGGCGTAGTTTAGCCCCGAGCGGGGGCGCGCCACCGGCGTCAGGCCGGTCGGACGGTGAGCGCTGCCCTGCTGCCGGCTACCGCGCCCGCGCGGCTGCTGGCGCTGGCCATGGGGCCGATGCTCCTCGCGACCCCGGCCGCGGTGGCCCTGGTGCCGATGGCCGTTATGACTCTTCGGCGCACCTTCGTGCGGCGCCGGCGCACTGCGCCGGTCGGTCATCGGTATGTTCTGCCGGATCAGCTTCTCGATGTCGCGCAGATAGGCGCGCTCGTCGTTGCCGCACAGCGAGATCGCGATGCCCGCGGCACCGGCGCGCGCCGTGCGGCCGATGCGGTGGACATAGGTCTCGGGCACGTTCGGCAGGTCGAAGTTGATGACGTGGCTGACGGCCTCGACATCGATGCCGCGCGCGGCGATGTCAGTCGCGACCAGGACGCGCACGCGACCCGCCTTGAAGCCGTCGAGCGCCTGCTCGCGCTGGCCCTGCGACTTGTTGCCGTGGATCGCCGAGGCCGCGATGCGCGCCACCTCGAGATGGCGCGCGACGCGGTCGGCACCGTGCTTGGTGCGCGTGAACACCAGCGCCCGCGTGAAGGCAGGATCGCTGAGGATCTCGGTCAGCACGCCGCGCTTGCGCTCGGTATCGACCATGATCACGCGCTGCTCGACGCGCTCGACCGTGGTCGCCACCGGGGCCACCGAAACGGTGACCGGATCCCTGAGGAAGCTCTGGGCGAGACCCGAGATCTCCTTGGGCATGGTCGCGGAGAAGAACAGGCTCTGGCGCCTGGCCGGCAGAGCCGCGACGATGCGCCGGATCGGATGGATGAAGCCGAGGTCGAGCATGTGGTCGGCCTCGTCGAGCACGACGGTTTCGACCTGGTCGAGGCGGACGAAGCCGGCGCTCATGTGATCGATGAGACGGCCGGGCGTCGCGACGAGCACATCCATGCCCTTGGCCATGGCGCGGATCTGCGGCCCGCCGCCGACGCCGCCGAACACCAGCACCGTGCTGAGGTTGAGGTGGCGGCCGTAGAAGCGGAAGCGTTCGGCGATCTGGCTGGCCAGCTCGCGCGTCGGGCTGAGCACCAACACACGGCAGGTCTTGGGCGCCGGCCGCTTGCGTTGGCCGCCGGCCGTGACTTCGGCCAGGCGATGCAGGATCGGCAGAGCGAAGGCCGCGGTCTTGCCCGTGCCGGTCTGGGCGATGCCGAGCAAGTCGCGCCCGGCAAGGACATGGGGAATGGCCTGGGCCTGGATTGGCGTCGGCGTGTCATAGGACCCGGCCGCCAGCGCCTTGAGAATCGACGCATGGAGGCCGAGGTCGGAGAAACTGGTCACGTTATTGTTGTTCCTTTGCATGAGACCGCACGATTCGCGTCGCCGGCCATCCCGGCCGGAATCCTGACGCTCGCGCGGCAGACGATGAAGACGCCCCGCGTGATACTGGGTCGTGGGTGAAGAGATTCAGGGCGCCGGGCAGGTCGCAGATACCAAGGCACCGCGCTCACGCGGCCCAAGGCGCCGATAAGTCGCTGAAGCGACTGGCGTGTATATCGTCGATAGCGCCCTCAATAGCAAGACAAACCGTTCGTGCGGCCGCGCCGGTGTCCCATGCAAATCCCCCCGACAGCTGGATTTCCTTTTAATATCAGGCAATTCGCGGATCTGCCCTGCAGCAACGCTGCTGGACAAATCGTCGCGGCTTCGCTTAGGTGCCGACTGGTCAATCGCGCATCACGAAGTCAATGGACGCCACCGCCGCCGCTCCGGCCGCTTCCCTCAACTCCCTCCGCAAGGACGTCAAGGTCATCGGTCTCGTGGCGACCGCGCACATGGTCAGCCACTTCTACTATCTCGTGCTGCCGCCGCTGATGCCATTGATCAAGGCGGAACTCGGCATCAGCTACGAGGCGCTCGGCTATGCGCTGACCATGTTCAATCTGGTCAGCATGCTGACCCAGACGCCGGTCGGCTTCCTGATCGACCGTTTCGGCGCGCGGCCGCTGCTGATCGCCGGGCTGATGCTCGGTGGCCTGGCAACCGTGATGGGCGCCTTCGCGCAATCCTATTGGCTGCTGCTGGCCATGATGGCGTTCGTCGGGCTCGCCAATTGCGTCTACCACCCGGCCGACTACTCGATCCTGTCGAGCTCGATCGCACCCGGCCGCATGGGCCGCGCCTTCGGCGCGCACAACTTCGCCGGCTATGTCGGCTTTGCGGCCGCACCGCCGCTCATGCTGCTGACCGCGAGCCTGTGGGACTGGCGCGGCGCGATGGTCTTCGCCGGACTGCTCGGCATCGCGATTGGGCTGCTGATCTGGAGCCAGGCCGAGGCCTTGCACTACGACCGCGCGGCGCCCGTCCCGGCGGGAAAGGCGGGCCCATCCTTCGCCGGCGCCGGCCTCCTGACCTCGATGCCGATTCTGCTGGCATTCTCCTTTTACGTGTGCACCTCGATCGGCACGTCCGGGATCATGTCGTTCTCGGTCGTGGCGCTCCAGGCCGTACACGGCACGCCGCTCGAATTCGGCACGGCAGCGCTCAGCGGCTTTCTCGCCGCCGCGGCCGGCGGCGTCGCGATCGGCGGCATTCTCGCCGACCGCACGCGCCATCACGACCGCATCGCGGCCGTCGGATTGCTGTCGACCGCGACCATGCTGTGCGCCATCTCGTGGTTCTATCCGGGGCACGTCCTGATCGTCGCGGTCATGACCTGCGCCGGTTTTCTCCATGGCGCGATCAATCCGTCACGCGACATGCTCGTGCGCTCGATCACGCCGCCGGGCCAGAGCGGCAAGGTGTTCGGCTTCGTCACCACCGGATCGAATCTCGGCGGCATCGTGGCGCCGCCGATCCTCGGCCGCATTCTCGACCATGGCGACGCGCATTGGATCTTCTGGATTTCGGCCGCCTTCCTGCTGCTCGCCGTTTTCGCCCGGCCGCGCCGACGGGACACGGCGGGCGCGTAGGACTTTGGGCCGGTCGCCAGGCAAGATCATGGCCACGCCATGACCAGCCTTCCCGATCCACAGCCGCCCTCGCACAAATCTGGTCGCTCGCCCAAGGCGAGGCGTCGGCGCCCGGTCGCGCGACCATCTCGGGCCACGATCCGGCCCTGCCTTCAGTCTTTGCCGTCGGCACCGCGGCATCTGCGTCGATCGCGGCCGCGGCGCTCGCTGCCGCGGAACTCTGGCATTTGCGTACGGGAAGCGCCCAAGCCGTGCACGTCGACATGCGCGCAGCGGCAGCCACTTTCCGCAGCGGGCGCTACCTGACGGTCGATGGCGGACCGCCGATCGATCCCTGGAGTCCGATCGCGGGCTACTACGAGACCGGCGATGGGCGCTGGATGCAGCTTCATACGAATTTTCCGCACCATCGCGACGGCGTGTTGCGCGTGCTCGGTTGCGTCGAGGATCGCCGGGCCGTCGCAGCAGCGCTTGCCGGCTGGCAGGGCCAGGAGCTCGAGGACACACTGGCGGCGGCCAACATGTGCGCAGGATTGGTCCGGTCATCCGAGGAATGGGCAACGCACGGGCAGGGGCGCGCGGTCGCCGCGTTGCCGCTCATGGAGATCATCAGGATCGGCGAAGCGCCACCGCGGCCGCTCGCGGCTGCGTCGGCGCATCCACTCTCAGGCGTGCGTGTGCTGGACCTCAGCCGGATCATCGCCGGCCCGGTGGCGGGCCGCGCCTTGGCGGAACATGGCGCGGATGTTCTGCTGATCACGGCGCCCCATCTGCCGAGTATTCCCTTGCTGGTCATGGACACGGGACGCGGCAAGCTGTCGGCGCAGCTAGAACTTAGGCGATTCAAGATTCCAGAACTTCGAGCAAGCGGAGAACGAATACGAGCGGACAATGATGGATCAGACGCGCGGCAGAGTCCGTCGCGATGGTCGATTCCCTATCTTCTCAGACGGCGGCGTTGATTAACTCAGTCTGGAAGGCTCGGCCGGCCAAGAATGTGTCGGCTGTACGTATTATCGCTTTCAAACGTTCGACGCGCCGGCCGATCTGCTTCTGATCACAAGCGCAGGCACGATCTACGGAACCGATGTCTTCGACGTCCTGATCGTCGATCCTAGAACTCAGTCCCTCGCAGAAGTAGATACCTTCGATATCTACCCCGCCCTGATTCCGACCTGCTTGTCGCTGTCTGCGGCAATTGTCACACGTCGAACCCCGGAGTCTGGGCCTTGTCAAGGAGAGGCGAACAGTTGACGGTCGAGTTTGAGGCCGACCCGAGCGACGCTGACGACCACTTCTGCGAAGAGCACGAGATGAGGTGGCTCAGCGATACAAAGGCGGAATTGTTGCTACAATTCTTTGGTCGCGGCGCATCGGACTGGCGCACCTATGAGTTGGAGCGCCTGGGCGAGGGACGGTGGGAACTTAAGCCCGTCGGCAAGCGAGCAGCGCCCTCGCCGTCACCCTGACACGAAAACGGGGTGCTCAAAATTCGAGCACCCCGCAGATCGCGCAACGTCGACTATGCGCCGGGTTCTTGCGTCCCGAGTGTACGGCCGTCGTCAGAAATCCGTGTCGTTATTCCGTCACGTAGGACGCGGTGTCGCTCGCCTTGTCGTATTTCAGCGTCACGACATTGATCTCGCAGAGGTTGAGGCCGCGGAAGAGCGACCAGCTGTTGTCGGTCCACGTGACCTTGATGTTCCAGGTGCAGCCCTTGTCGGCGCCGGTGAACTTCACGTCGAAGCGCGCGCCGTCGCGCAGGACGTTGCTCAGCTCGTTTCGTTGAAGTTGTTGTCGTTGGGCGCATTGACCCCGAGAAACTTGATGTCATAGCCGGTCCCGTTGACCAGGGTGAAGTTGCGATCGTCAGCGAACGACACCGCCGACAGCAGCGTGGCAGCCGCGGCGATGCTCGTGAAAAGAGACGTCCTCATCAGTTACTCCCTTGCGTTTTGGATGTGATCAGCATGGCACCAGTCGTCACGACCCCCTGCGCGGCATTCGCCTCGCCCGTGTCGTGCGCCGAAAAGATACGGAGTGGGGAACTCGACTATGGCCCGTCGTGATTTTCTGGAGCCAGCGGCACGTGGGAATGTTATGCCGCTTCGCTTACGACGCTATGACAAGGATCGAGGACGCTCAATCAGGGGAAATGCGTAGAGGCTATGCACAACTTCGTTCGCCACGCAGAACCGAACGGCAACATTAACCGGTCGATTGCGCCGACGACGCGCTGGTCGGCGATGTAGCCACGAGGTGCCTCAGCCATAACGTCGCCGCGACCAGCGCAATCGAGATGCCGGCGAGCAGCCAGAGCCCGGCGTCGAATCCACCGGTCGCGTCGTAGAGCATGCCGATCACCAGCGGGCCGGAGGCGCCGCCGATTTCGGCGGCCGAGAAGAACAGTCCGCTCGCGGTTCCCGCATTGCCTTCGCCCACGCCACGCAGCTCGACCAAGGTCAGGATCGCGACCGTCATCAGCGCGCCGCGCACGAAGCCCTGCATGATCAATCCGCCGAGCAGCACGAATCCGGCCTCGGCATGCAGCAGCAGGCTGGCGACGGCGGCCGCCAGGCACAGCGCCACGATGACCGCAATGCGCCGCTCCGACGTCGCGAGCCTAGGAATGGTCAGCGAGGCCATCACGCCAACAATGGTCGGGATTGCCGCCCAGTAGCCCGCCTGGGCGGCTGACATGCCGCTCCGGCGCAGCAGCTCGGGCAGCCAGTTGTTGAGCCCGTGATTGAACAGGAAGATGCCGACCGCCATGGCGAGGATGAGGCGCACGGCGGGCAGGCGCAGCAGCGCCAGCAACACCTCGCGCTGGGACCGGCGCGGCGCGGCCGCGACGCGGCGCGCCATCTCGCGCGCCGCCGGATGGGCGATGACCGCGAGCCAGACCAGCCCGCTCGCCAAAGTCGCTGCCGCCCAGACCATGAGCACGCGGCGCCAGTCATGTCCCAGCCAGGGCATGAAGACCGAATTGCTGAGCGACAGCGCCAGCACGCTGCCGATCGCCGGGCCGGTCATGTAGATGCCCATGGCGAGGCCGCGCTCGCGGCCGCGGAACCACAGGCTCACCACCTTGGGAGCACCCGAGGAGATGATCGGGCCGCCCAATCCGAAGACGGCGACCGCGAGGCAGAGCGTCAGATAGTCGACCGCGTAGCTGCGCATGACGCCGGAGAGGCCGATCAGGACCGTGCCGAGGAAGAGGGCGCGGCCGGGCCCCAGCCGGTCGAGCAGCGCGCCGCATGGCACCGAGGAGACGATGTAGACGAGCTGCCACACGCCCATGATGCTGCCCATGGCGGAGTGGCTGAGCCCAAGGTCGCGCGTGATCGGCTCGACCAGCGGCGCCAGGCCGATATTGGTCAGGCCGAAGCAGAAATAGGGCAGCCAGACGCCGGCTAGCATCAACCAGCGCACCGGCGGTGCGCCAGTGGTGGCAGGCGCGTCGGTCAAGACTTCTGCCCGACCACCCGTCGCACGGCGTCGAGTGCACGCGGAATCGCCTCGCGCGGGACGTCGAGATGGGTGACGGCGCGGATGCGCCCGCCACCGAAGGCGCCGACCCGCACGCCTTGGTCGCGCAAGCGCTGGGCGAAGGTCGCGTCGTCCATGCCGGTGCCCGCGACGTTGAAGTAGACGATGTTGGTGTCGACAGGTTCGACCGTGACGCCGGCAATGCCCGCAAGCCCGACGGCGAGAGCGCTGGCGGCAATGTGATCTTCTTCCAGACGCTCGACATGGTGCTCGAGCGCATAGAGTCCGGCCGCGGCCAGGATGCCGGCCTGGCGCATGGCGCCGCCGAGGCGCTGCTTCCAGCGCCAAGCCTCGGCAATGAAGGATTTGCTGCCGGCCAGCGCCGCGCCGACCGGACAGCCAAGCCCCTTGCTGAAGTCGATCCACACGGAATCGAAGCCCTGGGCATGGCGTGCCGCCGGTACGCCCGACGCCACGACGGCGTTCATCAGGCGCGCGCCATCCATGTGCAAGGCCAGGCGATGACGTTTGGCCGCCGCGACAACAGCATCAAGAGTATCGAGCGGCCAGACCGCGCCGCCGCCGAGATTGGCGGTCTGCTCGACCTCGACGAGACGCGTGCGCGGCGCGTAGCGACTCTCGGACCGCACCGCCGCCTCGACCTGTGCTGCCGAATAGATGCCGCGCTTGCCCTGAAGCGGCCGGATCATCACGCCCGACAGTGCCGCCGGCGCGCCGCCCTCGAAGTTGATGATGTGCGAGGTGGCGTCCGTGATGACCTCCTCGCCCGCGCGGCAGTGCACGAGCAATGCGATCTCGTTGCACATCGTGCCGGACGGCAGGAAGACCGCGTCCTCCTTGCCGAGCAGTGCCGCGACGCGCCTGACCAGCTCGTTGACCGTCGGATCTTCGCCTACCTGTTCGTCACCGACCTCGGCCTCGGCCATGGCGCGGCGCATGGCCGGCGTCGGCTTCGTGCGCGTGTCGCTGTAGAGATCGATCAGGGAATTGTGCATCGACAGGGTCCGCTCGCGATTGGAAAGGGCCCCAGGCTAGAGCGCGCGCGCCGGCTTGTACATCGGCCACCCCATGCAACGGACGCAGAGTGGCCGCGCTTATTTGGCCAGCGGAATCTCGATCGTGGTCAGCGGCACGTGCTGCTGGCAGCCATAGACATCCGATTCGCCGAGATCGCCCGAGCTGATCGGCCGGCGAATTGTGATCTTGATGGCGAGCGCCGGGTCATAGGCGCGGCACACCAGCACCGCGTTGTTCGACACGTTGTAGAGCCGCGCAATCAGCTCGCGCGTGATGACGCCGCTCTGCTTGACCAGCTCGTAGTTGAGGCGTTCCTCGAACATGATGTCGAAGGTCAGCTCGAATGGCCCGGCGTTCTTGCTGCGGATGACCTGGGCGAGATCGAGGATCTTGGCGGTGCGCACTGGCATGGCGGCTCAGTTCTTCACGTCGATCATCTGCATCGGAAAGATCTCGCACGGGTCGGCAAGCGGCAGCAGGTGATAGGCCGAGAACCGGTAGGCCGGTCCGACCGGAATGTTGAAGGGCGAGAACGGGTACGCCAGGTTGCCGGCCGTCGTGATGATGCCGGGATAGCTCGCATGTTGCAGCGTGCCGCGCACGTACATGGCGATCGCATTGGCCAGTTCCTGCGTGCCGGCAACCGCCTCGATCAGCAGCCCGACCTCGTGCGGCACGGCATTCTTCTCCGGCTCGAGATTGCGCATGACCGCATTGCGGCCGTAGACGTGGAAGTCGAGCACGCAGCGCTGCTCCTGCCACATGGGGAAACGCTTGAGAGCCCGTTGACGCGCCGCCTCGAGGACCTCGTCGAGCTGCCGGATCATGATCGCATCGCGGATACCGACCATGACCACGCTGCGCTGGCCGACCAGCTCGGCGCCCTCGAGCTTCACGCGATAGACCTTGTCAGGTACGAAGGCGCTGCCGGTGACGCGCACGGTGCGCTCGTCCTCCTGCTCGAACACGGTGTGGGTCAGGTCGTTGATGCCGCCGGGGCCCGGCTGGATGCACGGGTCGCCCCGTTCGTAGAGCGAATGGGCGGCAACCGAAATGGTCGTGCAGCGATGCGCCGCGTTGCCGGGACGCACGACGAAATGATCGCGCCGGATGCGACCGATCATCGGCTCGGCGAGATCGCAGGGCACGGCGGAGATGCCGGCACACTCCAGGATCTTGCCCATGTGGAGCGCGAGGCCGCGGTCGAATCCCCTCATGATCGGCAGCGCAGCGAACAGTACGTCGTCGCAGGCGCGGCCGGCGATGACCACCTCGGCCCCCTCCTCCAGCGCCCGGACGATCGGCTCGACACCCATCTGGGCACAAATCGGACCGCACCGGTCGATCACCTCGTCGCCGAGACCGTGTTCCGGCCCCAGGCTCTCGAGCCCACCGGCGGCGGCGACGCGGCGCTTGAGGTCCGTCTTGTCCAGCTCGGCATCGATCACCGCCACGCGGAACGACAGCGCATGCTCGCGCGCGATCTCGCGGATCACCTCGACCCCGTCCATGAGCTGCTTGCGCGCGCCGCTGGTGAAGACCGAGCCGACGATGAGCGGAATCTTCCGCTCGCGTGCCGCGCGCAGCATCGTCGACAGATCGTGCTTGTAGGTCGCGCGCGGCAGGAACATCGAGGCCGTGCCGTGATAGTACGGCCCCATGTCGGTCGAGCCGGCATCCTGGCCAATGAAGTCGGGTCCGTCTTCAAGTCCGGCCTTGAAGGCGTCCAGGTTGTAGCCGCTGCCGAGCGATCCGGAGGGTGCGAGGCCGACAATTTCATCCATGGGCTTTCATTCCGCCAACATACGCCTCATCCTGAGCCTCGGGCGAACCGGGCTTCGCCCGAGGCTCAGGATGAGGCAGTAGGAGAGCTAAGTCGCTTACGATCGACAGCATAGCCTGAAGCCTCGAGATCCCAGCGATCTGCGACCGATCGCGACAGCTCGGCTTTCTTGATTCGCTGCGTCGGCGTCTTGGGAAATTCGTCGATGAAGGCGACATAGCGCGGGATCTGAAAATAGGGCAGACGCGGCTCGCACCATTTGATCAGCTCGAGCGGATCGAGACGCCGGTCGGGCGGCAGGCGCACGAACAGCTTCAGATCTTCGTCGCCGAGCTCGCTCGGCACGCCGACCAGCGCGCATTCCTCGACCGCCTGATGATCGACCACGACGCGCTCGACCTCCCAGGCCGAGATGTTGACGCCGCGCCGGCGCACGACGTCTTTCTTGCGGCCGGCGAAGTAGAGATAGCCTTGCACGTCGCGCCGCGCCAGGTCACCGGTGCAGCACCACTCCTCGCGCATGGCCGCGCGCGTCGCCTCGGCATTGCGGAAATATCCCAGGAAGTGCAGACCGGGCACGCGGGCGCGCACGAGAATCTCGCCGACCTCGCCGGTCGCCACCTCGGCGCCAGTGTCGTCGGCCAGCCTGACGTCGAAGCACGACAGGGGCTTGCCGATCGAGCCGTGCCGGCGGTCGACGTTGACCGTGACGAAGGTGATCATCTCCGACAGGCCGTAGCCTTCGCGCACCGTCACGCCGAAGCGCTGCTCCAGGGCATTGATCGCCTCGACGGGACAGCCGCCACCCCAGGCGATGCGCACTTTGTGCGCGCGGTCATCGGCGCGCGGCGGCTGCTTCAGCAGCATCTGCACGACGCCGCCGAGATAATGGACATGAGTGACGCCGTAGCGGCGCGCCTGGTCCCAGAATTTCGAGGCGCTGAAGCGATCGACCATGGCGAGCGTAATCGGCTCGAGCGCCGCCGCGATGACCACGGCGACGCCCGCGCCATGGTAGAGCGGCTCCCACAGCAGAAAGACGTCTCCTGCCTTCATGCCGGTCAGGCGCTTGATGCCGAGCGGGCCGGCGCGCAGCGTGCGGTCCGATTTGAGCACGCCCTTGGACGGACCGGTCGTGCCGGAGCTTGGTGTGAACGCGAGGATATCGTCGGGCGCGACACGGCTCGGCGGCATCGTCCGGTTGGCACCGTTCCGCAACGCCTCGAACGTCCCCGCCGCGCCGCCGGAGCTGCGCCAGATCACCGGCCCCTTGAAGCCGCGATCGAGAATCGGGCGGATCTGCTCGGCATAGCTGGCGTCGACGATCAGCGCATGCGGCTCGAATTGTTCGAACAGGTAGTCGAGTGCCGCGCCCTTGAAATGCGTGTTGACCGGCACGCGGATCAGCGCCGCCTTCATCAGGGCGAAAATCGCCACAATATGGTCGGGGTGGCTCGGCACCATGAGGCCGACGCGGTCGCCTGACTTGAGCCCCATGGCCAGGAGCCCGTTGGCGAGCGCATTGGCGCGAGCGTTGACCTCGCCATAGGTGTAGGCACGATCCTCGAAGCGACAGAAGACATGATCGGGCGCCTCGCGCGCACGACGCTCCATGATCTCGGCAACCGTTGCCTCGCCCACCTCGTCCATATCGATATGATCCATGGCGCGGCCGCTACGCCCGGCGCCCAGACAGGCGCTCGGCGATCAGAATCGCGCTGGTGACCACGATGAGCATGATGGTCGACACGGCGGTCAGCGTCGGATTGACCTTGAGGAGCGCGTCGGCCCACATCTGCTTGGGCAGCGTCGTCATCAAGCCGCCGGTGATGAACAGCGAGACCGCCAACTCGTCGAAGGACTTGACGAAGGCGAACAGGAAGCCGGCGATCAGGCCGGCCTTGATGATCGGGAATGTGATGAGGCGCAGCGTCGTCAGCTTGCCGGCGCCCAGGCTCCACGCTGCCTGATCGAGCCGCTCGTCATAGTTCTTGAGCACCGCCATCACCGTGACGACGACGAAGGGTACCGCCAGCACGGTGTGACCGAGCGCCAGGCCGATCGAGGTGCCGACCAGACCGAGCTTGGCATAAAGATAGAACAGCGCCACGCCGATGATGATGTGCGGCACCATGAGCGGCAGCAGGATGACCGACATGATGGCAATCCGCGCGCGGAGCCGCTGGCGCGCCAGCACGAAGGCCGCAGGCACGCCGATCAGCATCGACAGCACCGCCGTGACCAGGCCGATCGAGACCGAGCGCACCATGGCCGCCTGCCAGATCGGCGAATTGGCGATCTCCGCATACCATTTCCACGAAAATCCGCGCGGCGGCCATTCGATGAACTCGCCGGTGGTGAACGACACGGGAATGACGAAGAAGGTCGGCACGACCAGGAACACGATAACGGCACCAGCCGCGACGCGCAGGACAGCGCGTCCAACATGTCGTGGCGCACGATCCGGCCGGAGCGGCAGGATGCGGTCGCGCAGTTCGCCGCACAAATCGGACAGCCGCCCCAGCACCGCGATGATCCTGCCGCCGAACCAGTTGCCGAGCCGCCCGAGCAGGCCGCGCTCGGCGACCGACTCCCGTTCGGTCGCACGTGCCGAGCCCGACAGCGTCGACATGCCCAGCATGCGGTCGTAGATCGCGAACACAATGATGGCAGCGGCCAGCAGCATCACGGCCACGGCGCCGGCGAAGTTCCAGTTCAAGAGCTCCTCGAGCTGGAAGATGATGATCTGCGCGATCATCATGTCGCGCGGGCCGCCGAGCAACGCCGGCACGATGAAGAATCCGAGCGCCGTGATGAAGACCAGGAGTCCTGAGGCTGCCACACCAGGCATGGAGAGCGGGAAGTAGACCCGCCAGAAGGCCTGGCCGCCGCGCGCGCCCAGGGTGGACGCTGCCTGCATCAGTCCCCGGTCGATATTCTGCATGACCGAGAGCATGGTCAGCACGGCAAGCGGCATGAGGGTGTGGCACATGCCGACCATGACGCCGACGAAGTTGTAGATGAGGTCCGCCGGCGCGTCGGCGATGCCGAGCGCGACCAGCACTTCGTTGACCGCACCCTTGCGGCCTAGCAGCACGATCCAGGCGAAAGTGCGCACGAGAAAACTGGTCCAGAACGGCAGCAACACCCAGATGACCAGCCGATCGCGCGTGCTGGCTGTCGTCGTGGCGAGGAAATAGGCGATCGGATAGCTGGCCAGCAGCGAAATCGCCGTCGTCCAGAGCGCGACCTTGAACGTGATGAGCAGGACGCGGATATAGAGCGGCGTCGAGAACAGCTTGGCGTAGTGCGTCAGCGTAAGATTTCCGGAGCCGTCGACCGCACTCAGCCACAGGAGCTGGGCGACCGGATAAACGAAAGCGATGCCGAGGAAGACGAGAATTGGCAGAAGCGGTAGCGCGCCGATCCATTCGGGTCGGCGTTTGTAGATCTTGACCGGGGAAGCCGACGGGTCGGCCAGCACCGCGCTCATCGCGCCGACACCCGCGCTTCCGCCCGATCGGGACGCGGCGACGTGAATCGCGGCGGGGGGCCGCCGCGCATTCTCACCCCTTCAAGAGCCACTCGTTCATCATTTCCGTGCCCTTGGCCTTCCACTTCGCCCAGAACTTTGTGTCGACCTCGAACAAGTGCTTGAAGTTGTCGGGATGGGTCGGCAGCGTCTTCGCCAGGCTGGCCTCGATATATTTGTAGGCACCCGGGTTCGAAGGGCCGGCCTTGAGCCATTGGGTAAAGGCCCCCTGGCGCTGGGCATTGGCGGTATAGGCGATGTATTTGCGCGCCAGCTCGGCCTTGGGATTGCCCTTGATGATGCTGAAGCCGCCGTGATCGTAGAAGCCCTGGTCCCATGACATTGCAAAGGGCGCGCCGTCGTCGATGGCCGCCTGGGTGCGCGCGGCATAGGAAGCGATCATGTCGACCTCGCCCGACTTGATGAGCTGGGAGGCTTGCGAGCCCTGGTCCCACCACACATTGATGTGCTTGCGGATCGCATCCATCTTCTTGAACATGCGCTGCCAGCCGGCATCCGTGTCGAGCACCTTGTAGACGTCGGCCGGCGCCACGCCGTCGGCCATCAGCGCCTGCTCCGGCGTATCGTAGCCGCGCTTGCGCATGGAGCGCCGGCCGGGGAACTTCTCGACATTCCAGAAATCGGCCCAAGTGCGCGGCGCGTTTGCCTTGTACTTGTCCTTGTTGTAGCCGAGCGTCGTGGCGAACACGTCGGTCGCGCTGTAGAACTGATTCTTCAGATTGGGCGGCAGTTCCGCATAGTCCGCGCCCTTGGTGTCGATCGGATCGAGCAGGTTGGTGCTGCTGAGCAGATCGCCCTCGGCGAAAGCCAAGTAGACGACGTCCCATTGGTAGGCCTTGGTTTCGACCATGGCGCGCACCTGCGCGACGGGTGCCGCAGACCGCGCAACTCCGACGATCTCGATGCCGGTCTGCTGCATGAACGGCTTGTGGAACGCTTCGAGGAACCCCTTGCTGTACGGGCCGCCGGGATCCGCGACGACCAGGCGCTCGGCGCCCCAGGCGCGCCGCGCAATGGCGGGAGCCGACAGGGCGGCGATGCCGACGCCGGCCGCAATCTTGATTGCGCTGCGCCGGCCGATCGCCCGCGTCGCGCCACGCTTGTCCACACTCGTCATGTCAACGACCTCCCCTGTGTCGGTTTGCGTGTCAGCTTGGGTCGCCTGTCCAAGGTGGTCAAGCGCGCTTGGCGCTACCGACAGCGCGCTTGGCGCGGCGCATCGGCGCGGTATCGCGATCCAATAGCCTCACGACACCACGCGCTTGCGGTCGATCCGATAGCCGGACGCCTCGAGATCCCAGCAGCCCGCCGTCGTCGGAGGCAGTTCGCCCTTGCGGATGCGCTGCGACGGCGTCTTGGGGAACTCCTCGATGAAGGCGACATAGCGCGGAATCTGGAAATAGGGCATGCGCGGTTCGCACCATTTGATGAGCTCGAGCGGATCCAAGCGACGGCCCGCAGCCGCCTTGATGACGATCTTGAGGTCGTCGTCGCCAAGTCCGCTTGGCACGGCGATTAGCGCGCATTCCTCGATCGCCTCATGTTCGCCGATGACGCGTTCGACCTCCCAGGCGGAGATGTTGACGCCACGCCGGCGCAGCGAGTCTTTCTTGCGGCCGGCAAAATGGAGATAGCCATCGGCGTCGAAGCGGCCGAGATCGCCCGTGCGGAACCAACCGTTGCGCATGGCGGCGCTGGTTGCCGCGGGATCCTCGAAATATCCCAAGAAGTCGAGCCCCCTCTCGCGGCCGCGGATCAGGATTTCGCCCAGTTCGCCCGTTGGCACAGCCCTGCCGGCATCGTCGGCGACGCTGACATCGAAATATGGCAAGGGCCGGCCGACGGCACCGACGCGGCCGTCGCAGTTGATCGTTACGAAGTTGGCGATCTCGGAAATGCCGTAGCCCTCGTGCACGCGCACGCCGAAGCGCTCCTCGAGCCGGCGCCAAACTTCGACCGGACAGCCGCCGCCCCAGGCGACGCGCACCCGGTGGTAGCGATCCCCAGGGCCCGGCGGCTGCTTGAGCAGCAGATGCAGGATGCCGCCGATGAAGTGGAGCTGGGTGGCGCCGGCCTCGCGGATCTGGCGCCAATGCTGGCTGGCGCTGAAACGGTCGATCATGGCGAGCGTGATGGGGACCATCAGCGCTGCGATCAAGATTGCCGTTCCGCCCGCGTGATAGAACGGCTCCCAGTTGACCATGACGTCGCCCGGCCGGAGATCGGCGAGCGGTCGGTAAGCGACCGGCCCGGCGCGCAGCAGCTTGTCGGAGCGCAAGGCGCCCTTGGGCGCACCCGTCGTCCCGGAGGTATAGTTGATGGCGAGTACGGTATCGGGCTCGATGCGCACCGGCGGCGGTGCCGCATTGGCGTGTTCCCACAGCCGGGCGAAATCGACGGCCGGTCGAGGACCGGAGGCGCCGCCGCGCCGAACGAGGATCTCCACGCTCGATCGATCGAGCTCCGGTTCGACCTGCTCGTCATGGCTGGCGTCGACGATGAGCGCGCGCGGCCGCGCATGCCCCAGCATGTGCGCAAGCGCGGCGCCCTTGAAGTAGATATTGACGGAGACGCGCACGAGCCCAGCCTTGGCGAGTGCGAACAGCACCGCGACGTGCTCGGGATGATGATCGAGCATGAGTATCACCCGATCACCGGGCCGCAGGCCGAGCTCGAGAAGACCGTTGGCGATCTGGTTGGCGCGCCGGTCGATCTCGCCGATCGTGTAGTCCTGACCGGCAAAGCTGCAATAGATGTGTTCGGGATCCTTCTCCGCACGCTCTTCGAGCAGGCCGCGGATCGTCGGCAGGTCGCAGACCGTTTCCTGAATCGCCTGGGGCGTGAATGCAGGCAGGAGCGCCATCGCTTCCTCGTACGGTGCAAAGGCTAGTAACGAGGCCGGCGAATGTACATCCGGCGCCCGCATAGCCGACATCGTCGAGCCTATCTCATTTTGGTGCAATCAAAGCGTGCGCTCCTCGCCATGGCGATGGTGCGCGCTGCAAATTCCGATAACGAGCTATGCATGGTCGGCCTTCGCCGCGAAGAGCGAGCGAGGCGATCCGACCGCCGGCGGTCAGATCGACGACGCGTCCGTCGAAGTGGCTCTACCCCGAATCGCTCGCGAACGACGCAACTCAAGCAACTCCTTCATGCGATCGCGCAGCTTGCGACTGCGCTGCAGCTCTGCCTTGCCATCCATCAGGAGCCCTTCCCATTCGCAGAGGCGCTCCTGCAGCTCCACCTCGAGTGTCTCGTAAGCCGTCAGGGTCGCGTCGCCGTCAAAGCTGGCGATCAAGCGATTGCGCTGCCAAATCTCGATTCCGTGATGCTGGTCGGAATAAGCCTCGGCCAGGATCGACCCCGCCCGCACGGCTTCGTCGTCGCCGCTCGCCTGCACGACGGCGGCACCTTTGAAGCGCTGACCCTTGTCGTAGAAATAAACGCGATAGGAGAGCAAGGCGCTCCGCTCGGACATCGCCCACCTCAAGATCTGCCCCAGGAGTCGACCCGCTCCGCCGAGCCAGGATTCCGGCGCGGCTCTCATCGCCTCCTCGCCCTCGTTTCATCCTAGACTTGCACCACACTTTTGTCACTTCGCAGGAAACAGCTAGAATTGGTTAATAAATGAGCATCTCCATATTTCAAGGGTCGGACGGGGAGCAGCCGGCGCAGCTCTGGCGCCAGCCATGACATCGGCCCCCGCAGTGATCGTCTTCGACCTGGAATGGACCGCCTGGGAAGGTTCGCGAGCAGCCAATTGGTCGCGACCGGGCGAGCACCGCGAGATCGTGCAGATCGGCGCGGTACGGCTTGATCCCGCGCTCAACGAGGTCGGCGCGATCGACCTCATCGTGCGACCGACGCTCAATCCCGTGCTGAGCGACTATTTCATCGCGCTGACCGGCCTGACCCAGGCCCGCGTCGACCGGTCCGGGTCGACATTCGGCCGAACGCTCGATGAGCTACTGGACTTCGTCGGCGCGCAGCCCGCGGTGGTCTACTGCAACGGCAGCGACAATACCGTGCTGGCCGAGAACTGCCGGATCAACGGCATCGATATTCCGACGGCGATGAACGGCTTCCGCAGCATCCGCCCGTGGCTTCGTGACGCATTCGGCGTGACGGACGAACGCATCGATAGCTACAAGATCCCCCTGCTGATCGGCGCCATCCGCGTGACCACAGGCCATGATGCGCTTCACGACGCGCGCTGCATCGCCGACGGCATGCGTCACGCCAGGCATCGGCTCGGCATCCCCTTGCCCCACGAGCGCTGACGGGGCCGCCGGCGCCGCGACAAGGGCCATGGGACGGACTATGGCCGAGGCGCTGACCGACCCTCTGCCTGCATCAACGGGCTATCCCGCCGGCGCTTGACGCAAATCAAGGTACGCCCGTCCCAATTCGCAGAATCTTACATACTGTCTGAACCGTAGGTGCATGCGGCGGGCCGCACCGCCCTTTGGCGGCAGGCCGAGAATGACAGGAATCATGGTTGCCAAATTTCGGACGATTCGTCATTGCGGCGCACGTGCCACGGACGACGCCACAGTCAACCCACGGGTCCGGCTGGACGCCTGACAAGCAGGGAACGAGCATGGCGACCCGCGAGGAACTCCTTCAGCAGGCGGCGAGGCCCACCGCAGAATCACTGAATCTTCATCCCCTCTATAAGGGCAAGGTGCAGATTCTGCCGAAATGCCCGGTGCGCGGCATGGACGACTTCTCGATCTGGTACACCCCCGGGGTTGCCGCGCCATGCAAGCTGATTCAGGCCAACCCGGATGCCGCCTACGAATACACGAACAAGGGAAACTGCATCGCCATCGTGTCGGACGGCACACGCGTGCTCGGCCTCGGCGACATCGGGCCTGCCGCTGGAATGCCGGTCATGGAGGGCAAGGCGCTCCTCTTCAAATATCTCGGCGGCGTCGACGCCATCCCGCTGTGCCTCGACACCAAGGACCCCGACGAGCTGATCCGCTTCGTGCGGGCGCTGGGACCGTCCTTTGGCGGCATCAACCTTGAGGACATCTCCCAGCCGAAATGCTTCCGCATCCTCGATAGCCTGCGGCCCGCCATGAACATACCGGTCTGGCATGACGATCAGCAGGGCTCGGCGACCGTCCTGCTCGCCGCCCTCCTGGGCGCGCTCCGCGTCGTGGGCAAGGAGCTGCGCGCGGTCCGTATCGCGCTGATCGGCACGGGGGCTGCCAATGTCGCCGTCTACCGCCTGCTCAAGGCGAGCGGCGCAAACCTGACCTCGATCGTCGCTTGCGACACAACGGGCACGCTGCACCGCGACCGACGCGACCTCGCCGCCCGCAAGGAGGAATTTGCGGATAAGTGGCGGATCTGTACCGAGACCAACGCAACAAGGGTCACGGGCGCCATCGCGGAGGCGTTGCGCGATGCCGACGTCTGCATTGCTTTCACCCGGTCGGGGCCTGGCGTCATTCAGCCTTCCTGGATCAAGTCGATGGCCAAGGACGCCATTGTCTTTGCCTGCGCAAATCCCGTTCCGGAAATCTGGCCATGGGAGGCCCAGGAAGCGGGCGCGCGCATCGTCGGCACCGGCCGCAGCGATTTCCCGAACCAGGTCAACAATTCGCTCGTCTTCCCCGGCATCTTCCGCGGCGTGCTCGATGTGCGCGCCCGGACGATCAGCGACACGATGGCGCTGGCGGCCGCCGCCGAACTTGCCCACTGCGCCGAGGCGCGCGGTCTCGGCACTGGATCCATTCTCCCGACCATGGACGACGCGGACGTCGCGGCGCGAGTTGCCGCAGCCACGGGAATGCAGGCGCAAAGCGAGGGCGTGGCGCGCCTGTCGATGTGCCGGGACGAATTGCTCGCCATGGCCGCCGCCAAGATCGCCAATGCCCGCCAGGCAACGGCCCTGCTGATGCGCGAAAAGCTGATTGCACCGCCGCCGGCTCGATAGGCGTCGGCGGCCGATGGGGCATGCGGCACGACTCCTGCCATCCCGCCGCACGAGGTCGCAAACAGCGGGGCTTGGATCGGCGAATCGCGCGCGCCAGCGCATCCCGGCACGGCCCGTAAGATGATCACGCGAGACGCCGAACCGCTTGATTCTCAAGGCCGACCAATGGCGCCCGGGCCGACTTGCTAGGCTCCGTCTCGCCCGCTAGTCTCCGCCCGCCTTTCCCGAACATCGTCGGAGCCGGTGCCCATGAAAGCCGCCGTGATCGTCTTTCCCGGCTCCAACTGCGACCGCGATATTGCCGTTGCACTCGAGCAGTCCTCGGGCAACCCGGTCACGATGGTGTGGCACCGGGACAGCGCGTTGCCCAAGGTCGACCTCGTGGTGATCCCCGGCGGTTTCGCCTATGGCGACTATCTGCGCTGTGGCGCCATGGCTGCACATTCACCGATCATGCGCGAGGTCGTGCGCGCCGCGGGCAAGGGTCAGCCGGTGCTCGGCATCTGCAACGGCTTCCAGGTCCTGACCGAGGCCGGCCTTCTGCCCGGCGTGCTGATGCGTAACGCCAGCCTCAAATACCTGTGCAAGGACGTGAACCTCAAGGTCGAGACGAGCCAGAGCCTGTTCACGTCGGGCTGGACCACGGGCCAGGTCGTACGCATCCCGATCGGCCATGGTGACGGCAATTATTTCGCCGACAACGATACGCTCAACCGCATGGAGGACCGCGGCCAGGTCGCGCTGCGCTACTGCTCGGAGCAGGGTGCGATCGATGCCGGCGGCAATCCCAATGGCAGCGCCCGCAACATCGCCGGCGTCTTCAACGACAGCAAGACGGTGCTGGGCATGATGCCTCATCCCGAACGCTTGTCCGACCCAGCGCTCGGCGGCACGGACGGCAAGGACATGTTCGACGGTATAGCGAGGGCGCTGACGTGAACATCTCCGCGTCGCGCGGCAATCGACCGACCATCACGCCCGAACTGGTCGCCGAACACGGTCTCAAACCCGACGAGTACGACCGCCTGCTCGTCATCATGGGTCGCGAGCCGACGTTGACCGAGCTCGGCATCTTCTCGGTCATGTGGTCGGAGCACTGCTCCTACAAGTCTTCCAAGGTCTGGCTCAAGACGCTGCCGACCAAGGCGCCGCACGTGATCTGCGGGCCGGGCGAGAACGCCGGCGTGATCGACATCGGCGACGGCCAGGCCTGCATCTTCAAGATCGAGAGCCATAACCACCCGAGCTACATCGAGCCCTACCAGGGGGCGGCGACCGGGGTCGGCGGCATCCTGCGCGACGTGTTCACCATGGGTGCCAGGCCGATCGCCAACATGAACGCGCTGCGCTTCGGCAGCCCCGACCATCCCAAGACGCGCCACCTGGTGGCCGGCGTCGTCGCCGGCATCGGCGGCTACGGCAACTGCATTGGCATCCCGACCGTCGGCGGCGAGTGCAACTTCCACCCGTCCTACAACGGCAACATCCTGGTCAACGCCATGACCGTGGGCCTGGCGCCGGCCGACCGCATCTTCTATTCCAAGGCGGCGGGGCCAGGAAACCCTGTCGTCTATGTCGGCGCCAAGACCGGGCGCGACGGAATCCATGGCGCCACCATGGCGTCGGCCGAGTTCTCGGACGATTCCGAGGAGAAGCGTCCGACCGTCCAGGTTGGCGACCCGTTCACCGAGAAGCTGCTGCTCGAAGCCTGCCTCGAGCTGATGGCGACCGACGCCATCGTGTCGATCCAGGACATGGGAGCCGCCGGCCTGACCAGCTCGTCGGTCGAGATGGCGTCGAAGGGCGGGCTCGGCATCGAGCTCGAGCTCGATCGCGTGCCGATGCGCGAGACCGGCATGACGCCCTACGAGATCATGCTGTCGGAGAGCCAGGAGCGCATGCTCATGGTGATCAAGCCCGAGGCGGAGGCCAAGGCGCGCGCCATCTTCGACAAATGGGAGCTCGACTTCGCCACGATCGGCCGCGTCACCGACAGCGGACGCCTCGTGCTCAAAATGAACGGCGAGGTCTATGCCGACATCCCCGTGGCGCCGCTGGTCGACAGGGCGCCGCTTTACGAGCGCCCGTGGGTGCCGACACCCAAGCGGGCTGTCCTTGCACCCTCCTCGGTGCCGGCGCCACCGAGCCTGACCGGCGCGCTCACCAAGTTGATGGCTTCGCCCGATCTTGCGAGCAAACGCTGGATCTGGGAGCAGTACGATCACATGGTCATGGCGGACACGCAGCAGCGCCCGGGCGGCGATGCCGCGGTCGTGCGGGTGCACCGCACCAAGAAGGCGCTGGCGATCACAACCGATTGCACGCCGCGCTACTGCCAGGCCGATCCCGAATTGGGCGGCGCCCAAGCGGTCGCCGAAACCTGGCGCAACCTGACCGCAGTCGGCGCACGGCCGCTTGCCATCACCGACAACATGAATTTCGGCAATCCCGAGCGACCCGAGATCATGGGCCAGTTCGTCGGCTGCATCGCCGGCATGCGCGCTGCCTGCCGGGCGCTCGACTACCCGGTCGTGTCGGGCAACGTGTCGCTCTACAACGAAACCAACGGCAAGGCGATCCTGCCGACGCCCGTCGTCGGCGGCGTCGGTTTGCTGGACGACAGCACGAAATCGGCGACGCTTGCCTTCAAGAAGGCGGGCGAGACGATCATCCTCATCGGCGCTATCTCGGGTCATCTCGGCTGCTCTCTCTATCTGCGTGAATGCCTCGGCCGCGAGGAGGGCGCGCCGCCGCCGGTCGATCTCGCAGCCGAGCGGCGCAACGGCGATTTCGTGCGCGGCCTGATCCGCGACGGGCGCGTGACCGTCTGCCACGACGTGTCGGATGGCGGGCTGCTCGTCGCCATCGCGGAAATGGCGCTCGCCGGCCGCATGGGCGCCACGTTGCAGCCGCCGAAGAACCTGCCGGCTCATGCCTGGGCCTTCGGCGAGGATCAGGCGCGCTACATCGTGACCTGCGCCGACGCCGACGGCGTGCTCGCCGAAGCGCGCCAGGCGGGCGTGCCGGCCGAGGCAATCGGACGCACGGGCGGGCCCACATTGACAGCCCGGGACGGCGATGCCATATCGGTCGGGGAACTTGCGCGGGCGCACGAGGCTTGGCTGCCCGGCTATATGTCAAACCCTTGATGTGCGTGGGGATTTAGCCAGCCGCCATGGCCATGGAAGCCAACCAGATCGAACGCCTGATCCGCGAGGGCATTCCCGACGCGCGCGTGACGATCGAGGATTTGCGCGGCGACGGCGACCACTACGCGGCGCACGTCGTGTCCGCTGCCTTCAAGGGCAAGAACCGCGTTCAGCAGCACCAGATGGTCTACAAGGCGCTGCAGGGAAAAATGGGCAATGAGCTGCATGCGCTGGCGCTGCAGACCTCCGTGCCCGAGGGCGTCTGAACGGCGCCGCACCAATCACTCCGATAGGGAATCAGATCATGAGCAACCCCGTCTTCGAGCGCATCAAGACCGACATCTCCGACAACGATGTCGTTCTCTACATGAAGGGGACGCCCGTGTTCCCGCAATGCGGCTTCTCCGCCGCGGTCGTGCAGGTGCTGAGCCATATCGGCGTCAAGTTCAAGGGCATCAACGTGCTCGAGGACCCGTCGCTGCGCGAAGGCATCAAGCAGTTCTCGAACTGGCCAACCATCCCGCAGCTCTACGTCAAGGGCGAGTTCGTCGGCGGCTGCGACATCGTGCGCGAGATGTACGAATCGGGCGAGCTGCAGGAAACGCTCAAGACCAAGGGCGTGCCGGTCGTCGCCCAGTAAGGCGTCGCTTCGACTGATGCCGGCCGCAGGTATCAGACGGACTGCCGTCTGATACCTGCCTTCCCGCTCCAAGCCACCGCCCGCGCCGCGCGCAGCACTGCGCCGAGGCATGGCTCCACGTCATCCTCGGTCGCGCCGTGCATGCCGGCAGCACCGCTCGAGCAATTCCGCGTTGCGCCCGGTTGCACTCGCCGCTGACCGGCGCGGCGTTCCAGGCGCCAACGCTCGCGCCGGGCGCGCATCGGATTGACGCGACGCTGACATCGGCGCCCGTGTCTCTGTCTTACGCGGGCGCGAATTCGAACGCGGCCATCGACAGGTTGCCGAGGGTGTAGCTGTGATGCAGGCGCCTGCCCCGCGCGCCGGCGCCGGCCGCGCCCATGGCGACGACCAGCGGCAAGAAGTGTTCGTCGCTCGGCTGCGCCGCATCGGCATGCGGCGCCCGGCGGCGAAAATCGGCGATGGCCTCGGCGTCGCCCGCCACCACCGCGCGTTCGAGCCAATCGTCGAAGGCGACGGCAAATTCGTCGGGACCGGCGCCCGTGCGGCGCCAATCCAGGCGGCGCAGGTTGTGCACAGCGCCACCGCTGCCCAGGATCATCACGCCCTCCGCGCTCAGCGGCTGCAAGGCGCGACCGAGTTTCAGGTGGTCCTGGCCGGACCGCCCGCTCTGCACCGAAACCTGCGTCACGGGAATGTCGGCTTCCGGGTACATCAGCAGCAGCGGACACCAGGCGCCGTGATCGAGCCCCTGGTCCGCCGCCTCTTCGCAGGGCAAGCCCGCGGTCCTCAGCAGCTCGCCGATGCGGCGTGCCAAGCCGGGCGCGCCGGGTGCCGGGTACTGCATGCGGTAGAGCGCATCGGGAAAGCCGTAGAAATCATGCACCGTCGCCGGCCGCTCCGCTGCTCCCACCTCGGGCAAGTCGGTGTCCCAATGTGCCGAGACGCACAGGATCGCCTGGGGGCGCGGCAGCGTCTTGCCGAGACCCGACAGGAAGGCGCGCGCCGGCACATCGTCGAGCGGCAGCGTCGGCGCGCCATGTGAAACGAAAATCGTCGGAAGCATTCCGTCAGGCTACAGGGTCAACGGGCTGTGCGCCAGATGCCGTACGGCCAGCCTGGTTTGCGCGTGTGCAAGCTCGAAGGTCGGCATCTCCGGTTGTCGTGATCTCGGGAAAAGATCGCTACACTGATCGAGTTCCACCGCGAGCTGGTGATGGCCGACCGCCTGCAAGCACCGCCGGAACTGACCTCTGACGGCATGGCGCGCGTGCCTTCCCTGATCCGTGCGGGGAAGCTTGCGGAGGCGCAGGATGTCCTGCGCCTCCGGCTCGCCGATGCGCCCGACGACAGCGACGCCCATTATCAGCTCGGTGTCATCGCCCATCGGCGTCTCGATCCGGTGACGGCACACGATCACTTCCGTCGCGCGACGCGTGGGCGACCGGACAATGCGGCGCTGCGCTGGAACATGGCCTCGATGTCCCGTCTCGCGGGCGACGCCGAGGGCGCGCTGGGCGCGCTGACCGAACTGCTGGCCCTCGAGCCCGGGCACGCGCGCGGCCATGCCGAATTGGCCGGCATCCTTGACTTGCTCGGCCGCCATGGGGCCGCCGTGTCGCACGCGCGGCAGGCAGCGCTGCTGGCCAGGGCCAGTTCTGACGAGCTTACCGAGATTGCCGATCGGCTCCTTGCCCTCGACTGCGCGTCCGAGGCTGCAGCATGTGCCGCGCGCGCGCTTGAGATCGATCCAAAGAGCCTGGTGGCGCGGCTGAGCGCCGCCAATGCACATGCCATGCAGGGCGATTCCGCGGGAGCGGTTGCTCGCTACCGCGCTATCTTGGCCGACCATCCCGCCGTGCCGGCGGTCCTCGACAATCTCGGTCTCGTCCTGCTCGAGCAGGGTGCGCTCGTCGAGGCGGGCCATTGCTTTCACCGGTCGCTTCGCCTCCGGCGCGGCAGGCCGCTCAACGAGCCCGCCGACGCCTATGCCGACATTCCCGCGGTCGCCGCGCCGTCCACGGCCTCGTCGCGTATGGTGATGCACCGTCTCGTCCATGACCTTGGTCAGATCGAGCATCTGCGCCATCGCGAGCTCCTGCCCGGTTCGTTCGATCATGTGGCCGGGGCCTATCGCGCGCTGATCGGACGCCTCGGCCGTGCGGCCGACGACATGACCGGCTTCGACCTCGCGCCCGCCGACCTGGCTTCGATCGGTCCGTGGCATGACCGGCTCGTGCGCCTCGATGCGACAGGCTGGCGCGATCAGCCCGCCGTCAACCCATCACTCGATGCCGCCGGCATTGAAGATCGCTGGGATGCAGCCAATCCGCACATCGTCACCGTCGACGGCCTGCTGACCGGCGAGGCGCTCGAGGCGCTGCGCCGCTTCTGCCTCAACTCGACGATCTGGTTCGAGGCCAAGGGTGCCGGCTATCTCGGCGCCTACATGAAGGACGGGTTCAACGATCCGTTGCTGCTTCGTATCGTCGAGGAGCTGCGCCAGCGCCTGCCGGGCATCCTGGGTCGCCATACCCTGCGCAAGATGTGGGCCTATAGCTATGCGGCCGGCATGCACGGCATCAATCCCCATGCCGATTTCGCGGCGGTGAACGTCAACTTCTGGATCACGCCCGACAGCGCCAATCTCGACCCCGATTCCGGTGGCCTGATCGTCTATCCCAAGCCAGTGCCGGCGGGCTGGAGCTTTCGCGACTACAACGCTGCGCCGGCCGACCGCATCTACGAGTTTCTCGGACCGGCACGCGCGGCAGGCATCCGCATCCCCTATCGGCAGAACCGCGCGGTCATCTTCGATTCCGGGCTAATCCACGAAACCGATCGTTTCCGCTTCGCGCCCGGCCACGACAACCGGCGGATCAACATCACCTGCCTGTTCGGCGGCAGGTGATCGCTACCAGCGGGTCACCATCGGATTGTTGAGATAGTACTCGTCGCGCGGCCACAGATCGGTATTGACGTCGGGGGATCGCGCCGAAGCGCTCCACACCACCGGCGGCTTTGCGACATAGACGGACCGCAGCTCGTCGATATTGACCTGCGCGGCCTCGAGGTGGCCGCGGATCGCCGGCTCGTCCAATCGACGCGCCAGCGCCGCGGGGTCGTATGGGATCGGCCGCTCGCTGCCGAGCAGCGCCGGGGCCGCATAGACGACATGGGGAAAGACCGCGCGGAAGGTCGCAATCGTGCGCTCGGTCGGCGCCCACTGCACGGCAATGCCGCCGGGCTTGAGCGCCCGGCGCATGCGCTCGAAATATTCGCGCGAATAGAGCAGTCCGCTATGCGCGGTGCGCGGCAGGATTGCGTCAGCCTCGATCACGTCATAGCTCAGCCCTTCGACGAAGAGGTCGTGCCGGCCATCGCCGACGACCAGATGGAAGTGCGGATCGGATAGCAACCGGTCGATGCCGAGCCCGCCGCCCGCTCCGGCGAAGCGCCTGAGCAGGCCGAGCGACGGCGCGACGATCTCGACCGCGCGCACCAGGCTCGTCTGCGGGTTGATGCCGGCCATGTAGGGCGTGCCGCCCGCGGCAACGCCGACGACGAGGACCTCACGCGGCTCGGGATGAACCAGTGGCCCGATCAGGCCGAGGAAGGCGTGAACCGTGCACACCGGCAGGCAGCTCTGCGAATGGCCCTGGATGTACATGCGGTAGGCGCCGTTCTCGAAACGGCGCAAGACGGCGAGGCCCGTATGGTCCTCGCCGATGTCGGCGCTCTGCGCCGCGGTCACGCCGTGCAGGCGCGACCACAGACCGATATTGCCAGGAAATGCCAGCGCGAGGGCGACGCCCGCCGCGAGCATCGCCAGAGCGGCGCCGCGCCGGCGATCGCCGATCGCCAGGTGCAGGGCAAAGCAAAGTGCGAGACCGAGCACGGCCAGCCAGGCGCCTGAGCTGCCGAAGACGCGCAGCAACGCCAATCCGGTAACCAGCCCGCCCAGGCTGTTGCCTGCGATGTTGGCGAGCTGAATGAGGCCGACCCGCCTGCCGATCAGTTCGGGATCGTTCTGGACGGCGCGCTGGGCCAATGGAAAGGTGAAGCCCACGACAAAACTGGCAATCAGCGTCAGCGCGACGATCAGCGTCATGACGGCGATGACGTTGCGCGGCGGAACGACGAATTCGTCGACGTTCACCAGCAGGGCACGCCACGTCTCGACCCCCGATGCCTGGTAAATCACATAGGCGCCGCCGACAGCCAGCAGGCCGGCGAGGCCCTGGAGCAGCAGGAAGGTGCGCCGCGGATCGGACACGCGATCGACGAGGAGGGCGCCGGTCAGCAGGCCGAGCGCATCGCCCAGCAGAAAAACGCCCAGGACCACTGCGAATCCGTAGGCGTTGCCTTGCATCATGACGCCGAACAACCGATACCAGCAGACCTGGATCGCGACCGCGAGAAATCCCGAGGCAAAAACCAGCAGGCACCAGCGATGCAGCACCGCGTTGCTACCGCCCGCGCGGTCGGCGGCCGGCGACGGTTCGACATGATCCTCGCCCCGGTCGAGCCGCGTCGCGAGCGCACCGAAGCCGACGATGGCGTTGAGCACGGCGCCGACGAGAATGGCCGACTGATAGCCGAAGCTGCCGATCAGCCACAGCCCGCCGACCAGCGCGCCCGCTGCCGCCCCGCCGGTGTTGATCGCGTAGAGCACGCCGATCCGTCGCGCCGCCCGGCCGATGTCGTCGACCAAGGCGCGCGACAGAAGCGGAAGACTGAGCCCCATCAGCATGGTCGGCACGATCAGACTGACGAAGGCGACGGCAAACACCAGCGTGCGCGAGCGCGAAAGCTCGACCAGCCCGATGAACAGCACATCGTAGAAGAGCGGAACCGAGAGGGCCGCATAGGCCGCGATCGCCAGCTCGCACAGGCCGAACCAGTTGAGCGCGCGCCGGCGCGACAACCCGTCGGCAGCCAGGACGGCGAGCAGGCTGCCGAGGCCGAGGCCGGCGAGAAAAGCGCAGATGACCAGCGTCGCCGCCACCGTGTCGGCGCCGCCAAACAATCCGAGGAGGCGCTGCCAGGCGATCTGGTAGATCAGCGCGCTAAATCCGGACAGGAAGAACAGCGCGGTGATCGCCGCACCGCGAATGGTAGACGGTGGCATGATTGTTGTTTGATCGACCCTGGGCCGATGACGGCCCGCGGCAATGCTAGAGCGGCATCACCATTCTGTCATCACGGACTATGCGCCCCCACCCGTCAACGCCATCTCCTTCGCCATCGCCATGAAGGCCCGGATCAATGGCCGCTGGCGTCGTACCGCCAGGCACGCGACATAGCTTGAAGTCTCGATTGCAACGTCGCGCACCGTCAGCAAGCGCACATCCGGGTGCGGCGCGAATTCGCGCTCGGAGACGAAGCCGATGCCGATGCCGCGCGCGATCGCCTCGCGCACGGATTCTCGGCTGTTGATCTCCATGATCGGCTTGATCGCGACCTTGGCCTGGGCGAGCGCGCGGTCGGCGGCACGCCGGGTCGCCGCCGGGGCGTCGCGCAGGATGACGGCCTCGCCCGCCAGCTCGGCAATGCGGATGCGCGCGCGCTTGGCCAGCCGATGGCCGCGCGGGACGGCGACTCGCACGGGATGGCGGCAATACAGCGTGGAGAAAATTTCGGTCGAGGCGGGATCGTCAGCGAACACGCCCACATCGATCTCGAACTGGACCAGACGCGCCAGGATGTCGCGCCGGGGCGAGACATTGACCGCCAAGTCGATGCGGGGATGGCGCCAGCGGAAAGCGTCGACCAGCTCGATCACGTCATGAGGTCCGACCGCGCCCAGGCGCAACTGGCCGCGATCCATCTGGCCGACCGAACGCAGGAAACTGACCGCCTCCGCCTCATGGCCATAGAGTCCTTGCGTGATGTCGCGCAGTGCCCGGCCGGTCTCTGTCAATTCGACGGCGCGGCCGCGCCGGTAGAACAGCTCGACCTGGAAGTAATCCTCCAGGGTCTTGATATGGACAGAGACCGTAGGCTGGCCAACATTGAGGGTGCGCGCGGCCGCCGTGAAACCGCCCTGGGTCGCCACCATGTGAAAGGCCTTAAGCCATTTCTCATACATTGATTTTCTCGATGGAAGACCATGAATTTTCGATTTTTCGGATGATAGGACCGAGCCTAGCCTTGGACAAGCTCGATTGCGTGACGCGGAGGATGGACGTGGCAAAGAACGGCGACAGACCGACGGTGCAAGTGAACGGCGTCAATTATGGCTGGCCCAAGCGGCCGGTCGTGGTGGTGTGCATCGATGGCGGCGATCCCGCCTATATCGAGCGCGGCCGCAAGGACGGCATCATCCCAAACATCGACAAGTTCATGACCAAGGGCTTCGGCGCGGTTGCCGACGGCACGGTGCCGAGTTTCACCTGCCCCAACAACATGTCGATCATCACCGGCGCGCCCGCCTCCGTGCACGGCATCTCGGGCAATTTCTATCTCGATCCCGTAACCGGCGAAGCGGTGGTCATGACCGGACCCGAATTGCTGCGCGGCACCACCATCTTGGCCGAATACGCGCGCGCCGGTGCGAAGGTAGTGTCGATCACTGCCAAGGACAAGCTGCGGCGCCAATTGAGCAAGAATCTCGATCTCAGCCGCGGCAATATCAGCTTCTCCTCGGAAAAAGCCGATAAGTGCACGAAGGCCGAGAACGGCATCGAGAATGCACTCAAGCTGGTCGGCATGCCCTTGCCGCACATGTATTCCGCCGATCTCTCGCTGTTCGTGCTGGAAGCCGGCATCCGCCTGCTCGAGCGGGAGAAGCCGGATATCATGTATTTGTCGCTGACCGACTATATCCAGCATAAGTACGCGCCAGGCGAGAAGACGGCGAATGACTTCTACAAGGCGATCGACGAAAAGTTCGGCCGCCTCGCCGATCTGGGCGCGATCGTGGCGCTCACCGCCGATCACGGCATGAACGACAAGTCGAAACCCGACGGCACGCCCAACGTGATCTGGCTGCAAGATATTCTGGACGATGCTTTCGGCAAGGGCGACACGACCGTGATCTGCCCGATCACCGATGCCTTTGTCGCTCACCACGGCGCGCTCGGCGGTTTCGTGCGGGTCTATTGCTGCAAGGGCAATGCCAACGCCGACAGGATCATGAAGCTGATCGAGCACACGCCAGGCCTATCGGCCGTGCTCGACAAGTACAAGGTATGCAAGGATTTCGATCTGCCGCTCGACCGCGAGGGCGACGTGGCGGTGATCGGCGACACCGGCACCTGCATCGGCGCCTCGGAGAAGGACCACGACCTCAAGGGGTTGGAAGGCCACCGGTTGCGCACCCATGGCGCAGTCACGGAAGCGCGCGTGCCCTTCATCGTCAGCGAGCCGCTATCCGACGCTTACAAGGCGCGCGCCAAGGCCGGCGGCTTGAAGAGCCATCACATCTTCGACTTCGCGGTCAACGGCGCGGCGGCGCATTGATGGTGGTGTAGCTCAACCGAAGTTTCCACCCTGCCCCACGCTGCGCGCGGGGAAGGGCATCACGGTAGCGCAGCGGGGACGCCTAGGGAGAGTTATCGATGGGGGTGGTTCAAACCCGGCCAAGAACCGGCAAGGCGGTCGTCTACGACGCGCCCAATCAGCCATTTCATGTGCGCGAGTTCCCGCTGCGGCCGGTCAAGCCGAACGAGGTGCTGGTGCGCATCACCATGTCGACAATTTGCCGGTCCGATATCCATTCCTATGAGGGGCGCCGGCCCAACCCTTGCCCGGGCGTGCTCGGCCACGAGATCATCGGCACGATCGTCGAACTGGGCCAGGCGATCTCCCATGACATGCGCGGCGACAAGCTGGCGGCGGGCGACCGCATCACCTGGTCGGAGTATTTCATCCACGGGCCGAACTTCTACACCGAGGTGCTCGACATCCCGCAGAAATCGCCGGGCGTGGAGAAATACGGCCATATGGCAGTCGCCGACGATCCCCATTTTCACGGCGGCTTCGCCGAGTATTGCTATATCCTGCCCCAATCCTGGATTCTCAAGCTGCCGAAGGACCTGACCGACGAGGAAGCGACGCCGGTCAATTGCGGCGTGGCCACCATGATCTCGGTGACCGAAGCCGCCGAGATCGCCATGGGCGACGCGGTCGTGGTCCAGGGCCTCGGCCTGCTCGGCCTGTACGGCGCGGCGATCGCCAAGGCGCGCGGCGCGCGCCTGGTGGTTGCCATCGACACGGTGGCGGCGCGGCGCGAGTTGGGCTCGAAGTTCGGCGTCGATGTCGCCGTCGATCCGACCGGGCTCAATGACGTCGATTTGGGCAAGAAGGTACGCGACATCTGCAAGCCCCAGGGCGCGGACGCGGTGATCGAGGTCACCGGCTCGCCCGACGTCATCCCGTCGGGCCTTCGCATGCTGCGGGTCGGCGGGCGTTATGTGCTGGGCGGCGTGGTCAATCCGGACTCCTTCGTGCGTTTCGACGCTAATTTGCTTTTGCGCAACCTGATCACGCTCCGCGGCGTGCACAACTACCACCCACGCCATCTGATCGAAGCGCTCGATTTCGTCGCCGCCAACCGCAAGCGCTTTCCGTTCCACGATTTGGTCGACGGCAAATTCCGACTCGACGATGTCGGCAATGCCATGAAGCAAGCGGCCGAGCGCAAAGTGCTGCGCGCGGCGATCGTGCCGTAAGGCGTGCTATGGGACGGACTCATCGTCCGTCATCGCCGATATCAGGGGCGCGGCCCGCGCGGTTCCTTCAGAACCGCCGCCGCAAGACCGAACGTCGTTCGGCCGTTAGGCATGCTGCGCCCCTACCAGACAGGATCGGGGACGCATGACCTCTATCCCCAACCCCATCCCCGAACCCGATCTCGGCCGCATTCCGAGCGGGCTTTATATCGGCGGCCGGTGGCAGGAGGCGGCGGAAGGCAAGCGCTTCGAATCGATCAACCCCGCGACCGGCCGGCGCATCGGCGACGTGCCGACCGCCGGCGCTGCCGATGTTGATCGCGCGGTGAAGGCGGCCAAGCAGGCGTTCCGCGAATGGGGCCGCATGCCCATGCGCGAGCGCGCCAAATGCCTGAAGGCGCTGGCCCAGCGCATTCGCGACCACCGCGAGTCATTGGCGCTGATCGATGCCGTCGATTCCGGCAACGCGATCGCCGGCATGCGCGGCGATATGGATTGGACCGCCGACACCCTCGACTACTTCGCCGGCCTGGTCACCGAGATCAAGGGCGAAACCTCCAGCCAGGGGCCGCGCCATCTGAACTTCACGCGCCGCCAGCCTTACGGCGTGGTCGCCAAGATCAACCCGTTCAACCATCCGTTCCGCTTCTGCGTCGAGAAGGCGGCCGCGCCGCTGGCGGCAGGCAACACGGTGGTGATCAAGGGCTCCGAGCAGGCGCCGCTGTCGAGCCTGAAGATCGGCGAGCTCTGCGCCGGCATCCTGCCCGACGGCGTGGTTAACGTGATCACCGGCGATGGCGCCACTGGCGCGGCGCTGGTGCGCCACCCTGACGTGTCGCGCATTGGCTTCGTCGGCTCGGTGCCGACCGGGCGCGCGATTGCCCGCGACGCCGCCGACGGCATGAAGCGCGTCACCTTCGAATTGGGCGGCAAGAACCCGATCATCATCTTCCCCGATGCCGATCCCAAGAAGGCGGCCTCGGCCGCAATCAAGGGCATGAACATGAACCGGCAAGGCCAGTCCTGCAGTTCGACCTCGCGCGTGTTCGTACATGAGAGCCTGCATAAGGTGGTCGCGGCCGAGATCGTCCGGCTGGCCGAGGCGCTGCCGATCGGCCCGCCCTGGCTCGACCAATTCGAGGTCGGCCCGATCGTGTCCCAGCGCCAGTTCGAGCGCATCATGGGCTTCATCGAGTCCGGCAAGGCGCAGGGCGCCAAGCTCCTGACCGGCGGCGCCAAGCCGGCCGAGCCGGCGCTTGCCAATGGTTTCTTCATCGCGCCGACCGTGTTCGACGAGGTGGCGCCCAGCATGCGCATCGGCGCCGAGGAAATCTTCGGTCCGGTCATGTCGATCATGCCGTGGCGCGACGCCGACGAGATGCTGGCACGGGTCAACGGCGTCGAATACGGCCTGACCGCTGCCATCGTCACCAACGACCTGGCCAAGGCCATGGAAACCGCCGAGCGGGTCGAGGCCGGCTATGTCTGGATCAATTCCAACGGCCGCTATTTGGGCGTGCCCTATGGCGGCTGGAAGCAAAGCGGCATCGGCCAGGAAGAATGTTTCGATGAACTGCTCAGCTACACCCAGCTCAAGAACGTGAATGTGAGGTGGTGAACGCGGCAAGGCGTCACATGGTTGTCACCAAGGAACGGTACGCACAGGGAAGCTGAATTGGCATCATTACCAAACCACAACACGTCAACGATCCAACCTGAGGAGACGGGACCATGAAGCGCAGAAAATTCCTGAAGACAGTCGGTGCCGGGCTGGCCGGCGCGGCGGTCGCCCCGGCGGCGGCGCAGGCGCAGGCGCCGCGCACCATCCGCTGGAAGCTGCAAACCGCCAATCCGACCGGCACGCCGCACCACGTCCTGCTCAACAAGTTCTCGTCCAATGTCGACAAGATGTCGGGCGGCCGGCTCAAGATCGAGATCCTGCCCGCCGGCGCCATCGTCAACCCCAACGAAATTCTCGACGCTTGCAACAAGGGCCTGATCGACGCCGGCCAATGGTGGACTCATTACGCCACCGGCAAGCATCCCGCCGCCGGCTTGTTCAGCTCGCCGCTGGGCGGCTCGGGCAGCGGCCTCGACCAAATGGGCCACCTGGCCTGGTACATGAACGGCGGCGGCCGCGATCTTTACGTCGAGTACTACACCAAGATCCTCAAGGCCGACGTCATGCCGTTCCTCTACGCCCCCGACGGGCCGGAGGCCTTGGGCTGGTTCAAGAAGCCGATCACGTCGGTCGCCGAGTTCACCAAGCTGCGCTTCCGCATTTCCTCGGGCCTGCCCAGCGACGTGCTCAAGGACATGGGCGGCATTCCGATGAATCTGGGCTCGAACGAGGTGATCCCGGCGGCCGAGCGCGGCATCGTCGACGGCATCGAGTTCATCAACCCGGCCAGCGACATCAAGGTCGGCCTGCACGACATCTTCAAGTTCTACTCGATCCAGGGGCTGCACCAGGCGATCGACATCGCCGACATCATCATCAACGGCAAGAAGTGGCGCGAGCTGACGCCCGATCTGCAGACGATCATTGAGGTGTCAATCACCGCCTCGCTGTTCGACGCCATGCTCTACTTCATCCATGAGAACGCCAAGGCGCTGAAGGTGCTGACCACCGAGAAGGGCGTCACCATGTTCGACGCCCCGCCCGACTACGCGCCGGCCTGGATCAACTCGGCGAAGAGGGTGCTTGCCAAGTTCGAGGAGAAGGATCCGTTCTTCAAGAAGGTCCTGGACTCGCAGCGCGAGTTCGCCAATCTCGTGGTCCCCTTCACCCGCGAGACGGCGAAGCTGTCGACCCTGATCAGCGGCGCGGCGGGCGCCAAGTAGGCATTGGCCGGGAGGTGGGCTGGCCTGGCGCCGAGGGTCGCGGCGCCCGGCCGGAACCATGATGCATACCCGCGCGACATCATCTGAACCGACAACGGGCTGACCCGCGCAGCCCGCGAGGAACCAACCGACCATGGACTGGATCGACCGCGTCACCAAGGTCATCGACCGAATCAGCATCGGCACCGGCAAGGCATCGGCCTGGCTGATCATGCCGATGTTTCTGGTCCTGGTCTGGGAAGTAACCGTCCGCAAGCTGTTCCAGCCGACCATCTGGGCCAACGACATCGCGACCATGGCCTATGGCGCACATTTCTCTCTGGCCGCGGCCTATGCGCTGTGCCTGCAAAAGCACATCCGCACCGATTTCATTTCCCAGCACTTGTCTTTGCGCACCCAGGTGCGCATGGACATCGCCCAATACATCCTGTTCTTCCTGCCCGGCATCGCCATGTTCGCCTGGCTGAGCTGGGAGTTCGCCGCCGAATCCTGGGAGTTCAAGGAGCAATTGGTCACCACCTGGCGCCCGCCGGCCTATCTGTACAAGACGATCATTCCGATCACCGCCGCGCTGCTGCTGCTCCAAGGCATCGCCGAAGTCTTGAAATGCATCAAGACTCTGCGCACCGGCATCGACTATCGCCACCAGGCCCCGCCCGGCGAGGTCACCTGATGCCGCCCACGCCAATTGACCAAACCACGCGCGCGGCGAACCCATGAGCCTCGAAGTCCTCGGCCTGGTCCTGGTCGGCCTGCTGTTCGTGGTGATCCTGGGCGGGTTCCCGATCTCGTTCACGCTGATCTTCCTCGCCACCGTGTTCGGTTATATCGGGCTGGGCGAGCGCGTCTTCTACTTGATGACCTATCAGTACTTCTCGGTCATGACGGAGACCGTGCTGGCGGCCGTGGCGCTGTTCACCTTCATGGGCTACGTGCTGGAGAGCGCGGGCTTGATGGGGCGTTTGTTCCACGCCGTGCAGATCCTCTGCGGCCGCATGCACGGCTCGCTCTATCTCGGCACCATCGTCACGGCCACCTTGTTCGCGGCGGCGACCGGCATCGTTGGCGCTTCGGTGTCGATCATCGGGCTGATGGCCGGACCGATCATGAAGAAGAAGGGCTACGACCCCGCCATGTCGGCGGGCACCATATGCGCCGGCGGCACGCTGGGGATTCTCATCCCACCCAGCGTGATGCTGGTGGTCATGGGGCCGGCCTTTTCGGTGTCGATCGCCAAGCTGTACGCCGCCGCTATCCTGCCCGGTTTGCTGCTGGCGTTCATCTATCTCACCTACACCATGACCCGGACGTTTCTGAATCCGAAGCTGGGCCCGTCGCTGTCGCCAAAGGAACTCAACGTCAGTACCGGCCAGTTGATCCGCGAACTGTGCTTCGGTTTGTTTCCCCTTGCGGTTCTGATCCTGGCGACGCTCGGCACCATCGTCACGGGCTGGGCGACGCCGACCGAGGGCGCGGCGATCGGCTGCGCCGGGGCGCTCGCGGTCACCGCGGTCAACGGCCGGCTCGATTTCAAAGTGATCAGGGACGCTACCTATCGCACCGCCGAGACCACCGCCATGGTCATGATCCTGCTGGCGGCCTCGACCTTCATGGGTTCGGTGTTCTCCGCCTTCGGCACGCCGCAATTCCTCGCCGAGACCCTGCTGGAATGGAACATCTCGCCCAATCTACTGATCATCAGCGTGCTGGTGCTGTGCTTCATCCTGGGTTGGCCGCTGGAGTGGGTGCCGATCGTGGTCATCATCGTGCCGATCTTCATTCCCCTCCTGAACGGTCTGCATGTCGACATGGTGTGGTTCAGCATCCTCGTGGCCGTGACCCTGCAAACCTGCTGGCTGTCGCCGCCGGTCGCGCTGTCGGCCTATTACCTGAAAGCGGTCGTGCCCGAGTGGAACCTGATCGACATCTACAAGGGCATGATGCCGTTCATGTATCTGCAAGGCGCCTGCGTCGTGCTGATCTATCTGTTCCCGCAGATCGCGCTCGCCTTGCCCGGCCTTTGGTACAAATAAGAGTATGCGGCCGGTCGCCAACCTTCGAGTTCTCCTTCTCGCCGGCCTGATCGGTGCCGCACCGTCGGCCGAGGCGCAACTGATCGCCAGCGGCGATCCGACCCATGATGGCGCCGTCCTTTGGGTGCAAACCGATACGCCCGGCGGTTACTCCATCGAGTTTGCCGAGGATGCTGGATTCACGCGCGTCATCAAGCGCCAGGCGCTGGTTTTGAGCGAGGATGGCGGCCGCATGGGCCAAATCCTGGCCGACGGCCTTGGCGCCGGCCGCCGCTACCACTATCGGGTTGTCGGCTCCGCCGGCCCGCTGCCCAACACTGGCATCTTCGCGACAGCGCCGGCGCCAAGCGAAGCGCGGCCGCTCACTTTGCTGTTCGGCGCCGACCTCGGCGGACAGGGCTATGGCCGCGTCCGTACCGGCACGCCGCTCGGCCTCGACGGATTTGCGATCTTCGCCGCCATGGAACGCGAGAACGCCGACCTGTTCCTGGCGCTGGGCGACATGCTTTATTCGGACCGCCCGGTCACGGCGAAGGCGCCCGATCCTGGCCTGGCCGCCGACAACGACTTCCAGATTCCCAAACCCGGGCCCGGTTACGTGACCAATGTCGCCGATTTCCGCCGGGACTGGCATTATCACCGCAGCGACCACCGCTTCGCCGCGTTCCTGCGCGCCGTGCCCATGATCGCCACCTGGGACGACCACGAGATCGTCAACGACATCGGCGTGCCGGAATTGACCGAGGGGCCAAACGCCGAGGAAGCGGCGCGCGACCCCCGCCTCGCCCAGGCCGATCCGTCGAAGCGCCCGTTGCAATTCAACCCGCAATTCGCCCGCGACGCGCGCCAAGTCATGTTCGAGTACAACCCGATCCGCGCGCTCGCCGATCCGTCCGGCGGTTTTGAGCGGCGGCTCTACCGCGCCCACCGTTGGGGCGCGCGCGCCGAGATCATCATGCTCGACACAAGGTCCTACCGGGACCCGAAATACTGGCACGACACGGCGGAACGGCCGAAAACCATGTTGGGCGCGGCCCAGAAGCAGTGGCTGAAGGACACGCTCGCCGCCTCGCCAGCGACCTGGAAGCTAGTGGTCAGCTCCGTGCCGCTGTCGATCCCGAGCGGCAATTTGCGCGATCCCGAGCGGTGGTTTTATCGCGATGGCTGGGCCCGGGGCGAACGCGACAACCCCTATGGCTATGAGCGCGAGTTGCTGGAGATCGTCGCCTTCATCAAAGAGCGCGGCATCCGCAACGTGCTGTTCCTGACCGGCGACCAGCACGTCTCGAACCTCATCGCCTACGACACCGACCGCGACGGCAGCGCCGATTTCCACGAGGCCAATATCGGCCCGCTGCGCGCCGGCCCGTCGCGCGCCGCCAAGACCGTCGACGACATCCTCAACCCGACCGTGGTGTTCAGCGATATCGGCCGCGCCACCTTCGCCTATGGCCGCGTGGCGATCGCGGCGACCGGCGCGCTCGCCGTCGAGTTTCGCGGCGTCGACGGCGCGCCGATCGCCGGCGCCCAATTGCACCTGACGCCACGATAGTCCATGGAGCCAACCCCATGAGCAGTTCGCGCCCTTCCGGCAACCGCAACGTTCTCTTCATCGTGGTCGATCAGTGGCGCGGCGACAGCCTGGGCTTACTCGGCCATCCCGCGGTGAAGACGCCGAACCTCGACCGCTTCGCCGGTGAGGCGGTGACTTTCAAGCGCCATTATTGCCAGGGCGCGCCCTGCGGCCCGGCGCGCGCCTCAATGCTGACCGGGCTCTATGTCATGAACCATCGGGTGGTCACGAATGGCGTGCCGCTCGATGCCCGCCACGCCACGCTCTCGGCCGAGCTGCGTCGGGCCGGCTACGAGCCGACCATCGTCGGCTACACAACCACCACCCCCGATCCGCGCACCGTGTCGCCGCACGATCCGCGCTTCACCCAGATCGGCAACATCATGGAAGGCTGGAAGGTCTTCGCCCACTTCGACGAGGACGATTTCCGCAACTACTTCGCCTGGGTCGCCGCGCGCGGCCACGCTCTGCCCGAAGATTTCAAGGACATCTGGTTGCCGGCGTCGGGCAAGCCCGGCCCGTCGCGGGCGCCCAGCCGCATTCCGGCCGAGTTGTCCGACAGCGCGTGGTCAACCGACCGCGGCATCGAGTGCATGGAGATGATGCGGCGCCACCCCTGGGCGCTCCATCTGGGCTACTACCGCCCGCACCCGCCCTTGGTGGCGCCGGCGCCCTATCACGACATCATCGACGAGGCACGCATTCCCATGCCGCTGCGCGCCGCCAGCCCGGCCGAGGAAGCGGCCCAGCACCCGGCGTTGCGCCACTACATCGAGACCTTGCCGCGGCGCAAATTCTTCCGCCGCGCCGAGGGCCTGGTCGCGGACATGGACGATGACGCCGTTCGCGCCATGCGCAAGGCCTATTACGGGCTGATCGCCGAGGTTGACGCCCAACTCGGCCGCGTCTTCGAGTACTTGAAGAAAACCGGCCAATGGGACAACACCCTGATCGTCTTCACCAGCGACCACGCCGAGCAGCTTGGCGACCACTATCTCATGGGCAAGGAGCTCTATTTCGACCAGAGCTACCACGTGCCGCTGATGATCCGCGATCCCGACGGTGCGGCCGACGCCACGCGCGGCCAGATCGTCGACCGTATGACCGAGGCGGTCGACATCATGCCGACCATTCTCGACTGGCTCGGCCGCGCGGCGCCGCGCGCCTGCGACGGCCGCAGCCTGATGGGCTGGCTGCGCGACCTAGCGCCGGCCGACTGGGCGGAAGAGGTCCACTACGAGTTCGATTTGAGTCCCGGCTACCCGGACCCGTCGGCCCAGGTCATGGGCCTGGATTTCGACGCCGGCGGCATGGTCGTGCTGCAGGACCGCCACTGGAAATACGTCCACTTCGAAAGCCTGCCGCCCCTGCTGTTCGATCTGACGCGCGATCCCGGCCAGTTCCGCAATCTGGCGCAGGATACCGCCCATGCCGCCACGCTCGCCGCCTATGCGCAGCGCATGCTGAGCTGGCGCATGCGCCATGCCGACCGCACGCTGACCCATCTTTGCTCGTCCGCCAATGGGCTGTATGACCGGCGCCGCCGCGACTTGGCGAGCGCCGCTGATTAGATGCGTTAACCGAGGAGGTCATCATGACGCGTTCCACGTTCTCGTCTCGACCACCCGCGATCGGACTCATCGCGCTGTTCACTTGCGTCGGCCTCGCGAGCTTGGCCGCCTCCCAGGAGCTCCGCGTCGGTGTGCAGTCCCATGTACGCGCGCTCGACGTGCAGGCCGAAACGTCCAATGCCGGCGCCCAGTTCCTGCACAACATCTATGACACGCTGCTGGAGATCGACACCACCGCCCAGCAGCTCAAGTTCAAACCCGGCTTGGCCGTGTCGTGGCAGCGCGTGGCTGGCGACACGCTGGAAATCAAGCTGCGGCCTAACGTGAAGTTCCATGACGGCTCGGTCATGACCGCCGACGACGTCGCCTTTTCGCTCAATCGGGTGTTCAAGATCGCCTTGCCGGCGTTCCGCAGCTCAAACGGCCGGTTCTTCTATAATTTCGATCGCGCCGAGGCGGTCGATGCCAGCACCGTCAGAGTGGTCGCCAAGAAGCCGGATCCATTGATGGAGATACTGCTCGCCGCGCGCAACGCCGGCGTCACCTCCAAGGCCCATGTCGAGCACGTCGGCTTCGACCAGTCCGGCCTGGCGCCGATCGGCACCGGTCCCTACCGCGTCGCCTCGTTCAAGCCCAACCAAGAAGTCATTCTCGAGCGCTTTGACGATTTCTGGGGCGAAAAGGCGCCGCTGCAGCGCATTCGTTATGTCCGCATCCCGGAAATGGCGCCGCGCATCACGGCTCTGGTCAATGGCGACGTCGATTTCATCGTGCAAATCCCGCCCGATCAGGAGCATCTGCTGCGCAACCGGCCGAACATCAAACTCGTCGGCACGGCCTGGCCGATGTTCCACGTCTATGTCTTGAACATGAGCGTGCCGCCGCTCGACAATCCGAAGATCCGCCGTGCCCTCAACCTGGCGATCGACCGCGATGCGCTCGTCAAGGCCCTGTGGGATGGCAAGGCGGTGGTGCCGAAGTCGCACCAGTTTCCCGGCACCGCGTCCGAGATCCCGGGCGTCAACCTGATCCGGTTCGACCCGGCCGAGGCCCAGAAGCTGCTGCGCGAGGCAGGCTATAGCGGCGCGCCGATCACGCTCAACTTCCAACAGCACTATTACACCTACGGCAATCTGGCCGCCCAGGCGGTCGCCGATATGTGGAAAGACGTCGGCATCAACGTCAAGCTGCAGGTGATCGAGGGCTTCGGCCAGGACCCCAAGACCCTGATGACGCGCGACTGGTCCAATCCGCTCTACTATCCCGACCTGCTCGGTGCCTTCGACACCCATTGGACCAAGTCGAGCTGGGTCAGCCGCGACAAATTCTTCCTGCCCGAGCTTGCGCCGGAATGGGAGAAGCTTTATTCGGTCATTCGCTTCTCGCTCGACCCCAACGAGCGGCGCGCCGCGCACAAGCGCCTGCTCGAAGTGGGCGAGACCGAACTGGTGCCCTGGGTACTGCTGTACCAGCCCTATGAATCCTTCGCCATGAACGACCGGGTGACGTGGTCGATTCCGCACAATGTGCGGCCTTACGTGCTGTCGTTCCGGGCGGGCGAGATCAGCGTTCGCAAATAGCGACGCCAAGCGGGGAGCGATCGGGGACCGGGTGGCATGCTGCGCTATCTGGCGGGCAAGGGGTTTCGCTCGGTCCTGACGGTCTTCGCCGTCCTGCTCATCACCTTCGTCGCCGCGCGCATCTCGGGCAACCCGTTTCAATTCCTTTACGACGACGGCCTGACCCAGGAGGAGCAGGCCGCGCTCGACCAGGAGTTCGGCCTCGATCGCCCCTGGCCCGCGCAATTCGTCAGCTATCTCGGCCAAATCGCCCGGGGCAATTTCGGCCGGTCGATCGCCCAGCGCCGCCCGGTCGTCCACCTCTATGCCGAGGCGATCGGCCCGACATTGCGGCTGGCCGCGCTGTCATTCCTCGCCACGGTCGCGATCGGCTTGCCGCTCGGTCTCACCGCGGCGTTGGCGCGCCACTCGGCCCTGGGCGTGGCCGCCATGGGGGTCGCATTCGTCGGCTATGCCGTGCCGCACTTCCTGCTGGCGATCATCCTGATCCTGATCTTCAGCTTCTATCTTAATTGGCTGCCCAGTATTGGTTCCGAGACCTGGTGGCACTTCATCATGCCGACGATAACCTTGTCGGCCGGCTTGATCGCCGCGATTGCGCGCTATCTGCGCGGCGAGATGCTGGGCGTGCTCAGCCAGGACTTCGTGCGCACCGCGCGCGCCAAGGGCCTGCCGGAATCCATGGTGATCGGCAAGCACGCAGTGCGCAACGCCTTGATCCCGGTCATCACCGTGCTGGGCCTCAAGTTCAACGGCTTGGTCTCGGGCTCACTGATCGTCGAGACCGTCTTTTCGTTTCAAGGCGTCGGGCAGATCTTCATTGGCTCGGTGCAACTGCGCGACTATCCCGTGCTGCAATTCGGCGTGATCGCCTTCGCGCTCACGGTGGTCGTGGTCAACTTCCTGGTCGATGCGCTTTACGCGGTCGTCGACCCGCGCGTGCGGCGGAGCGGCTAAATGGCCAGCTTGTTCGAGGCGTCCGCCGCCGCGACACCGGCCCGCCGGCGCCGGCCGCTGCCGGCCTATGTCATCATCCTGATGGTCATCGGCGCCGTCCTCGTTCTCAACGCCTTGCTCGCGCCGTGGCTGGCCCCCTTCGACCCGGACACCACCCGCCTGCTGCGCCGCCTGCGCCCGCCCTCTTGGCTGGGCGGACCATCCGAGAGCTGGTTCGGCACCGACCAGCTCGGCCGCGATTTGCTGTCCCGCTGCATCTACGGCCTGCGCACCAGTCTAGGCATCGCCCTGGTCGGCACTTTGATCGGCTGCGCGGTCGGCACGACGATCGGCTTGATCAGCGGCTATCTCGGCCGCGCCGTCGACACCGTGCTGATGATGCTGGTCGATATCCAGATCGCGTTGCCCTATTTGCTGCTCGTGCTGGTCGGCATCGCCGTGCTGGGCACCGATCTTTCCGTGCTGATCCTGCTGATCAGCCTGCACAGCTGGGAGAACTATGCGCGGCTGGTGCGCGGCCAAGTCCTGGCGGTGCGCGCGCTGCCCTATATCGAGGCGAGCGAGGCGCTCGGCGCCTCGACGATCCGCATCCTGTTCCGCCATGTTCTGCCTAATATCGCCTCACCGCTTCTGGTCATGCTGACCCTCAATTTTCCCGCCATCCTCTTGTTGGAATCCTCTCTGTCCTTCCTGGGCATCGGCGTTCAGCCGCCGACCGCCTCGCTTGGCCGCATGGTCGGCGAAGGCCGCCACCAAATGTTGGCGGCCTGGTGGCTGGTGGTGGCGCCCGCCGCCCTCATCCTAATGGTCACGCTGACCGCGCAATTGCTGGGCGATTGGCTGCGCGACCGGCTCGACGTCAAGACAGAGAAATGACGGCGCCGCCGCTGCTCCAGCTTCGGGATCTATCGGTCGACTTTTCGACCGACATGGGCATCGTGCACGCGGTCGACCGCGTGTCCTTCGACATCGGCACCGACGAGATCGTCGCCCTGGTCGGCGAGAGCGGCAGCGGCAAATCAGTGATCGCCCAGGCGATCATGGGTCTGCTCGGCGTCGGCGGCGCCGGCCGCAACGCGCGCACATCGGGACAGCTTCGTTTCCGTGGTCGTGACGGCGCGGCAATCGACTTGCTGACGCTCGACGCCGAGGAACGGCGGCGTCTGCGCGGCCGCGATATCGGCATGGTGTTCCAGGAGCCGATGACGGCGCTCAATCCGGTGCTCACCGTCGGCGAACAGATCGCCGAGCTGCTGCGCGTCCATGCCGGCCTGACGCGCGCGCAAGCCGCCGCCGAGGCGGTCGCGCGCCTGGCCGAAGTCGGCATCGCCGCGCCGGCGGAACGGGCGAAGAGCTATCCCCACCAGATGTCCGGCGGCATGCGCCAGCGCGTGCTGATCGCCATCGCCATGGCGTGCCAGCCCCTATTGCTGATCGCCGACGAGCCGACGACTGCGCTCGACGTCACGGTTCAAGCGCAGATCCTAGAACTCATGCGCACCTTGAAGCGGCGTACGCGCATGAGCGTGCTGTTCATCACCCATGATTTCGGCATTGTCGCAGAACTGGCCGATCGGGTCGTGGTTCTCTATGCCGGACGCATGGTCGAAGAGGGGTCGGCGACCGACATCTTCGCCAGCCCACGCCACCCCTATACCGAGGGACTGCTGGGCGCGGTGCCGCGCCTGGATTTGGCCAGCGACACCATCGGCGCGGTCGCCATCCTGCCTGGCACGGCGCCCGATCCCCTCGCCTTTCCCGCGGGCTGCCGGTTCCACCCGCGCTGCACCCATGCGCGCCCCGGCCTGTGCGACGGCAAGGCCCCAGCCATGACAGCGCTAGCCGGCGCGCGCCGCTTCGCCTGCCACGTCCGCGCCTCGGCATAGCCCCATGTCCGCCCAACCGCTGATCGCCGCCGAGGCCGTCACCAAGGAGTTTCCGCTCCAGGGCAGCATGCTGCCCTGGCGGGCGCACCGCTTCACCGCGGTCGAGAATGTCTCGATCGCCATCGCGCCAGGCGAGGTGCTGGGCCTGGTCGGCGAGTCCGCGTCGGGCAAATCGACCCTGGGCCGCATCCTCCTAGGCTTGATCCAGCCAAGCGCCGGCACGGTGCGCTTTCGCGGCACCGATCTGCGCGCGATCGGCGGCGGCGAACGCCGCGCGATGCGCCGGGCGCTGCAAATCATCTTCCAGGATCCATATGCTTCGCTCGACCCGCGACTGACCATCGGCGCGATCGTGCGCGAGGGGCTCGACATCCACGGCATCGGCGCGCCCGGCGCACGCGACGTCAAGGTCGCCCATCTGCTTGGCCGGGTCGGACTCGATGCCGGTTTCGCCCGGCGCTACCCCCATGAATTATCCGGCGGCCAGCGCCAGCGCGTCGGTATCGCCCGGGCACTTGCGGTCGAGCCAACCTTCATCGTCGGCGACGAGCCGGTGTCGGCGCTCGACGTTTCCATTCGCGGTCAAATTCTGGCGCTGCTGGCGGAGCTGCGCCGCTCCATGGGGCTGTCGATGCTGCTGATCTCCCACGACATCGGCGCGATCAGCCAACTCAGCGACCGTATCGCCGTGCTCTATGCCGGGCGCATGATCGAGATCGGCAGCCGTAGCCAGGTGCTGCGCACGCCGCGCCATCCCTATACCCGCGCCCTGCTCGCCGCCATTCCCGTGCCCGATCCCAGCCGCCGCCGAGCGCCGCCGCCGGCGCTGACCGATGGCGCGTCGGCGAGCCCCGACCGCGCCGGCTGCGTCTTCGCGCCGCGCTGTCCCCATGTCCGCCCCGCCTGCACCGGCTCCGTGCCGCCGCTGACCGTTCTCGAGTCCGGGCACGGCACGGCTTGCCTGCTCCAGGACGAGTTGCCGCCTGCCGCCTGAAACTTGTCGCCAGACGATGTTTCGTTTGACCGGCGCCGGCGCGCCGGCGTAGAGCGGCGACACCATTCTGTCATCCCATCCGCGTGATGGGCCCGGAAAAGCGAGAAGGCCCGCTGCGGTTGCAGCGGGCCCTTGGTCGCTCATTCGTAGCGGATCGGTCCGCCGGTCAGCGCGAGTAGAACTCGACGACCAGATTGGGTTCCATCGTCACGGGATAGGGCACATCGGCGAGTTGCGGCGCGCGTACGAAGCTGCCCTTCATCGCCTTGTGATCGACCTGAAGGTAGTCGGGCACGTCGCGCTCCGGCGACTGGCTCGCCTCCAGCACGAGAGCGAGCTCCTTTGCCTTGCCCATCACTTCGATGTTGTCGCCGTCCTTGACCTGGTAGGACCCGATGTTGACGCGCTTGCCGTTGACCCGGACATGGCCATGGCTGACGAACTGGCGCGCGGCGAACACGGTCGGCACGAATTTCATGCGATACACCACGGCATCGAGGCGGCGCTCGAGCAGTGCGATGAGGTTTTCGCCGGTATCGCCCTTGCGCCGGTCGGCCTCTTCATAGAGCCGGCGGAACTGGCGCTCGCCGATATTGCCGTAATAGGCCTTGAGCTTCTGCTTGGCCTGGAGCTGGACACCGAAATCGGAAGGCTTCTTGCGCCGCTGGCCGTGCTGGCCGGGACCATATTCGCGGCGGTTGAGCGGGCTCTTGGGCCGGCCCCACAGATTGACGCCGAGGCGTCGGTTGACCTTGTACTTAGATTCCTGGCGTTTGGACATGTGTCTTTCCGTTGGTTGGTTCATGTCCCGATAGTCCGACCCGGCCAAGCCGGCGGCGTGGCGACCGGCTCATTGTCCGGCCGCCCTCATTCTCGGGAAGGGCGTGTAATATAGTCGGCGGCCGGGGCTTGTCAAACCCCACGGGGCAGCCCCTGATGGGGCCGAAATTGCCAGCAAATAGAGCCGGTTAGGACCAGATCCAAGCGGACATCAGGTGAAACCAGATCTTCTTGAACTTGTCGCCGAAGGCGACCAGCACCATGAACATGAGCAGACCGCCCACGCCGTAGATCGCGATCTGCATGGGGTAGCGACGCCAGTACGGCAGGTCGGCGGGGTCAATCACGTTGGCCTTCGTCTCGCCGGCGGCGGCCGCCTCTTGGGCGGCCTTTTCAGCCGCGACCTGCCTGGGGTCGGGCTTGTCGAACATCTCCATGATGGCGTCTTCAATCGCCACGTCGCCGATCTTCACGCCGCATAGCACGACCCGAGACACCTCGTGGCGGGTCACCTCGACAATGCGCTTGGCAAATTGCCGCGCCTTTTCCTAGTTGTCGAAGCGGTCCACCTCGGCCCAGAGGCCATCAGTGTGCACGTCCACGCGGTAGACGCCCGATACGTTCGGTGTTCCATCCTCCACAGGCGGAGCGACAGCGGCTGGCGGGGGCGCGGCACCGGCGGGCGCCTGTGCTTGCGCGCTCTGGGAGAAGGCGAGCTTGGGGCCCATGGTGGCGGCGGCTGCGGCGCTGGTCATGTCGGTATCTCTTCCCCTTGCGCTCGAGGACCGGCCAGGACAGCCGGATGAGCAGCAGTCGGGATCGTAAAGATGCTTCGTTAACTTTCAGTGAAGGGGGAATTCACGATTATGAACCACCTCAAGGGCGGTCTTTTCTCTTTTCCACCAGACACTTAACCACTCCGTGCATGGTGCGCAGTTCCTGGTCCGTGGCGCCCGCGCGCTGAAAGAGATTGCGCAGATTCCGGACCATGCTGGGCCGGGCCTCCTGGTTTCTGAGGAAGCCGCAATCGTCGAGCTCGGTCTCCAAGCGCACGAGAAAATTGATCAGCTCTGCCTTTGGCGCCGGCGCTTCGCCGCCGCCCGATAGGAATTGCGGCGGCGTGGCGTCGGCCGCGTGGAACCATTCATAGCCAACGATCAGCACCGCTTGCGCCAGGTTGAGCGAGGCGAAGGCCGGATTGAGCGGAACCGAGATCACCGTGTCGGCGAGCGCCAGATGATCGTTCAAGAGCCCCATGCGCTCGGCGCCGAACATCAGGCCGCAACGCTGACCGAGCGCCATCTGCGCGCGCATCCGCCCCGCCGCGAAGCGCGGCGTCAGGATGCGCTTGACCATGCCGCGCGGGCGCGCGGTCGTGGCGTAGACGTGCTGGAGGTCGGCGATCGCCGCCTCGGCGCTCGGGAAGAGCTGCGCGGCGTCGAGGATCTTGTCGGCGCCGGATGCGGCCGCGATCGCCTCGTCGCTCGGCCAGCCGTCGCGCGGCTTGACCAGGCGCAGCTCGGTCAGGCCGCAATTGAGCATGGCGCGCGCGGCCATGCCGATGTTCTCGCCGAGCTGCGGCTCGACCAGAATGACGGGTGGACCGCCGAGCACCGGAGCCTGGGTCGAGTTGGTGCCTGCCATGCTCGCTAGCGCCCGCGCAGCAGCTTGTAGGTGATGCTGTCGTGCAGCGCGTTGTAGGACGCGTCGATGATATTGGCCGAGACGCCGACCGTCGACCAGCGCTCGCCGCTGGCATCGGCGCTCTCGATCATGACGCGCGTCACCGCCTTGGTGCCGTCCTGCGGCGTCAGGATGCGCACCTTGTAGTCGACCAGCCTGACCTCGTCGAGCACGGGATAGACCGGCACCAGAGCCTTGCGCAGCGCGGTGTCGAGCGCGTTGACCGGGCCGTTGCCCTCGGCGACGGTCATCACCTGCCCGTCGCCGACATGCACCTTCACGGTAGCCTCCGACAGGGTGACGAGCTGGCCCTTGGCATTGAGGCGCCGCTCGTCGATCACGCGGAAGCTGACCAGGCGGAAAAAGTCGGGCACGTCCTGCAGTGCGCGCCGCGCCAGCAGCTCGAACGACGCCTCCGCGCCGTCATAGGCGTAGCCGTCGAACTCCCGGTCCTTGACCAGCTCGACCAGGCGATTGACCTTGGGATTTTTCGGATCGATTTCGATGCCGATCTCGCGGAAGCGCGCGAGTATGTTGGAGCGGCCGGACTGATCGGACACGACGATGTGGCGCCGATTGCCGACCGTCTCGGGCGGGACGTGCTCGTAGGTGCGCGGGTCCTTTTCCACGGCGGAGACGTGCAATCCGCCCTTATGCGCGAAGGCGGATTCGCCGACATAGGCGGCGTGGCGGTTGGGCGCGCGGTTGAGCCGCTCGTCGAGCAGACGCGAGATATGGGTGAGCTGGCGCAACCCGTCTTCGTCGATCGCGGTCCTGAAGCCGAGCTTGAGCATCAGCGTCGGGATGAGCGAGATCAAATTCGCATTGCCGCAGCGTTCGCCCAGGCCGTTGAGCGTGCCCTGAACCTGCCGCGCGCCGGCGCGCACGGCGGCCAGCGAGTTGGCCACCGCATTCTCCGTGTCGTTGTGGCAATGGATACCCAGCCGGTCGCCCGGCACGACGCGGCTCACCTCGTCGACGATGCGCTCGACCTCGTGGGGCAGCGTGCCGCCATTGGTGTCGCACAGCACCGCCCAGCGCGCACCCGCCTGGTGCGCCGCCTTGATGCAGTCGAGCGCGAAGCCCGGGTTGGCCTTGTATCCGTCGAAGAAATGCTCGGCGTCGTACATCGCTTCGAAGCCGCGCTTGATCGCATGCGCGACGCTCTCGCCGATCATGCGCAGATTCTCGGCCTGGCTGATGCCGAGCGCCACGTCGACATGGAAGTCCCAGGCCTTGCCGACGAGGCAGGCCGCCGGCGCCTTGGCGCCCAGCACGGCGGCGAGGCCGGGATCGTTGTCGACCGAGCGGCCGGGCCGCCGCGTCATGCCGAATGCCGTCAGCCGCGCGTGCTTGAGCGTGGGCGGTGCCGCGAAGAACTTGTCGTCGGTTGGATTGGCGCCCGGCCAACCGCCCTCGACGTAGTCGATGCCGAGCCCGTCGAGCGCCTCGGCGATCGCCACCTTGTCGCCGACCGAGAAATCCACGCCCTGGGTCTGCCCGCCATCGCGCAGCGTCGTGTCGAAGAGATAGACACGGTCGGTCATCGGGCGCGCTCCCTGTGGCATCTACGCACGACGCCACTCCGTGTTGCCGCTCGGACGATCCTCCAGGACGATGCCTTCCTGGAACAGCTCCTGGCGAATGCGGTCGGCTTCGGCGAAATTCCTGGCCTTGCGTGCCGCGTTGCGCGCCGCGATCTTCTGCTCGATCTCGGCCTCGCCCAGCTTGGTGCCGCCAGGCGACGGCGCGCGAAACCAGGCATCCGCGTTCTGCTGGAGCAGGCCTAGGAGCCCGCCGCCCTTGCGTAGCCGGCCTTTGAGCCGCACATGCTCGACCGGATCACGCGAGCGATTGATGTCGCTCGCCAAAGCATGCAGGCGCGACAGGGCGAGCGGCGTGTTCAGATCGTCGAGCAAGGCATCGACGACATCCGCCGGGATGTCGGCCTCGGCCGGCGGCGCAGCTCCGGCTGGAAGGAAAGGGTCCGGCGTCCACAGCGGCGTGTAAAGGCGATCGAGCGCCGCCTTCGCCTCTGCCAATCCCTGCCTGGTGAAGTCGAGCGGCGCGCGATAGTGGCCGCTCAGCAGGAAATAGCGCAAGGCTTCGCCCGGCGCCTCGGCCAGCAATTCGCGCACGGTGAAGAAATTGCCGAGCGACTTCGACATCTTGTCGCTGTTCACCGAAAGGAAGCCGTTGTGCATCCAGTAGCGTGCCATGACCGGCGTGCCGTGCGCTGACCGGCTCTGGGCGATCTCGTTCTCGTGATGGGGAAAGATCAGGTCGAGGCCGCCGCCGTGCAGATCGAAGGTCTCGCCCAGATGCTTCCAGCTCATGGCCGAGCATTCGATGTGCCAACCCGGCCGCCCCCTGCCCCACGGGCTCGGCCAGCCCGGGATGTCCGGCGTCGACGGCTTCCACAGCACGAAATCGGCCGGATCCTTCTTGTAGGGCGCCACATCGATGCGCGCGCCGGCGATCAGCTCCTCGCGATTGTGGCGCGACAGCCGGCCGTACTCAGCCATCGACGGTACGCTGAACAGCACATGGCCTTCGGCGGCATAGGCATGACCGCGCTGAATCAGCATCTCGATCAGCCGGATCATCTCGGCAATGTGCTCGGTCGCGCGCGGCTCGACATCGGGCGGCAAGGCGCCGAGGGCCGCCATGTCCTGCTGATAGGCACGCGTCGTGCGCGATGTGATGGAATCGATCGGCTCGCCCGACGCCTTCGAGGCGTCGATGATCTTGTCGTCGACGTCGGTGATGTTCCGAACATAGGTCACGCGCGGGTAGAGCCGCTTGAGCAATCGATAGAGGACATCGAATGCAACGACGGGACGCGCGTTTCCGAGATGGGCGAAGTCGTAGACGGTCGGACCGCAGACATAGAGACGCACATGGCCGGGATCGATCGGCTCAAACGTCTCTTTTCGTCTGGTCAGCGTGTTGTAAACCTGAAGCGGCACGGCTCGGAACTCGCTCTGATACGGTCAAACGGCAACCGCCCCATCAAGGGCGCGCCCGCTCAGCCAGATTTGGAAAAACAGAAAGCGACTAGGCGTGCGGGCTCAACATCGCGTCGCAATCGCGATGCTAATTCGCTCGATCAGGCGAATGTTGAGCGTGAGCGTCATGCCGTCCGTTCCAGCAATTCCGGGCCTTTCGGCCGGGAATATGCCGTCAATCTAACAGAGTCGACCGGCGGGGTCCATGGCCTGCCGGAAGATCGGCCGGCTCGGGGGTCCGGCCGCCCCGGACCGATCCGATGGGCTAGGAGCTCTGTGGGACGGGAACCGCGAGGCGCATACCGACCGCCTCGAGCAGCAGTTCATGGGCGCGGTCGACGATGTCGTCGAGCGACCTTGTCTTGGGCAGCATCGCGCGGGCCTCGGCGAGGAACTCGTCCCGGCTTGGCATATGAGGCAGATGCCAGGTCTTCAGCACCTCGGTCGCCTGGTGATGGGCGCGCGCCAGCGCTTCCCTGAGGGCCGACAGCTCGGCGCCGTGCAGGGCCGACGCAATGGCCAGCGCAATGCGCTCGGAATTGAAATGCGCGGCGAGCTGCTCGGCCGCGCGATTAATGACGCGCGCGCCCAGCTTCTGCTCGTTGCGCAGCACGTGCGCGGGCGGCGATTTCATATCCCAAACGACGCGGATCCAGGACAACGCGCGTAGCGCATAGTTGGTCGCATCCACCTCCCACCACCGGAAGCCCTGCCGGGCGCTGCTTTGATAGGCGTGGTGGTTGTTGTGCCAGCCCTCCCCCATCGTCAACAGCGCGAGGAACCAGTTGTTGCGGGAATCGTCGCCGGTCACGTACCGCTTGCTGCCACTCACATGGGCCAGCGAATTGATGCAGAACGTCGCGTGGTAGACGAGCACTGTGCTCCAGAAAAAGCCGACCACAAGTCCGGACCAGCCGGCGACGAGAAAGCTCAGGACCCCCAGGGCGATGGCCGGCGCCAATTCGAGCTTGTGCAGCCACATCAGCTCGGGAAAGCGCGTCAGGTCGGCAACCCTCGTCAGATCGGTCGCGTCGTGCCGGCACGCGAAAATCCAGCCGACATGGCTGTAGACGAAACCCGATCGCGCCGGCGAGTGGACGTCGTCTTCCGTATCGGAATGCAGGTGATGATGACGGTGCTTGGCGACCCACCACAGCACGCTCTTCTGGGCGCTCGTCTGGGCAAGGAACGCGAGGAGGAACTGAACCACCCGGCTGGTCGAGTAGGCGCGATGCGAGAAATAGCGATGATAGCCCGCAGTGACTGCGAACATGCGCAGCCAGTAGAGCGCGAAGCAGATGGCGAGAGCCTCCCAGGTGATCCCCGTCCAGATCGCCGCAAAACAGGCGACATGGACCAGGACGAACGGAATGGCTGACGGATAGACGATGTCCTCGTGCGCGCTCTTCGCGCCGATTTGACGCAGCATGCCCCATATCCTCCCCCTGCCTGCCAATACATCTATCACGTCGCGGGCATACTGTATCCTGCGGGCCGTGCGGCGCGACGACGCGGGGCCGATGGCTCGGGATTGCCTGAACTGCGCGGACCGGGTGGACCGGCCGGAATCAGCCCTGGTAGGCGTTGGTGATGGGGTAGCGCCGCTCGCGGCCGAAGGCGCGGCGGGTGATCTTGACCCCCGGAGGCGCCTGGCGGCGCTTGTATTCGGCGCGGTCGAGCATGCGCCAGACGCGCCGCACGGTCGCCTCGTCATGGCCGCGCTTGACGATCTCGCCGATCGGCAGCTCGCCCTCGATCAGGCAGGACAGGATGTCGTCGAGCACGTCATAGGGCGGCAACGTATCCTGGTCGGTCTGGTTGGGCTTGAGCTCGGCGGTCGGCGGCTTGGTGATGACCCGCTCGGGCATGACGCGGCCCGCCGGTCCGAGCGCGCCCGGCGGATGCGCCTGGTTGCGCCACCGCGAGAGCTGGAACACGGTCGTCTTGTAGACGTCCTTGAGCACGGCGTAGCCGCCGCACATGTCGCCATAGAGGGTGGCGTAGCCGACCGACATCTCGGATTTGTTGCCGGTCGACAGCACCATGTGGCCGAACTTGTTGGACATCGCCATGAGCGTGATGCCGCGCGCACGGCTCTGGATGTTCTCCTCGGTGATGTCGGGCGACCGTCCGGCGAAATGCGGCGCCAGCATCTGACCAAAGGCCGCCATGGCCGGCTCGATCGAGACGTTGTCGAGCTTGACGCCGAGCAGGCGCGCGACCTCCGCCGCATCCTCCAGGCTGTCCCGGCTGGTATAGGGGGACGGCATCATGACGGTGCGCACGCGGTCGGCGCCGAGGCCGTCGACCGCGATCGCGGCGGAAAGCGCCGAATCGATGCCGCCCGACAGACCGAGGATGACGCCCGGAAAGCGGTTCTTGTTCACGTAGTCGCGCAGTCCCACCACCATGGCCTGGTAGGTCTGCTCCAGGCTCGACGGCGGCTGGGCGATCTCGCCCGTCGCACAGTCCCATTTGCCCGAGCCGTTGCGCTGCCACTTGGACAGCACGACACCTTCGCGCCAGGCCGGGGCCTGGACGCGAAGATTTCGCGCCGCGTCGAGCACGAAGGAGGCACCTTCGAACACCAGCTCGTCCTGGCCGCCAACCTGATTGACGTAGACCAGCGGCAAGCCTGATTCCGTGATGCGCGACACCGCGAGCTGGATGCGCTCGTCGAGCTTGTCGCTCTCGAACGGCGATCCGTTGGGAACGATGAGGATTTCGGCCCCCGATTCCTCCAGGCATTCGGTGACGTCCGGCTTCCACATGTCCTCGCAGATCATCACGCCGAGCCGCACGCCACGCACATTCATCGGCCCCGGCATCGGACCCGCCGTGAACACCCGCTTCTCGTCGAAGACGCCGTAGTTGGGCAGATCGTACTTGTAGCGAACGCTCTGAATGGCGCCGCCATCGAGCAGCAGCACGGCGTTGTAGACCGCACGCGACCAGGTCGTGCCGCCATTGCCGTTGTCGGATTCGCGCGCAGTGCCGTCGCGCCACGGGGTTGTCAGCAGCACGGCCGGCCCGCCATCGGCGGTCTCACGGGCAAAGGCGGCGACCTTCTCGGCCACGGCATCGAGGAACATCGGCTTGAGCACGAGATCTTCCGGCGGGTAGCCGGAGACCACCAGCTCGCCAGGCACCACGAGGTCGGCGCCGAGGCTGGCCGCCTCGGCGCGGGCCCGACGGACCCGTTCGATATTGCCCGATATATCACCGACGGTCGGGTTGATCTGGGCAAGGGCGATGGCGATTCGATCGGTCATGGGAATTGAATCTGCCGCCAAAACCGCTTGGTTGCACCGGGAAAACGCATCCTGCACCGCGTGCAAGACTCCGTTAACCTATATCCCGGAAGATCGTTCTGGTGAAGGGCTGGGGGACAACAAAGATGCGCGCGGCCGCGAATGCCGAGCCAATCGTCGATCGGCAGATCGACGAATACCGCTCCGATCTCAAAGACCGTGTCGCCGCCATGGCAGGGTTGCTCGACAGTTCGGCCGCCGGCAACGAGCCGACTCACGAGGTCGTGGTTGCGCTCCGCCGCCAGGCGCGCGAGCTGAAGGCGCTCGGCAGCATGTCCGGCTTTCCCATGGTCGGCATGATCGCCCACCGGCTCGAGGACTATCTGACCGAGATGCGCGACCTGACCCAAGAGGATCACCGCGATGTCGGTCGATTCGTCTCCCTGCTTCAGTCCGCCATCGGCCGCGGCATCAATCCCGAAGAGAACGAGATGGGCCAGCTTGCCCGATCCCTGCCGATGCGCCGCGACGGCATGCGGCCGCCGGCCGTGCCTGAAAGCAATGTCGAGATCCTCCTGGTGACGACCTCCAATGTCGTGCGCATGCTGGTGGAGCGCGATCTCAAGCAGCGCGGCTACCGGGTGGTTATTGCGCGAACGCCGTTCGAGGCGTTCGAGCTCGCCTATCGCATGAAGCCCGATCTGCTGCTCGTCTCCAACACCATGCACGGGCTGGGCGGCGCCGACCTGGTGCGCGCCTTCGGCGCCATGAGCTCGACGCGGACCATGGCGGCCGCCGTGCTGACCAGCATGGACGCGGAGCATGTCGATCTGCGCGATCTGACGCCGCGCGTTCCGGTCGTCCGCCTTGGCCGCTATTTTCCCGGGGATTTCGGGCGCGTCGCCGAGCGCTACCAGCTCGGCTAGAGCAGATTCCGATTAGGTAGAACATATCCTGCGTCAAGGATGTAGTTGAGGCATTCCTGGGGTGGGAAGGATCGAATGGCTTCGGCGATTGCGTCCCAGAGGTCGT
>VGDO01000010.1 GCA_016869645.1 Alphaproteobacteria bacterium
GCGGGAATCACCGGCCCCAACAAGAAGGTGTGGGAATATCCTGTCGAAGACTGGCGCAAGGTCATGGCGCTCGATCTCGACGGCGTCTTCTATTGTTGCCGCGCGGCGGTGCCGGTGATGCTCAAGAACGGTTACGGCCGCATCGTCAACGTCGCGTCGATCGCCGGCAAGGAGGGCAATCCCAACGCCTCGGCCTACAGCACCGCCAAGGCGGGCGTGATCGGTCTGACCAAGTCGCTCGGCAAGGAGCTGGCCGACACCAACATCCGCGTCAACTGCGTGACGCCGGCCGCAGTCAAGACTGCGATCTTCGAGCAGATGACCGAGCAGCACATCAACTACATGCTGTCTAAGATCCCGATCGGCCGTTTCGGCAAAGTCGAGGAGATCGCCGCGCTGATCACTTGGCTCGCGTCGGAGGAATGCTCGTTCTCGACCGGCGCCGTGTTCGACGTCTCGGGCGGGCGCGGCACCTACTAGGGCGCGGTCAGTCCCGGCCGTCCGCCGACTGCATCGCGCGCCGGTGGCCGGTCGAGGAACGCGGCAAGCCGCTCGGCTGTCAGCGTGAAGTGCAGGTACTCGACCTTCTTCGCGTGGCCCGGCTCGAGCGCCACGGCCAGGTTCAGGATGCTGTCTGCCTCGGCATAGCGTTCCAGGCGGAACAATGTGCGGCCGAGCGCAAGATGCGCGCGCGCCCAACCGGGATTGAGCGCGATGGCGCGAAACAGATGCGGCACGGCTTCGCCATACATTCGGCGCGCGAAGAAGCTGCCGCCCAGGAAGAAATGGGCCTCCTGCCAGCCCGGCCTCAAGGTCAGCGCCGCGGTGAGCTCGGCTTCGGCTTCTTCCGGGCGGTCCAGATAGGCGAGGCTCCGCGCCAGCAGGAACCGCGCCTCCGCCGAGTCAGACCGCAGTCCGACAGCGCTGCGCAAATGGGCTTCCGCTTCACGGAATTGCTTGGCTTGGTAGCGCGACTTGCCCGCGGCGAGGTGAATCTGCGCCGCTTCGGCGATCCTGCCGGCTTGCACCAATGCGGCGACCCGATCGGTCACGTCGCGGGAATCGGTTGCCATGCGTCAGGACCGCGTCACGCAGAACAGGGACCGGCCGAGCGGTGTCACGCTCAACCCGTCGAACCGCCGAAGCGTCTGCTGCAGGGAAGCGAGGCTCGCCTGGATGTCGTCTTGCGTTTCGACCATCTTGTGTGCCTGGCCGATGTGCAGGGCGCGTTGGGTGCGGAAACCCTTGCCGACCGACCAGGCGGCGGCGGCGGCCGGGCTGGGTGCCGGCAGGTGTTGCTCGATCGCGTCGGCGATGCGTTCGGCCGCAAGTTTGCCCGTCCGCGCCGCGAGATGGTGGTCGAGAACCTGCGTGTACGTATCATCGTGCCGCGCCGACGCGCCGCCGCCATCCAGGCGCGCCATGACGTAGCGACACGCTTCCTCGGGCGTTCGGAACGTCGGGTTGACCAGGTTCGAGAGAAATCCAAAGGTCAGTGCATTGTCGCTCGGGCACAGGCTGACCGCCTGATGGCCGGCGAGAAAGGCCTCGGCGCCGGTCGTGCAGCTGGTATGGACCATGATCTCGCTCGCCATGGTCCATGGCAGGTGGCTGCCGCCCCTCACCAGGCGAACCCGCGGCCGACCGGACAACGCGCGCTGCCAGACCTCGAAGCGCTCCGACGGGTGCGGACGCACGACGATTCCGACCCCCGTCGCGTTCCTTTCCAGCCAATCGATGGCCGCGGTCATCGCGCCGAGATTGTCGTACTCCCATTGGACGAGCTCGCGGAACAGCCGTTCGTCCGTGCTGTCGTCGGGTTTGTAGATCTTGGCATTCACGCAGACATCGAAATAGGACAACACGTCCCCGTGCGCGCTGTTGATCGTTGCATAGTTCAGGTTGAACAGAACGAACCGTCCGAACTCGCGGCGGATCCGGGCGCCTTCCGCCTTGGTATCGTGGAGGAACTCGGGCCTGAGGAAGTCGATGCGCGGATTGCCCGTAACTTCCGTCTTCGTCGCGATACCGGGAAACCACTTGGCCAGCAGGTCGCGCAGCGCAGTGCCATGGGCGAGAAAGAGATCGCACGTGCCGGCAACGCCGGTGTCGTACAAGCGTCGAAGCTCGTTCTCGTCGGTCACCATCAGGGCCTCTTCCTCGATCGAGCCGACCATGTGGCCCGCTCGCTTGGCGACGCGCATATGGTGATGCTGGATGGCGTTGTTGCCCTTGAACAGCACGAAGCCCGCGGGTAGGTGGAACAGGTTGTCGTTGAGCAGCCATTGCTGGCCGAGCACGACCGTGAAGCCGCGCTCGGCCAGGATCGCGGACAACAGCAGTTTCGCGGCAAGCTCGCGCGCCGATTCTTCGACGGAAATGTAGACGCTTGGCGTCATCGCCGCGCAGCCGTGCCAAATCGAGATGCAGCCGCCACGTCGCGGCGGCCGCTGTCACGAGACTAGCATGACCCTCGCCGGGGCGGGCACCGCCCGCACGACCTAGTGGTCGAACACGAGGCGGGGCAGCGGGCCCAGATAGACTCTGTTGATGTAGTTCACGAACGGACGGTCCGACAATCGCTGCTTCAGGCGCGTCCGATGCCGGCCGATACCGCTGCCGACCATCGTGGTGGGATTGGCATAGAGTCCGTAGCGCGCCCAGAACATCAACCGGTGACCGGTCGTCGGCGGAACGCCGCGATGATAGCCGAGCGTGTCTGCCAATATCGCCGACCCGGCCGGTCCCTCGATGACGACGATGTCGTCCTTGAACAAGTCGTCGATGCCGTCCTGGTGCTTGTAGCCCGTCTCGGTGAACAGCCGGTCGAGCTGCGCCTTGTCGAGCTTCTTGCGCTGCCGGATCAGATCATACCGGTGGCTGAAACGGACGAACTCCTGTTCGCCCGCCCCGATGCGCACATCGGTCAGGTAGCAGAACAGCGTGCACCACTTGAAGTCGTCGAAGTCGCGGTGGAACTGGTGCGTCACGGCCGGCGGGTTCGGATGACCGCTGAACACCCACCACAGGTTCATCGAGTACAGCGTGGGAATGCAGCCGAGATATTTCCCGGCGATCGCCAGCACGAGCGGATGATTGGCCAGCTCGAACAAATGCGGGGCGCCATAGATGTCGTCCTGGGAGTAGCAGCCGAAGAAATGGGCTTCCGCGCCATCGCCGATCCTGCGCGGCACCAGGTCGCTGTGGTTCTGAGAGTGGCCGTTGAATACCGGCCGCCCTGACAGCCAAGCTGCGATGTCCTCGACCTGCGCCGTTTCGAGCAGCTGCCCAAGCCGGGTGAAGCCGACTTCGCTGAGCTCGCTCGCTGGCGCTGCGACCTTGTCGGCAAGCGCCGAATCCTCGACCGGCGGTCCGACCACGTCGTTGACCGCCTGAACGACGAGCCTGGCGATCGTCGCCCGCGTGGCCGGATGGGTGCCCTGCTGCAGCCGGCCGAGCACCTGGAGCAAGGTGCGGTTTTCCTGGAGCAGGGTTTCACCTTCACTGCGGCTTCCGCGGATCTGCGTGCGTAGCACTGAGGCGGCTCCGGAATCTGGTTCGCGTGCGCAGCTCGGTTGAATGGTGGATCGCCCAGCGGCCAGCGCTATCCACGGAAAATCTGGTGCCGCCGGACAGGATTGAACTGTCGACCTCGCCCTTACCAAGGGCGCGCTCTACCACTGAGCTACGGCGGCCCGCGAAGGCGGCGCACCATGCCATACGGGGCCGGGACGAGGCAAGCAAGACGGCCGCCCGCTTGCCGGTCGCCGATCTGCGGGGTTGACCGCCGTCCGGCGACTGCCGCAGCATCGGCGGAAATGAACGAAAAACCCTGCGGACCGGCGGCGAGCAGGGCGGCAGACCGCAAGGCTCGGCTCGCCGCTCAGCTGCGTGAAAACTTGAAGAAGCGCAAGGCCCAGCAGCGCGCCCGCGCCGACGCATCGGCCGCGGACGCGCCGGATCCGCATGTGCCTGCCGCGAAATTGCCCAATCCCAAGTCTTGAGGCAGGCGCCACCTTCGAGTACAAGGGCGCCCGGCACCCTCTTGGTCTGGCGCGCAAAGGTTGCTCCCTATGGACCGAATCCGCATTCGCGGCGGCAATCCCCTGAAAGGGCGCATCGCAATCAGCGGCGCCAAGAACGCGGCGTTGCCGCTGATGGCGGCGAGCCTGCTGACCGACGAGACGCTGACGCTCACCAACCTGCCGCAGCTTGCCGACATCGCGACGCTGGCAAGCCTGCTTGCCCAGCACGGCGTTGCGATCTCGATGAATGGTGAGGCGCCGCAGGGCGGGCATTCCGGCCGGGCGTTGTCGCTGACTGCGGCCACCATCACCAATACGACCGCGCCCTACGACCTCGTGCGCAAGATGCGCGCCTCTGTCCTGGTGCTCGGACCGCTGGTGGCGCGCGAGGGCCGCGCGCGCGTGTCGCTGCCCGGAGGTTGCGCCATCGGCACGCGGCCGGTGGATCTGCATCTGAAGGGCTTGTCACAGCTCGGGGCGGCGATCGACCTGACCGAAGGGTATATCGAGGCCAGGGCGCCTCATGGCCTCAAGGGCGCGCATATCGTGTTTCCCACCGTCTCGGTCGGCGCGACCGAGAACCTGATGATGGCCGCCACTCTGGCGGACGGCGAAAGCGTGCTGGTCAACGTGGCGCGCGAGCCGGAGATCGGCGATCTCGCGCGCTGCCTGATCGCCATGGGTGCGGAGATCGCCGGAGTCGGCACGGACACGCTGCGCATCCGCGGCGTCAAACGGCTCGGCGGCGCCACGCATGCGATCATCGCCGACCGCATCGAGGCCGGCTCCTATGCCATCGCCGCGGCGATCACGCGCGGCGATCTCGAGCTGAGCGGCGTCAGCGTCGAGCTGTTCGAGGCGTTTCTCGAGTGTCTTCAGCGCATGGGCGTCGCGGTCATGCCGACTGCCGACGGGCTGCGCTTCGTCTGCAGCGGAAACGAGCTGGTCGGCGTCGACGTTATGACCGAGCCTTTCCCCGGGTTCCCCACCGATCTTCAGGCACAGATCATGGCCCTGATGACCACGGTCAGTGGCGCCGCCATGATCACCGAGACCGTGTTCGAGAACCGCTTCATGCACGTGCCGGAGCTGTGCCGCATGGGCGCCAACATCAACGTGCACCGGGCCTCGGCCATGGTGCGCGGCGTGCCGCATCTGACCGGCGCGCCGGTCATGGCGACCGACCTGCGCGCGTCGGTTTCCCTGGTGTTGGCCGGCCTGGCCGCGCGCGGCGAGACGACCATCAACCGGGTTTATCATCTCGATCGCGGCTATGAGCGCATCGAGGAGAAGCTGGCCGCCTGCGGCGCCGATATCGAGCGCGTGCGCGGAAACGCCTGATGACGGGCTCTCTGCTCAAGCTCTCGGCCTATGACGAGGCGGACCTGCAGGTGCTGTCGAGCCTCTTGCAGGATTCCGTGGTGCCGTTGTCCGACATGGCATTTCTGCGCGAGGAGCGCTGCTTCGCGCTCGCCGTTTCGCGCTTCCGCTGGGAAGCGATCGGCGACGGCGTCCGGGCGCAGGGCGCCTCGGCCAGTGCCGAGCCGGCCGGCGAGCGCGTCAACTGCGGCATACGCTTCGAAGGCGTTCAGCGCGTCATGATGCGCGGCATCGACCCGGGCCGGCGCGACCATGTGCTCGAATTGTCGGCCTTGCACTATCAGGACGAGAAGATCGTCCTGTTGTTCGCCGGCGGCGCCATGGTGCGGCTGGAAGTGGATGGCATCCTGTGCCATCTAGAGGACTTCGGCGCGCCCTGGCCCACCATGTTCCGGCCTGATCACGGCCCGGAAACCTCCACCCAGGATTGAGCCGAGTTCGGCACCCCTGACCATCCAGCGCGGGTGCCGGCGTTGCGGGAGCGATGCCGATGGCCGCCAACGACGCCCTGGTCCTTGCCCTGCCCAAGGGGCGCATCCTCGACGAGGTGATGCCGCTCGTGCGTCGCGCCGGCATCGTCCCTGAGGCCGCGTTCGACGATCCCGACGCGCGCCAGCTGTCGTTTCGCACCAATCATCGCGACGTTACCATCGTACGTGTGCGCAGCTTCGACGTCGGCACGTTCGTCGCCTTCGGCGCCGCGCATCTGGCGATCGCCGGCAATGACGTGCTGATGGAGTTCGCCACGCCCGAGATCTATTCGCCGCTCGATCTCGAAGTCGGCCATTGCCGGCTCGCGGTCGCCGAGCCGGCGGAGATGGTGGCGAACGACGACCCGACGCGCTGGAGCCATCTGCGCATCGCGACCAAGTATCCGCAGATCACGCGTCGGCACTTCGCGGCGCGCGGCGTGCAGGCCGAATGCATCAAGCTCAATGGCGCGCTCGAGCTGGCGCCGCGGCTCGGCCTGTGCCGCCGCATCGTGGACCTCGTGCAGACCGGCCGGACGCTCAAGGAGAACGGCCTGGTCGAGATCGAACGGATCGCCGACATCACAGCCCGGCTTGCCGTCAACCGCGCCGCGCTCAAGACCAGGCCGGACGAGATCGGCGCCTGGATCGAGCGCTTCCGCGAGGCGGCCCATGCCGCTTAGGCTCGACGCGCGCGCGCCCGATTTCGCGGCCGATTTCCGTCGCTTCGTCGATGCCCCGCGCGGCGACGAAGCGGCCGTCGACGCCGCCGCCGCCGCCATCGTCGCCGACGTGACGCGGCGCGGCGATGCGGCGCTGATCGAGTACACGCGAAAGTTCGACCGGCTCGACCTCGTGCCCGGCCGGCTGGCCATCGGCGCCGGCGAGATCGCCGCGGCCGAGGCCGCCTGCTCGTCCCCGGCGCTGGCGGCGCTGGATCTGGCGGCGCGGCGCATCGAGGCCTATCACCGGCGCCAGCTGCCCGAGGACTGGCGCTTTCGCGACGAGGCCGGCATCGAGCTCGGCCAGCGCTGGCGTCCGCTCGATGCGGTCGGCATCTACGTTCCGGGCGGGCGCGCCGCCTATCCGAGCTCGGTGCTGATGAACGCCGTGCCGGCGCGGGTCGCCGGCGTCGGCCGCATTGCCATGGTCGTGCCGAGCCCCGACGGGGCGCTCAATCCGCTGGTGCTCGCCGCCGCGCGGCGGGCTGGCGTCGACGAGATCTATCGCGTCGGCGGGGCGCAGGCGGTGGCCGCACTCGCCTTCGGCACCGCGACGATCAGGGCGGTCGACAAGATCGTCGGTCCGGGCAACGCCTATGTGGCGGCCGCCAAGCGCCAGGTCTTCGGCCGGGTCGGCATCGACACCGTGGCTGGTCCGTCGGAGATCCTGGTCGTTGCCGATGCCGCCAACGATCCGGCCTGGATCGCTGCGGACCTCTTGTCCCAGGCCGAGCACGACGAAATCGCGCAGTCCATTCTGATCGCCGATGACGACGACTTCATCGATGCGGTCCTGGCGGCCGCCGAGCGCCGTCTGTCGACCATGGCGCGCGGCGACATCGCGCGTGCGAGCTGGCGCGACCACGGCGCGGTGATCCGCGTTGCCGCGCTGCCGGACGCCGCCCCGCTCATCGACGCTCTCGCGCCCGAGCATGTCGAGCTCGCGGTCGACGCGCCGGAGGCCCTGGCCGACCGCATCCATCATGCCGGCGCGATCTTCCTCGGCCGCCATACGCCCGAAGCGATCGGAGATTATGTGGCCGGCCCGAGTCACGTGCTGCCCACCGCGCGCACGGCCCGATTCTCCTCGGGCCTCGGCGTGCTCGATTTCATGAAGCGGACGTCGCTGGTCGCCTGCACACCGGAGGGCCTGGGGCGGATCGGTCCGGCCGCTGTGGCGCTGGCCGAGGCCGAGGGCCTCGGCGCCCACGCTCTGTCCGTGTCGGTCCGGCTCAATCCGCAACGCTGAGTTAGGAGCCGGACGTGGCCGACGGCACGCAACGGATCGTCAAGCTCACGCTCGACGAGCGCACCGTCGTGCGCCGCAATGCCGATGTCGAGCATGAGCGCGCCGTCGCCATCTACGACCTGCTCGAGGACAACCGCTTTGCATTGGGCATGGGTGCCGGCAAGGACGCGGCCGGTCCCTATCACGTCCATCTCAGCATCGAGGACAACCGCCTCGTCCTCGACATCGCCGACACCGGCGATCAGCCGGTCGACCGCGTCGTACTGCCGCTGACGCCGTTCCGCAAGATCGTCAAGGACTACTTCACGGTCTGCGAGAGCTACTACGCCGCGATCAGGACCGCGACGCCGTCGCAGATCGAGGCGATCGACATGGGTCGCCGCGGCCTGCACAACGAGGGCTCCAATCTTCTGGTCGAACGGCTGGGCGGCAAGATCGAGATCGATTTCAATACCGGACGCCGCCTGTTTACGCTCCTGTGCGTTCTGCATATCCGAGGCTAGCGCGCGATGAGCGACCTGCCGGGGGCCGTCCTCTTCGCTTGCACGCAGAACGCGGTGCGCTCGCCCATGGCCGAGGCGCTGATGAAGCACCTGCATGGCACGCGAGTCTATGTCGACTCGGTCGGCCTGCGTGCCGGCGATCTCGATCCGCTGGCCGTCGAGGTGATCCGCGAGCTCGGCATCGACCTGTCGCGCCACAAGCCCAAGACCTTCGACGACATGCATGACAGCTTCTACGACGTGATCATCACCTTGTCGCCCGAGGCGCAGCATCGCGCGATCGAAATGACGCGCACCATGGCCTGCGAGGTCGAGTACTGGCCAACGCTCGACGCGACGATCATCGAAGGCACGCGCGAGCAGCGGCTCGCGGCCTTCCGTCAGGTGCGCGACCAGATCATGCGTCGGATCCTCCAGCGCTTCCCGCTCATGCCGGGTCCGAAGGTTTGACGTCAGCCTCCGAGCGCTTGCGTCGCTCTGCAAGCACGTTGCGCAGGTAGTCGGCGACCAGCATGCCGGTGTGCCGCACGAGGCAGAGCATGCTGATCAAGGCGAGGCCGAACTTGCGATTGCGCAGGTCCCACAGCAGCCCGGTCCAGTTGCTCTTGGTCATGTGGCCAAGCCGCCGTCCGGCGCGCCGCAGCGTGTTGCACGGCTTGTAGACAGACCAGGGATAGTGAAGGTAGCAGAAGCGCGTGCGCACCACCGAGGCGACGGTGTCCTCGCGCAGGTGCATGACGATGAATTGCGGATGGTAGATCAGGCCGTGCTTCGGGTTCGCACGTTGCAGGCGCGCGCACAGATCGAAGTCCTCGCCATTGGTCCTGAGCGCGGTGTTGTAGCCGCCGATCGCCAGCACGGGCGCGCGGCGGAACATGGTGTTTGCACCGTGCAGGAAGCGCGGATTGACCGCGATCTTGCTGCCGTGATTCTGCGCCATGTGGTGACAGCGCCAGCGGTCCGCGAGATTGCGGTAGTTGACCTCGGCGAGCTGTCCGGCGACGCCGACAATCGTCGGATTCTTCTCGAGCAGGCGCGCCAGGCCGTCTAGCCAGTTCGGCATGGCGAAGCAGTCGTCGTCGATCGCGGCAACGACATCGCCCTCAGCCGCGTTGAAGCCGGTGTTGCGGGCCGTGGCGAGGCCGCGATTCTCGCCGTGCCGGATCACGCGCACCTGGAATTTCGACGCGATGTCGGCCGATTTGTCCGTGCTGCCATCGTCGACGACGATGATCTCGTCGGGCCGGCGCGTTTGCGCCATCAGGCTTGCCAGGCAGATCGCGATGTGGCGCTCGCGATTGAAGCAGGGCACGTAGACCGAAATCTTCATGTCGATCTGCGGCCCTCGAGGACGTGGCCAAGAGCCTGAATCCGCTTGACGTTTGCGCCGGTCATGATCACTAAATCTGGTCCGAGATCCGTGCGGGGAGGGTCAATGCCCAAGGAAGACGCCATTGAGTTTTCCGGTACTGTCGTCGAACTTCTGCCCAATGCCATGTTCCGAGTCAAATTGGACAACGACCACCTGGTGCTTGCCCACACCTCCGGCAAGATGCGCAAGAACCGCATCCGCGTTCTCGCTGGCGATCGAGTCAATGTCGAGATGACGCCCTTCGATTTGACCAAGGGCCGCATCACCTTCCGTTTCGAATAGGCGACTGGACTGCCGCGCCATGGCCGAATCGGCCCGGCGACCGCGTCTGGTCCTTGCCTCGGCTTCGCCGCGCCGCCTCGACCTGCTGCGTCAGATCGGCATCGAGCCTGACCTCGTCGAGCCGACCGAGATCGACGAGCGACCGCGCAAGGGAGAACTGCCCGTCGCCTACGCGCGCCGCATGGCCGACGACAAGGCGGCGCGCGCCTGCGCGCGTCATCCGACCGATGTCGTGCTGGCCGCGGATACCGTCGTCGCCTGCGGCCGGCGGATTCTGCCCAAGGCGGAGACGGAGGCGGAGGCGCGGCGCTGTCTCGAGCTGCTCTCCGGGCGCCGCCATCACGTGCTCGGCGGCGTGACCATCGTGCCACCGGGCGGACCGCCCGTGCACCGGCTGGTCGACACCATCGTCCAGTTCCGTCGTCTGTCAGCCGACGAGGTCGCGGCGTACATTGCCGGCGGCGAGTGGCGCGGCAAGGCCGGGGGCTACGCGATCCAAGGCCGCGCGGCCGTTTTCGTCAAGGCGATCCACGGGTCCTACTCGAACGTCGTCGGTCTGCCGCTGGCCGAGACCCATGCCATGCTGTGCGGCATCGGCTGGGCTTGAGGATCCCGTGCCGGTGATCGACGAGATCCTCGTGTCCGCATCGCCGGGCGAAGTGCGCGTTGCCGCGCTGTCCGGCGGCCGCCTGGTCGATTTCGCCGTCGAGCGCGGTGCCGACCTCACGCTCGGAGCCGTTTACCGCGGCCGCGTCGTGCGCGTCGAAGGCGCGCTCGGCGCGGCCTTCGTCGACATCGGGCGCTCGCGTCCGGGCTTCCTGCCGGCCGAGGCGGCGCGTCACCTCGTGCAGCCGGTCGCACCGCCGGGAACAGCGATCAACGCTCTGACTGGCGAAGGCGCGCAGGTGCTGGTCCAGGCGATCCGGCCGGAGACCGGCGACAAGGGTGTCGGCCTCACCGCCGAGATCGCGCTCACCGGCACGCTCGCCGTGCTGATGCCGCTCGGCAACGAGATCGCAGTCTCGCGCCGGATCCATCGCCGCGCCGAGCGCGAGCGGCTCAAGGAGATCGCCGCCGAGGCGACCGGCGGCATGGGCGTCATTCTGCGCTCGGCGGCCGAGGGGGTCGACGACGACAGGCTGTTCGACGAGATCGAACGGCTGATCGGCATCTGGCACAGCCTGGACACGAGCGGTGCGACGCCATCTGTCGTGCTGCGGCCATTGGGTGCTGCCGCGCTGGCGCTCGGCGAGGCGCCCGACGGCGCACGCATCGTCGTCGATGACCGTGCACTGCTCAACGATCTTGCGGACCATGCGCGGAAATGGCGTCCCGATCTGGCGAGCCAATTGGCGCTGCACAGCGCCGACGAGCCGCTCTTTGCGCGTCACGACGTCGAGAGCGAGATCGAGGCGGCTCTCGATCCGCGCGTCGATCTGCCGGGCGGCGGCTCGCTCGTAATCGAGCAGACGGCGGCGTTGGTCGCGATCGATGTCAATGGCGGCGGCTCGGGGCGCACCCCGCTCGAGGTCGATCTCGTCGCCGCGCAGGAGATCGCGCGCCAGCTTCGGCTGCGCAATCTCGGCGGCTTGATCGTCGTCGACTTCCTGCGGCCGCGCGGTCGCGACGAGCGCGACACCGTGTTCGAGGCGCTGATCGAAGCCTGCGCCGACGACCGCGTGCCCGTGCAAGTCATGGGCTGGACGCGCGCCGGCCTTGTCGAGCTGACCCGGCCGCGCGATCGCCCGCCGCTGGCCGAGACGATGAGCGGCGCTGTGTCTGCCGCCCATGCTGCGTTGCGCGCGACGCTCGCGGCCGCACGCCGTCATCCGGCCGGGCGCTATCGCGTGCTCGCCGCGCCGGCGCTCGTGGCTTATCTTCAAGGCGAGGGGCGCGGCGCCTTGGAGGCGGCCGGCCGTCGGCTCGGCGCAGTGCCGGAGCTCGTTGCCGAGCCCGGCCGTTCGGTCCACGGCTTTGAGATCGCCGCGGTCTGAAGGAGCGGACATGGGAGAAGTGCACAAGCTCGACCGGCGCGACCGCGAGAACAAGGCCGATGAGGAGACGGGCCGCAAGGCGGCGCCATGCCCGATCTGCGGCAAGCCATCTGCGGCCAAGACGCGGCCGTTCTGCTCCACGCGCTGCGCCAATATCGATCTTGGCCGCTGGCTCGGCGGCACCTATCGCGTCGAGACGGACGAGGTGCCCGAGGACGGCGAGACACCGCCGCCGCCCGATCGCACGCGCTAGCCGGCAGCTCTCCGGCGGGCGCCCGCAAGGCTGGACAGCTCAGCCCCAAGAAGCTATAAGCGGCGTCGCTCTGGAGCGCCCAGGTAGCTCAGTTGGTAGAGCACGTGACTGAAAATCACGGTGTCGGTGGTTCAATTCCGCCCCTGGGCACCACTTTCCCTTTCTGATTTATAGTTGCATTCGCAGACGCGCGGTGGACACATTGCATGTGTCGCGGATCCATGGCCGTCCGGACGGCGCGTTCGGAGCCACGAGGGACACGATGACGGAACATGATGACCTCTTCGATCGGCTTTGGACGGGTGCCGCGCCCATGGAGGAGTGGACGCGGACGGTGTCCGGTGGAGCCATCAAGCCGGTCGCCGATGGTGTCGTCGCCATCCACACGGGATATTTTTTCGGCAACGCGGCGGCCATCCGGACGAATGTCGGGCTGGTGCTTGTGGACTCGGGCAGCCGGGAGACCGCGAGCCAAACCCTCGCCGCCTTGCGCCGCTGGGACGACAGCCCTGTTCACACAGTTATCTATACCCACGGGCATATCGACCACAGCTGGGGAGCCAGGCTGCTCGACCAGGAGGCCGACGCGAGAAGCACCGCGCGGCCGCGCATCATCGCCCATCGAAACGTGCTCTATCGCTTCGAACGCTACGATGCGACGCATGGGCTCAACAGCCTCGTCATGGGACGACAGTTCAACCAGCCGGGCTATGTCTTTCCGGATGGGCATCGGCGCCCCGACGAGGTCTATGACGATCAGCTCGCGCTCACCATCGGCGGCGTGCGCATCGAACTGGCGCATGGGCGCGGCGAAACCGACGACGCGACCTTCGTCTGGCTCCCGGAGCAGCGCGTGCTGGTGAGCGGCGATTTCGTGATCTGGGCCTTTCCGAATGCCGGCAACCCGCGCAAGGTCCAGCGCTTCGCGCCGGATTGGGCTGCCACGCTGCGCCGCATGCAGACGCTGAACGCCGAGGTGCTCATACCCGGACATGGACCGGCGGTGTCGGGCGAAGCGAGGGTGAGCCAGATTCTGGCGGACGGCGCCCAGGTCCTGGAAAGCCTGACCCGGCAGACCCTGGAACGTTTGAACGCGGGTTTGTCGCTGAACGAAATTCTGCATTCCGTCGCCGCGCCCGCGAATCTGTTGGCGAAGCCGTACCTGCTGCCGAAATACGACGACCCGGAATTCGTCGTCCGCAATATCTGGCATCTCTTTGCCGGCTGGTTCGACGGCAACCCTGCCGGTCTCAAGCCGGCACCGACTGCCGAGCTGGCGTCGGAGCTCGCTGCTCTCGCCGGCGGCGCCGACCGGCTGGCGCAGCGCGCTGCGTCTCTTGCCGCCGAGGGGCGGATCCGATTGGCGGCCCATCTCGCCGAGCTCGCCGGGAGTGCCGCGCCGCATGACAGAGCGATTCAGACGACACGCAGCAAGGTCTACGAAAAGTGTGGGTCGACCGAGACCTCGCTGATCGGCAAGGCGATCTACGCTGTCTTCCAGCGTGAAGCAGAGACTCTGGCGGCGTCTTGAAGGGTCCGCCGTCAGCGGCCCTGCCAGGATCTCAGATTCGAACTCCCGTCGTCGCTTGCGTCACGCCTACGCAATGAGCAGGACGACTCCAGCAACCGAGATTGCCGCACCGGCGGCGCGCATGACGAACTGGACGCGGTGTCGCGTCGCCAACGATGCCAGTCCAAGGCCGGCGACATGCAGCGCCGCGGTCGCGAGCACGAAGCCGAGACCATAGAACAGCGGCGAGGCGGCGTCGGGCAGCTCCGCGCCGTGTGCGTGGCCATGGAAGATGCCGAAGACGGCGACCAGCGCGATGCCGATTGCGAGCGCCGGCCGGAATGCGAAGCCGATCAAGAGGCCGAGCGCCAGCACCGACAGGGCGATGGCGGTCTCGACCCCCGGCAACGCCACGCCGAGGCCGCCGAGCAAGCCGCCGCCGATCATGGCGATCGGAAATGCGACGGGGAGCATCCACCAGGCGGAGCGGCCGATCAGTGCCGCCCAGACGCCGACCGCGACCATGGTCAGAACGTGATCGATGCCGGAGAGCGGATGTCCCAGTCCTTGGAAAAACCCGGCGCCACCGGCTCCGAAGACATGCGCTTCCGCGGGGAACGCGCCGACCGCGCCAAACATTCCCAGGACCAGACAAAGCGCAACCAGACGACCACTCATTGACTCCCCCACTTGCTGCATTTGAGACCGGCGCGCATCGCAATACGCGCCCGAAGGATGGAATCGCAACCTAGCCGATCACGCGTCGGCGCGTCCAGGACCGCTCGCGCGGTCCCGATGGCCCGGAATTTCGTACCTTGATCGGCCCCGTCGCGCGCCGGCCTGCCGATGGCGCTTATGCCGTCACGTAGGCCAAGCCCTTCGCCTTCTTGGTCGGCTTGTCCTTGCCTTCGCCGGTGAAGGTCAGCTCGATGCGCACGCCGTTGGGGTCGAGGAAGAAGATCTGGCGCAGCTCGCGATCGGGCACGTCGCGCGTCTCGTAGTCGACGTCGTGCTTCTTCAGGCGCTTCACCTGGTCGTCATAGCCGGTGCTGGCGAAGGAGAAGTGATTGAAGGCGCCGGTGTCCTTCGGCGGCTTCTTGGCGCGCGCCTTGGCGCGCTCGCCCGTCATGTGGTTGAGGTGCACGACGGCGGTGTCGCCCGCATAGAGCCACGCGCCGGGGAAGGAGAAGGGCGGCCGCGGCCCGAGCTTCAGGCCGAGCACGTCGCTGTAGAACCGCACGGTCTGGTCGAGATCGAGCGTATCGATGTTGATGTGGTCGATCATGCGGATGGTCATGTCACTCTCCCGGTCGGGCGGATGAGGGGCGGGCGGATGATGGGTCGGTTGTTGCAACTATAGCTCAGCTCGGAGCCAAACGGAGGTGTCGTGAAAGGCGACGCCGCCATTGGGCGGCACCGGGTCGGCGCCGACCAGCGTGTTGATGCCTTCGCCGGTTTCGTGATCCGACGCGGGCCAGATGCCCTCGGCAACGACTGTGCCGCGCCGGAGCCCGGTCGCCGAGCGCACCGCAAGCACGACCTCGCCGCGCGCGTTGCCGATGCGCACCCTGCTCCCGTCGGCAAGACCGGCCGCCGCCGCATCATCCGGATGCATCTGCAGGGTCGGCCGACTCTCCCGCCTGCGCGAACCCGGCGTCTCGCTGAAGGTCGAGTTGAGGAATCCGCGCGCCGGCGCCGTCACCAGGCGGAAGGGCCGTTCGGCCGTCGCCCACTCGCTTGTCTCGATATGATCGGGCAGCGCCGGCAGGCAAGCGTGATCGGGCCCGATCGCAGCCCAGTCCGGCTTGAAATGGAAGCGCCCGTCGGCCTGCGGGAAGCCGTCGAGGCAATGGCTGGCGCGGAAGTCGGGCGCATGGTCGATCCAGCCGGTCTGGCGCAGGGTCTCCGCATCGGGCAGGCCCGAGCTGCGCAGCGCGGCGTCGATCAGCTGCCACGCCGTCATGTCGAAACCGGGATGCTTCGCACCCAGGCGCGACGCGATGCCCGAGATGACCTCGTGGTTGGGGCGCGCCTCGGCATAGGGCTCGATCAGCTTCGGGCCCATGACGATGTGGTAGTGGCCGTAGGCGCAGTAGATGTCGTCATGCTCGACGAACATGGTGGCGGGCAGCACGATGTCGGCGCACTTGGCCGTCGCGGTCATGAACTGCTCGTGGACGACGAGGAACAAGTCGTCGCGCGTCAGGCCGCGCCGCACTGCGCGCGAATCAGGCGCCACGGTCGCCGAGTTGGCGTTCTGCAGCAGCATGGCCGTGACCGGCGGTCCGCCCATGAGCGCGTCCTTGTCGCCGACCAGCACGGGTCCGATGCGTGACTGGTCGAGCGCGCGCACCGAGGTATCGACCCGGTCGAGGCCGCGCAGCAGCGTGGTGTCGAGGCCCGACAGCTCCCAGGTCATGAAGAAGGCGCCGCCGCCGCGTTCCTGCCAGCTCCCGGTGATCGCCGGCAGGCAGGACACGGCGTGCATGTTGACCGCACCGTTGCGCGCCCGCGTGAAACCGAAGCCGACGCGGAGGAAGCTCTTGCGCGTGCTGCCGTAGAGCCGCGCGAAGGCGACGATCTCTTGCGCGTCGAGACCGGTGATCGCCGCCGCCCAGGCGGGCGTGCGCGTCGCGATATGGCGCTCGATCGCGGGCGAGAAGTCGGTCAGCCGTGCCAGGTAGTCGCGGTCGGCCATGCCCTCGGCGAGCAGCACGTTCATCACCGCAAGCGCCAGCGCGCCGTCGGTCCCCGGCCGGACGATCAGCGCCAGATCGGCGGCCGCGACCGTGGGCGAGCGGTAGACGTCGACCACCACCAGCTTGGCACCGCGCTCCTTGCGCGCGCGCGCGATGTGATGCATGGCGTTGACCTGGGTCGTCACGGGATTGCCGCCCCACATGACGATCAGATCGGCCTCCGCCATCTCGCGCGGGTCGCTGCCGATCAGCTTGCCGACGCCGGCGCGCCAGCCCGATTCCGCGGGCGTCATGCAGATCGTCGAATGCTGGCGCGAATAGCCCATGACGTTGCGCAGCCGCTCGATAGCGTAGCGCTGCACCATGCCCATGGTGCCGCCGGAATGATAAGGCCAGACGGTGGTCGGCCCGTGCCGCTCGGCGGCACGCCGGAAACCCGCCGCGATCTCATCGAGTGCGGCCGCCCACGGGATCGGCCGGAAATTGCCGTCGCCCTTGGCACCAACGCGCTGGAGCGGCTGCGCCAGCCGGTCCGCATGATGGGTGCGCTCGGCGTAGCGCCCGACCTTGGCGCAGACGACGCCGGACGTGTAGCTGTTGTCTCTGGCGCCGTGCACGACGCCCATCCGGCGGCCGTCGATCACCTCGACCTCGAGCGCGCAGCCGCTCGGACAGTCATGGGGGCAGGCGGAACGCTTGAAGGCGACGGCCATGGTTGGCGCTTCCCGACGCGGGTGACGGTGCATGTTAGGCGAGGCCGGTTTGACGGCCAAGTGCGCCGCCGCGAAACATCCTGGGCCGGCCCGCTCGGGGCCCCGATGTCGCACCGGAAGAAACCCGCTATTTCTATACGATTGGGGCACTGCCGCCGGCCGGCCGGTCCGGCATTCTTTCGTTGGCAAATCGAACGTAAACTGACCGTTCCAACTGTTCTTCGGGCCAGGGATGAGCATTTCCGCACCTTCCGCGCCGGCGGATGCCGAAGCCGCCTTTCTGGCCGAGCAGACTCGCCTTCTCTACCGGGGGTTTCCGGCCGCGATCGCCGGCAATATCGGTGTCGCCGGCCTGGTCTCCCTCCTGCAGTGGCATGTCGTCGGATCGTCGACTGTGGGTGTCTGGCTGCTGCTGCTCGCGCTGTCCTTGGCGTTGCGTGCGGCTACGGCGCTGGCCTTCCGACGCACGGCGCCGGAAGGGCGCGACGACCGGAAATGGCTGCTCCTGTTCCGCATCGGCGCGGCGATGACCGGCCTCGCCTGGGGAGCGGCGAGCCTCATTCTTTTCCCCGCCGACAACGTCGCCCACCAGGCTCTGCTTGCCTTCGCGCTGGGCGGCGTATCGGCAGGCGCCACGGCCTCGCTCGCGGTCGACCGGGTGTCGGTGATGGTTTTCACGGTGCCGACCCTGATTCCGCTGGTCGCTCGCCTCTTCATCGAGGGCGGCAATTTCGGCCTGTCTATGGCGGCGATGGCGATCCTGTTCTTCGCCTACATCACCTTCAGCCTGCGCGACGCCTACAGCAGCCTGCGCGACAGCGTGCTGTTGCGCGTCGCGGCGACCGGCCATGCGCGCGATCTCGAGGAGAGCGAGCGGCGCCTGCGCGATTTCACGGAGATCTCCACGGATTGGATCTGGGAAAGCGACGCACAGGGCCGCGTGATCTATCTCTCCGCGCCGGGTCGGCAGGCGAAGGAGGACGAGGTCCAGGCGCCCGATGATCGCGCCGTCATCGGCAAGACGCTGGCTGAGGCGGACCGGATCTTCGGCGGTGATCCGCAGCATTGGCGACGCATCGAGGCGGCAGTGGCCCGGCGCGAGGAGTTCCGCGACGTGCCGCAGAGCCGTCGCACGCGTTCCGGCGCGCTGCGTATGATCTCCATCAACGGACGGCCGGTCTACGGCGAGAACGGCCGGTTCCTCGGCTATCGCGGCTCGATGCGCGATCGCACCAAGGAGCTGTCGAGCCAGACGGCACTCATCGAGAAGACGCGCATCCTCGACGCCATGCTGGCCGCGCTGCCGGACGGCGTTCAGATCTATGATTCCAAATTGAAGCTGATCACGGCCAACGATAAGCTGTTCAAACTGCTGGGTATCGACCAGGACAAGGCACTCGCAGCGGAGCATCCGGGCTGGTACATCGCGCGCGAGTTGGCGCGCCGAGGCGAATACGGTCCGGGCGATCCCGAGGAGCTCGCCCGCTCGCGCTTCGACCTGGTCGAGCAGCCGGAAGTGCACTACGAGCGCCAGATGAAGCATGGTCCGTGGATTCAGGTCGACGGCCTGCGCATTCCCGATGTCGGCTGGATCGGCATCTATCGCGACATCTCCGAGCGCAAGCGGCGCGAGCTCCAGATTGGGCGCCAGGCAGATCTCCTGAACTCGATCGTCGCCAACATGGGCGACGGCATTTCCGTATTCGACGCGGACAAAAGGCTGGTCGGCTGGAATCAGCATTTTCTCGACCTGACCGGCGTCGATCCGGCGATCGCGCGGCAGGGCACGCCGCTGCGCGACATCCTTCTCAGCCAGGCACGCAGGGGCGAATTCGGCCCTTGCGATCCTGAAACCGAGACCAAACGGCGCCTCGAACTTCTGAAGAACGTCCAGTCCGTCATCTCCGAGCGGACCCGGCCGGACGGACGCATCATCGAGCTTCGGCGTAATCCGCTGGCAGGCGGCGGCTTCCTGACGATCTATGTCGATATCACGGCGCGCCGCCGCGCCGAGAGGGCGTTGCGCGACCTGAACGCCGAGCTCGAGCAGCGCGTGACGGAGCGCACGGCGGCACTGGCCGAGAGCGAGCGCTTCAACCGCGCCACCATCGACTCGATGCAGGCGCTGCTCGCTGTGCTCGACGGCTCGGGCCGGATCATCGCGTCGAACTCGGCCTGGCGCGGCGCCGCGGCCGCCGGCGGCCTGCCCTGGCAGACCGCCGAGGACGGCGCCGACTATCTGGACGTCTGTGTCCATGCCGCCGCTGCCGGCGTCGATGGTGCGGGCGCGGTGGCCGAGGGCATTCGCGACGTGATGGCCGGCCGGCGCGCCGAGTTCGAAGTCGAATACGTGCAACCGCTCGCCGAGGGGCGGCGCTGGTTCCTCTGCCGTGTCACGCGCTTCGGTCCGACCGAAGCCATGCGCGTCGTGGTCGTGCACAATGACGTGACGACCGTGCGCGCCGCGCTGGAGCGCGCCGCCGCCAGCGAGCGCATCTTCGAATCGCTCGCGACCTCGTCGCCGGTCGGCGTGTTCCGCACGGATGCGCAGGGCGGCTGTCTCTACGTCAACCAGCGCTGGAGCGAGATCGCCGGCATGTCGGCCGAACGAGCGCGCGGCAGCGGGTGGCTGGCGGCGCTGCACGCGGAAGATCGCGCCCGTGTCGAGAAGGAATGGTCCTCCGCGGTGTGGGCTGCCGTGCCGTTCCGCTCGGAGTTCCGCTTCGAGCGCCCGGACGGCACGGTGAGCTCCGTAATCGGCCAGGCCGTCGAGATCCGCGACGCCCAGGGCGTCGTGACCGGCTACATGGGCACGCTGACCGATATCACTGAGCGGCTCCGCTCCGAGGAGCGGCTGCGCGCCATGCAGAAGATGGAGGCGATCGGCAAGCTGACCGGCGTCCTGGCCCACGACCTCAACAACTACCTCGGCATCATCATCGGCAACCTCGATCTGTTGCGCGAGGATGGCGTCGCCGATTCCGAGGCGCCGGCGCTGATCGAGGCCGCGCTCAATGGAGCCATGCGCGGCGCCGAACTGACGCGCAGCCTGCTCGCCTTCTCGCGCCGGCAGTCGATCCATCCCGATCGCGCCGATATCAGCCGCAGGCTGGCCTCGATCATGGACATGCTGAAGCGCACGCTGGGCGAGGACATCACGGTCAAGGCCGAGCTCGCGGATGACATCTGGCCGGTCATGATCGATGGGGCACAGTTCGACAGCTGCATCGTCAATCTGGCCAACAATGCCCGCGATGCCATGCCGCGTGGCGGCACGCTGACCATCGGCACGCGCAACGCCGAGCTCGACGCTGCCTATGCCGCGACCGAGCCCGACGTGCAGCCGGGACAATATGCCGTCGTCGAGGTCACCGATTCCGGCCATGGCATTCCCGCCGACGTGCTCGCCAACGTGTTCGAGCCGTTCTTCACGACCAAGGCGCCCGGCCACGGCACCGGCCTCGGGCTCAGCATGGTCTATGGCTTCGTGCGCCAATCGGGTGGCCACGTGAAGATCTACAGCGAGGTCGGGCACGGTACCTGCGTGCGCATCTACCTGCCGCGCCTGCGCGAAGCCGCACCCGCGACCGCATCGGCAGCGCCCGCCGCCGCGGTGACGAACAAGGCGCGCGGCGAAACCGTGCTCGTCGTCGAGGACAACTCGCTGATGCGGCGCACGGCCTGCGCCCAGCTCCGCTCGCTCGGCTACGACGTCGTCGAGGCCGACAACGCCGAAAGCGGATTGGCCGCACTCGATCGGCCGGACCTCAGGGTCGATCTGCTGTTCAGCGACATCGTCATGCCCGGTCCGATGAGCGGCTACGATCTCGCCAAGGTGGCGGTGCAGCGCCGGCCGGGCTTGAAGGTGCTGCTCACCTCCGGTTTCCCGGGCAGCACGCTGCGCCTCGATGGCGCCGCACCGCTGGAATTCCCGCTTCTCGCCAAACCCTATCGGCGCGACGAGCTGGTGCGCGCCATCCGCTCCGTGCTGGAAGGCTAGGGCGCCCCATCGATTGCTCTCGCATGAGAAAATCTAGGGCTCACGCATGAGAAATCATCGTGAAAACCAGGCTTTCTGAGGCTTGCTGGCAAACCAGATTCGGCCATATTGAAACCATCGTCGAACTGACCGGGCAGGTCGTCATGCCAAGCATCGCCGCACGCACCGCTACCCGCGAACGCCCTAGGGCGGACGGCTCCGAGACGGTCGGCGCCCAGATGTATTATCTCGCCGACATGGCGGTGAAGCCGGTCACGTACAACCCGCCCGAAGGCACGGGCATGCCGACGCGGGAGGGCAATTACGGCTACTTCCCGGTGCGCGTGCGCAACGCGCGCCCATTCGCAGCGGAGCTGTCGCTCGACCGCGAGGCCTTCATTCTGACGCGCCACGACACCAAGGTGCGCAACTTCTTCGACACGGACGAGATCCGCCGGGTTTACTACCCCGAGGTCGAGGCGTTCATTCGGAAGACGACTGGCGCGGAGAAGGTCGTCGTGTTCGATCACACGATTCGGGTCGCCGACCGCGCGGTCGAGCGCGGACTGCGCGCGCCGGTGCGCAGCGTGCACAACGACTACACGGAGAGGTCGGGGCCCCAGCGCGTGCGCGACCTGCTGGCGCCGGACGAGGCCGAGGCGCGCCTCAAGCGGCGCTTCGCCGAATTCAACCTCTGGCGCCCGATCAGCGGGCCAGTCGAGAGTTGGCCGCTGGCGCTGGTCGATGCCAGCAGCATCGCGCCGCAGGATTTGGCCGCTTGCGACCTCGTCTACGAGAAGCGCACGGGCGAGATCTATATCGGCGTCTACAATCCCTCTCATCGCTGGCTCTACTTTCCGGCGATGGAGCGGCACGAGGCCGTGATCATCAAATGCTACGATTCGGCGCTCGACGGACGCGCGCGCTTCTCGCTCCACTCGTCCTTCGATGACCCGACCTCGCCGCCCGACGCCGCGCCGCGCGAGAGCATCGAGATCCGCGTCTTCGCGTTCTTCTAGGCCCGCAGATTTCGCCGGTGCAGGTCCCATGACCCGCATGCTGCGGCCGTTGACGGCTGCATCGCTGCTCTCCACACTCTGGCCGGCATCGTCAGGGGAGCAGCCATGGATCTCAAGCTTGCCGGCCGCAGCGCGCTGATCACCGGGGCATCGAAGGGCATCGGCCTCGCGGTCGCCGAGGAGCTCGCGGGCGAGGGGGTGGACGTCCACATCGCGTCGCGCAGCGAGGAGACGCTGCGTGCGGCGGCCGAGATGATCCGGGCCAAGCGCCAGGTGCGTGTCGAGATCCATCCGGTCGACATCGGCAAGCCCGGGGCGGCCGAGAAGCTCGTGGCCGCGTGCGCAGGCGTCGATTTCCTGATCAACAATGCCGGGGCCATTCCCGGCGGCGACCTCGACACGGTCGACGAGGCGCGCATGCGCGAGGCCTGGGATCTCAAGCTGTTCGGCTACGTCAACATGTGTCGCGCCATGCTCAAGCACATGCGCCAGCGCAAGAGCGGCGTCATCGTCAACATCATCGGCAGCGCCGGCGAGCGGCACGATCCGCTCTACATCGCCGGCAGCACGGCCAATGCCGGTCTGATGGCCTTCACCCGCGCGCTCGGTGGATCCGCGATCAAGTCCAATATTCGCGTCGTCGGCATCAATCCCGGGCCGATCGCGACCGACCGCCACGTGACGCTGCAGCGCAAGCGCGCGCAGGACAAGTTCGGCGATCCCGAGCGCTGGAAGGAGCTGGCGGCGGGCATGCCGCTCGGGCGCGCCGGCACGACCGCGGAGATCTCCGGTCTCGTCGCCTTCCTCTGCTCGGAGCGCGCCGGCTACATCAACGGCACGGTGATCACCGTGGATGGCGGTGCGGCGACCCACGGGCCGCACTGACCGGCGGAGTCCGAACATGCCGAGCGCCAAAGCGTCCGACGGCGTCACCCTCCACTACGAGGAGACCGGCAGCGGTCTGCCGATCATCTTCGTCCACGAGTTCGCGGGCGACCATCGGAGCTGGGAGCCGCAGCTCCGGCATTTCGGGCGGCGCTATCGCTGCATCGCCTACAATGCGCGCGGCTACCCGCCTTCGGCTGTGCCGGAGGACGTGTCGTTCTATTCCCAGGCTCGCGCAGCCGACGACATCCGCGACGTGCTCAAGCATCTCGGCATCGACCGCGCGCACGTCGTCGGCCTGTCCATGGGCGGCTTCGCAACGCTGCATTTCGGCCTGACCTATCCCTACATGGCCGTGTCGCTGACCGTGGCCGGCTGCGGCTACGGCGCCGAGCCGGGCAAGCGCCAGCAGTTCCAGCAGGAGGCCGAGGCGGCCGCCGCGCGCTTCAGGTCGGACGGGTCGCAAAAGGTGGCGGAGGGCTATGCGCTTGGCGCCGCGCGCGTGCAGTTCCAGAACAAGGATCCGCGCGGCTGGGACGAGTTCCGCCGCCAGCTCGGCGAGCATTCCGCGACCGGCTCGGCCCTGACCCTGCTCGGTGTCCAGCGCGACCGCCCGTCGCTTTACGACCTCAAGGACAAGCTCGCGAAGCTCGTCGTGCCGACCTTGATCGTCAATGGTGATGAGGACGAGCCCTGCCTCGATCCTGGCCTGATGCTCAAGCGGACGATCCCGTCTTCCGCCCTCGTCGTGCTGCCGCGCACCGGTCACACTTTCAACATCGAGGAGCCCGACCTCTTCAATCGGGTGCTCGGCGATTTCCTGGCCCAGGTCGACGCCGGCCGCTGGACCCTGCGCGATCCGCGCTCGGTTAGCGCGTCGATCCTGGGTTCGCGCTGACGCCAAATCGTCACCCTGAGCCTGTCGAAGGGTGATGACGCCGGCCGAAACAATGATGCCAATTCGTTAGGGTACGAACTGCAGCGGGGCCTCATCCTTCGGCAGGCTCAGGATGAGGCAATTTCTAGTCACCGCCCCTGAAACTTCGCGCGCCGCTTCTCCAGGAAAGCGCGGCCGCCCTCCTTGTAGTCGTCGCTTTCGATCGAGCGGGTCACCAGCTTGGCGAATTCCGCCTCGCGCCCGTGGGCGGAGCCGTCGGCCAGCCCGTTGAGGATGGTCTTCATGCCGGCGATCGCGAGCGGCGCGTTCTCGGTCATGCGCTGGGCAAAGGCGATCGCGGCCTCTTCGACCGGACCCTCGGTCGTCGCATCGACGAAGCCCATGCGCAGAGCCTCGTCGAGCTCGACCGGCGCGCCCGAGAACAGGATGCGCTTGGCATTCGACAGGCCCACCGTCGTGAACAGGGCCTCGCACTCGCCGAGGCTGTAGACGATGCCGAGCTTCGCGGCGGGGATGCCGAACTTGGCGCCGGTGCGCGCGACGCGGAAGTCGCAGCACAACGAAAGGCCGCACCCGCCGCCCATGGCGAAACCCTCGACCGCAGCAATGGTCGGCTTGGGCATGGCGCGGATCGCCGTGTAGGACGTGCCGCTGTCGCGGTCGTAGATCTCGGCGTCCGCGGCGGTCGAGCGCACGGCGGCGAACTCACTGATGTCGGCGCCGGCGCAGAAATGGCCGCCGGCACCGGTCAGGATCACGACGCGCACGTCGGGTCGGCGGGCGAGATCGGTGAAGATCACGCCGAGCTCGCGCCACATGGCGAGCGACATGGCGTTGCGCTTGGCCGGCCGGTTGAGCGTGACCACGGCAATGCCCTGGGCATCGACGCGTAGCAGGATATCGTCCGACAAGATGAGGTTCCCTCCTCCCTGTGCGTCGCTAGCTTGCCACACGCGGCGCAGGCTTCAATGCGAAACCCTTGCGCCGCTGTCATGTCCCGCCGAGACTGAAGCCCGGTGACAATGAGCGGAGCGCACCCATGCCGTCAGCGCTGGCGGGACTGAAGGTCCTCGACTTCTCGCAGAACCTGGCCGGGCCCTATTGCGCCATGATCCTAGCCGACCAGGGCGCCGACGTGATCAAGGTCGAGCCGCCAGGCGAGGGCGACGCCGCGCGCGACATGCCGCCCTTCCTCGGCCCCGAAGGCCGCGGCGAGAGCTCGCCCTTCATGCTGTGGAACCGCAACAAGCGCGGCGTCGTGCTCGACCTCAAGACCGCGGACGGGCTGGCGGCGGCACGCGCGCTCGGCGAGCGCAGCGACGTGCTGATCGAGAATTTCCGCCCCGGCGTGCTCGAGCGCCTCGGGCTTGGCTACAAGTTTCTGTCGAAGCGCAACAAGGGCTTGATCTGGTGCTCGATCTCCGGCTTTGGCCAGACCGGCCCCTATCGCGAGCGCGGCGGCTACGACCTGATGACCCAGGCGATGTCCGGATTGATGGCTGTGTGCGGCGAGGTCGACGGACCACCGCTCCGCCTGCCGATCGCGATCTCCGACGTCGCCGCCGGCATGTTCGGCGCGATCGGCATACTCAGTGCGCTGCAGGCCCGCACGCGCACCGGCCGCGGCCAGCAAGTCGACACGTCGCTGTTCGAGGCCGCCGTCTCGCTGCAGGTCTACGAGGCCGCCTATTTTTTCGCGACGGGTTTACGCCCGCCGCGCCTCGGCCAGAAGCACCGCGGCAGCGCGCCCTACCAGGTGTTCCAGACCAGCAATGGGTGGATGACCATCGGCGGATCGGCACAGGTCATGTGGACGCGCCTCTGCCGGGTGCTCGGCATGGAGCATCTGCTCGAGGACGAGCGCTTTCGCGCCAATGCCGGCCGCGTGCTGCACAACGATCTTCTGGTCGACATTCTCAGCGAGAAGATTAAGACGCAGAGCACGCAGCATTGGGCAGACGCCATGACCGCGGCCGGGATTCCCGTCGGCCCGGTCATGACCCATCCCGAGGTGTTCGCCGATCCGCAGATTCTTCACCGCCACATGGTCGTGCCGGTCAATCACCCGACCGCCGGCGCCACGCGCACATTGGGCGTGCCAGTCAAGCTGTCCCGCACGCCCGGCAGGGTGCGCCGGCCGGCGCCGACGCTCGGACAGCATACGCAGGAAGTGTTGCGCGAGCTGCGCCGCGCGGCGGCGACGTCAAAGCGCAAGACCCCGGCCAGAAAGACGAAGAGAGCGACGAAACCGGCGCGGCGCGCAAGAGCGAAGCGATAGGGCTGTCCCGCAGGACCTAACCATGGTCGACGTCATCGCCATCGGCGGGATCAACGTCGACTATATCGTCCGCAAGACATCGGCAAACGCGCGTCTCCTCGACGATGTCGTTCTCGAATCGGAGCGCCAGGTCGACGCACAGCGCATCGAGAAGCTGCTCGATCGCGTTGGTCGATCGAATGTGCGCCGCGTGCTCGGCGGCTCTGCCTTCAATGCGGCGCAGGCCATCGCGGCAGCGGCCGCCCAAATGACGGTCGGCTATGTCGGCGTCGCGGGCGTCATACCCGGCGAAACCTTCGACGTTCTCGCCGAGATGAAGGCATCGCGGATCAGCGTCGACCTGATCCGTCGGTCGCGGGCGATCTCCGGGCAATGCGTCGCGGTCGTTGATGGGACGCGACGTGGTCTTGAAACGTGCCCGGGCGCCAATCTCGAGCTGGCCGAGCATCTCGACGAGCGCCGCGCGACGATCCTGTCGACGCTCGGTGCGGCCAGGCTCGTACACATCACCTCGTTCTTCGATCGTCCAGCTGTCGAACGGGTTCTAAGCCTGCTGGACGGCGCGAAGATGGCCAACACGGCACTCCGCATCAGCTTCGACCCGGGTCACTTCATGTGCCGGGACGACTGCGATCTGGTGTTGGGGTTTGCGGGCATGTCCGACTACCTGTTCCTGAGCGATCGCGAGTTGGCGCTGCTTGCACGTGCTCGGCAGCCGGCCGAGGAGGCCGTACGCAGCCTGCTGGCGCAGATCGGCGGGCAGCGACTGACGATCATCGTCAAGGAATCGGGCCGTGTCTCGGTATTCGGCGCCGCGAGAGGAGATGTCAGCGTCGCTCGATTCTCACATGAGGCGCTGGCCGCCGACCAGATCCACAGCCCAACCGGGGCCGGAGATGTGTGCGCTGCCGGCTTCCTCGTGGGATTCCTCACTCCCGGCTTCGATCTGGAGCGCGCCGCCCTGTTGTCGTCGCGCATGGTCAGGGCGAAGTTGACGAGCCCGGAGCCGAATTCGAGGAAGCTCGGCTTGTCTCGGATCTTGACCGGGCTGGCCGGCGACCCGACGAGCTGAATCGCGATCAGCTCAGACGTCCGATGCGATCGAGCCCGACCGTGCGGGCGATCACGATCATGACAAGAAAGGAGAGCGCAATCTCGAAGGCGGAGATGGCGGCGATCGCCGGCGTATTGTCGTATTGCACGAGATAGTAGAGCTCGACCGCGAGCGGCCGGCCGCGTACGTCGGATGTGAAGAGCGCGACGGTCACATTGTCGAACGCTTCGATGAAAGTGAAGGCGGCAGCCGCGATGATCGCCGGTCCGAGCTGCGGCACGGTCACGCGCGCAAAGGTTTCGAGCGCACCGGCGCCGAGATTGGCGCTCGCCTCGTCGAGCCGCTGATCGAGGCCCGCGAGTCTCGCCATGACGATGCGGATGACAAAGGGCAGGCAGAAGACCGACAGCGCCAGCACCAGCATCTGGTCAGAGGCGCGGAACGCGAAATAGGCGCCGAAGAACAGGCTGGCGATGCCGATCACCATGCCCGGCATCATCTGCGGCGACAGCAGGAAGGCATTGACCGCCGACTTGCCGGCAAAGGTGCCGCGCACCGAGGCGAAGGCGGCGGGAATGCCCAGCAGCAGCGTGATCGCCGTGACCCAGAGGGCGGTGGTCACGCTCACACCGATCGAGTCGAGAAGCTGGCGGTTGGCCAGCACCTGGCCGTACCAGCGCGTCGAGAAGCCGGACGGCGGAAAGGCGATGTAACCGCGCGGCTCGAAGGACACGGCGATGACGATCAGGCTGGGCGCCACCAGGAGAAGCAGTGCAAAACCCGCGACCAGGGCGAGTGCCGTGCCGCCGGCAAGGTCGATCGCGGACACTTTTCGGCGGCTCATCGCGTCACCTCGGCCCAGCGCGCGAGCTGCCTTCCCGCCGCGACGATCGCCAGCACGAATGCGAAGCACGTTGCGAGCAGGATCGCGGCGAGCACCGCGCCGCGCGTCCAGTCGAGCACGACCACGGTCTGTTCATAGACCTGCACGGCAAGCGTCGCATAGGCGCCGCCGCCGAGTAGCTGCGGCACGATGAAGTTCGTGTAGGAGATGGCGAAGACCAGCGCCAGCCCGGCGAAGATCGCGGGGATCGACATCGGCACGGTGACGCGGAAGAAGGTTTCCGTGCGGCTGGCGCCGAGGTTCTCAGACGCTTCCTCGAGGCGCCGGTCGCGCTCGGCGAGCACGGCGAGCAGCGGCAGGATCATGAACGGCAGGTGTATCTGCGTCATGCCGATCAGCACGGCCCAATCGGTGTTCAGAATGCGCAAGGGCTCGTCGATCACGCCCAGCGACAGCAGTGTCTGGTTGACGATGCCGCGCCGTCCGCCGAGGATGACAAGCCACGCATAGGCGCGCACCAGCGCGCTGGTGAGCAGCGGCGAGACGACCGCAACCAGGATCAGCACGCGCGCCAGGCCGCGCACCTGCGAGAACAGGTAGGCGACGGGATAGCCGAGCGCGAGCGTCAGCAGCGACGACACGACGGCGACCCACAGGCTGCGCCACATCAAGCGCCAGACCAGATCGTCGTTGAGCGCCTTGATCAGGTGCTCGAGGGTCAGGGTGTCGCCGACGATGCGGCCGCGCTCGATGGTGACGAAACCGAAGGCGAGCAGCGTCGCCATCGGCAGGACGAGAAAGATCACGAGAAACACGATCGCCGGGACAGCCGGCCACAGACCGCCGCCATGGAGCAGGCGACGGATCAGGCGGCGATGTCCAGGAATCAAGAGATTCGGCGGTGGGCCGCCCAATGTGGTCGTTGTCATCGGCGCGGCCAAGAATGAGACGCGCTCGGAGGTTGCCAGAACGATCCGGGCGGCGCAAGCATGGGCGAGGAAACGAGGCGCGCTCGGATCGGTTCGCGCGCAACTCAGGAGTGATCGGTCCATGCCGCCATCCCGCACGATCGTCCACGGCGCCCTGGTGCTCGAACGATTTGCCGCCGACGACCAGCCGGTTCTGCATCGCGACGCCGGTATCCTGATCGATGCCGGCAGGGTCGTCGCCATCGGGCCGCTCCCCGACATGCGGCGCGATCATCCGGATGCCGCGGTGCTGGGCGATCCGGACATGTTCATCACGCCCGGCCTGATCAACGCCCATCATCATGTCGGCACGACACCCTTGCAGCTCGGCGCGCCTGACCTGCCGCTCGAGCTGTGGTTCGCCGCGCGGCTCGGGCTGCGCGACGTCGATCTCTATCTCGACACGCTCTACTCCGCCTTCGAAATGATCTCGTGCGGCGTGACCACGGTGCAGCATCTGCACAGCCGGGCGCCGGGCACGTCAGAGGACGTGCTGCGCGCCGCCGGCGAGGTGATACGCGCCTACCGCGACATCGGCATGCGCGCCTCCTACTCGATGGCGCTGCGCGATGAATCGGCTGGTCTACGAGGCGGATGACGCTTTCGCCGCTCGGCTGCCGGCGGAAATGCGGCCGGCCATGGAGGAATACTTCCGGCGCTTCACGCTGCCGCTCGACGAGCAGGTGCGTATCGTCGAGACATTGTTGTCGGCGCACCGCGACGATCCGCTGATCCGCTGCCAGGTGGCGCCCGCCAACCTGCACTGGCTCAGCGACCGCGCGCTCGAGGCGGCGGGCGAGATCTCGGCGCGCGCTGCAGTGCCGATGCACATGCATCTGGTCGAGACGCCCTACCAGAAGGCCTACGCCAAACGCCGCACCGAGGGCACCGCGCTCGCCTATCTGCACCACATGGGCCTGACCGGTCCACGCATGACGATCGGCCATGGCGTGTGGATGACCGAGGACGACATCGCGCTGTGCGCGGCGACCGGCACGCGCATCTGCCACAACTGCTCGTCCAACTTCCGGCTCAAGAGCGGCATGGCGCCCATCAACCGGTTCCTGGCGCAGGGCATTCCCGTGGCGCTGGGGCTGGACGAGGCAGGCATCAATGACGATCGCGACATGCTCCAGGAGATGCGGCTCGTGCTGCGTGCCCATCGCGAGCCCGGCATCGACGCGCCGCAGCCGTCGCCGTCCTCCGTGCTGCGCATGGCGACCGAGCACGGCGCGCTCACCACGCCGTTCGGCGGCCGCATCGGACATCTGTCGCCGGGAGCTTCCGCCGATCTCGTCATGTTCGATTGGAGATCGGTGACCTACCCATACCAGAACGACGCCATTCCGCCGGTCGACGTGCTGGTCCAGCGCGCCAAATCCACGTCGGTCAAGTCGGTGATGATCGATGGCGAGATCGTCTACCGGGATGGACGATTCACGCGCATCGATCGCGATGCCGTGCTGGCCGAGATCGCCGCGCGCTTCGCGCGGCCGTTGACCGCGGCCGAGAGCGCGCGACGCGAGCTGGCGCGGCAGGTGTTCCCCTATGTGCGGTCATTCTACGACGGATGGTTGGACGGGTTGGGCGACGAGCCCTACTACCGTCCGAGCGGGCGCGACTGAGCCCGCAGCAGTGCGAGACCCACCGCGGCCGGCAGCGGCTCGATGATCGGTTCTGCAAAGCGGTCACGCAGCACGCGCGCGGCCTGTGCCAGCGGCCCGCCGCCGATCACGACGGCCTGCGCGCCGTCGACCCGAAGGGCGCTGTCGCACGCCGCAGCCAGCGCCTCGACCAGCCTGCGTTCATCGGCCATCAACGCGGCAGGATCTTCGATCGTGGCGCGGATGGAGATCAGCAGCTTGCGATGGCCATAGGCGTCGGCTGCAGCGCGGATGCCGTCGGCCAGCTCCGGGGTCGTGGTTGCCACCGAGAAGCGACGGTCACCTTCGGCCGCTTTCGCCATGGCCGCCTCGGCAATGCCCGTGACGGGTATCGACAGGCGCCGGCGCAGCTCCGCCAGGCCGGGATCGCCGAAGGCGGCGATGATCACGCCGTCGATGCCATCGAGCGCCGCGTCGTCGAGCAGCGCATCGACCGCCAGCGCGGCCGCCGCGAGCTGGGCCGGGTTGGTGATCAGCCTCGCGCCCGAGCGGGCGGTTGCGGTCTCGATCGTCACGCCGGCAATGGCGCCGCGGGCGATCTCCGCCATGCGCGCCGTCGTGGCGGCATCGGTATTGGGATTGATCAGAAGGAGGCGCGTCACGCGCGGATCACGGCGCGCCGTCGGCGGCGATCAGCTTGGACCTAGAGCAGCGCGCCGCGTGCCGCGACCGGCCAGAGCGCTTCGACCCGGTCAGCGCGCACGCCGACATACCAGTCGTGCAGATTGACCGTGGGATCGCAATGGCCGGGAATCAACCTGATGCGATCGCCGATACGCAGCCGGTTGGTCGGCCGCTTGAGCCTGATCAGGCCATGCTCGTCGGCAGCGCGGACATACTCGGCCTCGTCATGACCGGCCACGACGGGAAATCCGGAATCGACGGACGACGCCTTGTGGCCCGCGTCGCACACGGCGCGGTCGTCGGCCGGCCGGCTCATCACGGTCGACAGCACGAAGAGCGCGTGCTCGAAGCGCTGGTAGGGCTTGCCATCGTCGTCGAGGTTGCGCGCGTAGTCGACATCCATGAACACGTAGGAGCCGCATTGCAGCTCGGTCCAGATGCCGCTCGCCGCTTCGAGCATGAAGGTGCCGGTGCCGGCGCCGGTAATGGCAGGGCACGGCAGGCCGTGCTGCACCAGCAAGTCCCGAGTCCGGCGCGCGCGGTCGGCCGCCTGGGCGATCTCGGCGTTCCGTTCGGCCGCCGTGCGCTTGTGCTGAGCCGAGCCGTGATAGGCCTGCAGGCCCGCGAAGCGCAGATGCTTCGACTTGGCGATGCGCTGAGCGAGTGCCAAGGCCGGCTCGCCGGGCTCGACGCCGCATCGATTGCCGCCCATGTTGACCTCGACCAGAACCTCGATCTGCGCGCCGGCCTCCGAGGCCGCCAGCTCCAGCCCGTCGACATGCACGACGTCGTCGACGCAGGTGCTGATGCGGGCCTGGCGCGCGAGGGCGGCCAGCCGGCGCAGCTTGGGCATGCCGACGATCTGGTTGCTGACCAGGACGTCGGCGATGCCGCCGGCGACCAGGATCTCCGCCTCGCTCACCTTCTGGCAGCACACGCCGACCGCGCCGAGCGCCACCTGCTTCAGCGCGATGGTCGGCGATTTGTGGGTCTTGGCGTGCGGGCGAAGTCGAACACCGGCGGCAGCGGCGGCATCCGCCATCCGCTTGAGGTTGCGTTCGAAAGCGTCGAGGTCGATGAGGAGGGCGGGCGTGTCGATCTGGTCGACCGGCATGCCCAGGTCGGCGGGCGGGCGCATCGTCATGACGACAAGACTAGCCCGGGCTGCGCGCTGCCGCCACCCGCCGCTCGCGCATGGAAATGTAGACGCCGCTGCCGCAGATGATGGCCATGCCGAGCCAGGCCCAGACATCGGGGAAATCGCCGAACGCGGCATAGCCGATGGCGGTCGCCCAGATCAGCTCGCTATAGGCGAAGGCCGAGATCTTCGAGGCCTCGGCACGCTCATAGGCGAGGATGACCAGCAAATGGCCGCTCATCGCCATGGCGGCCATCCCGACCATGACGGCAAGGTCGAACAGGGTGGGTGTCACCCACACGGCAGGGAGAGCCGCCGAGGTAGAGGCCGCGCCGACCAGCGCGGTGAAAGTGAGCGTGATCAGCGGCGGGCTGGTGCCGGCGAGCCGCCGCGTGGCGATGATGTAGAAGGCGTAGACGAACCCGGAGCCGAGCCCGAACAAGGCCGTCCACTGGAATACGTCGGTGCCGGGCTTGATGATGAACAGCGCGCCGAGAAAGCCGATCGTCACCGCGCTGAGGCGCCGGAAGCCGACATGCTCGCCGAGCAGGAAGGGCGCCAGGATCGTCACCACCAGCGGCGCCACCATGGCAAGCGCGAGCGTCTCGGCGATCGGCGTGTTGCTGAGGCCGGCAAAGAAGAAGATGGTCGAGACGAGCAGGAACAGGCTGCGCCGGATCTGCAGGCCGCGCTGCGGCGGGCGGATCGTGGCGGCGACCCCGTAACGCCATAGCACGATCGGCGCGAGCATGACGAAGTGAAAGAAATGACGTGCCCAGGCGATCTCGATGATCGGATAGCGCTGCGTCAGGTATTTGGCGAAACCGTCCATCGCGGCGATGAACAGCATCGAGCCCGAGACCATCAGCGCACCGATGACGGGCTGCTCGGCGGGCCGGCCCGCCGCAATGGCGGTGCCCGGTGCGCTCATGATGCGATGATCAGGCGCGCGACCTCGGCGGGCAACTCGCCGCGGCGCGCCATGAGCTCGACCTTGAGCAGGCTGGCGACGCTCAGCGAATCGGTGATCTCGCCCGCCCATGCCATGTCGAGCGCGCGGGCAAAGGGCAGCTTGCGGATTTGCAGCTGCTCGGTCTCTTCGGGCTGCGCCTGGCCGTGTGCGAGGTTCCAGGCGAGGAACGAGATCGCCACTTCGTCCGACACGCTGTTCGACAGGTCCATGCGGAGAAATTGGCGCCAGTGTTCCGCAACCAGCCCGGTCTCCTCGATGAGCTCCCGCTTGGCCGATTCGAGCGGCGCCACGTCAAGCGCGCCGCCGCCCTCGGGAATCTCCCAGCTGTATTTGCCGAAGGGAAAGCGGAACTGCCCGACCAGGAAGGTCGAGCCGTCAGCGTCGATCGGCACCACGCCGATCGCAAGATGCTTGAAATGGACCGTGCCGTAGATGCCGGGCTTGCCCATGGGGTTGATCACGTCGTGCTCGGTCACGCGGATCCAGTTGTTGTCGTACTTGGTCGTCGCGCGGAGCGCGGTCCACGGATTCTTGGACTCGGTCAAGGCAGGTGGAATCCTTCGTCGATCGATCAGTTGGCGGCGGTGATGCGCAGGATGCGGTCGTCGCCCTCGCGCACCCGTCCGCGGCCGTCACGATTGCTGGTCAGCACGTAGAGCGCGCCATCGGGTCCGGTCACGGCATCGCGCAACCGGCCGTAACGGCCGCGCTGGCCCGCCTCGGCGAACCAGCGCTCGATGCTGCGCGCGCGCCAGTTGTTGCCCTGGTGCTCGACCTTGATGCGCAGCAGCGTTTCGCTGCGCAAGGTGGCGACATAGAGGTCGCCGCGCCAGAAGACGAGGCCGCCGGGTGGCGTCGCGACGTCGGGAAAGGCCGCGATCGGGTCGACGAAGCCGCTGCGGCCGGGTGCGCCGACCTGTAAGGGCCAGCCATAGTTGGCGCCGCGGCGGATCACGTTGACCTCGTCCCAGGCGCGCAGGCTGAGCTCGCCGGACGGGCCGTGTTCGCTCGAGAACATGTCGCGCGTCTCGGGATGCCAGGTCAGGCCCTGGACGTTGCGGTGGCCCAGGCTCCAGACCGGCGAACCGGGAAAGGGATTGTCCTGGGGGATCGCGCCGTCGGCCGCGACGCGCAGGATCTTGCCGCCATGGCTGCCCAGGTTCTGCGCCAGCTCGTTGCGGAAGATCTCGCCGGTGCCGACATAGAGATGCCCGTCGGGCCCGAAGGCGATGCGCCCGCCATTGTGGAAGTTCGCGCCGGGCAAGTGGTCGACGACGATGCGGTCGTGCCTGGCCGTCCTGCCGTCGAAGCTGAGGCGCACCACGCGGTTGATCGTGCCCTTGTCGTCACGGTGCGTGTGCATGGCATAAAGGTATGGCTCGGACGGAAAGCGCGGATGGATGGCGAGGCCCATCAGCCCGCCTTCGCCGCCTTGCGCCGCATCGATGCGCGCGACGGGCTCTGCGACCAGCTTGCCGTTCTCGATCAGCCTGATGCGCCCGACCCGCTCGCTGACCACGGCGTTGCCGGCGTTGTTGCCCGGCAGGAAGACGAGCGACCAGGGCGCCTCCAGGCGGTCGACCCAGGTGGTCACGCGCACCTCGGGCACGTCCATGCGCATGACGTCGTCGAAGGGTTGCGGCTTCGGTCCGATGATGGTGTCGGCACCGGCTGCGGGAAACGCGAGGGCAAGCAAGGCCAAGGCAAGAGCAGCGCGCGACATGGCTGAACTCCGGCGGGGGTGTCGCGCCTTGCTTAGCGGGAATTGCGCTCCGGCGCCATACTGCCGAAAACGACAAAGGGCGGCTTCGAAGCCGCCCCCCTTGTTCCCGCCCTCACCGAAGGTGGGGGAGGGTTAGGGTGGGGGCCCCAAGCGGAAATCCTGACCGCAGACCCCCACCCCGACCCTCCCCCACGCCGAGGCGCGAGGGAGGGAGATCCTAGCGACGCACGAAGATCACGCGAACCACCAGCGCTCGATGCACTTCCAGCCGTCGAGGTCGAAGTTCGCGGCGATCGACTGGCCGCGCGCGACTTTGACCGAGCGCGCGCTGACGAAGTTGGCGAACATCGGGATGATGACGCCGCCTTCGTCGCTGACGATCTGCTGCATCTCGCGATACATGGCCCGGCGCTTGGCCTGGTCGAGCTCGCCGCGCGCCTCGAGCAGCAGCTTGTTGAACTTCTCGTGGTCCCAATGCGTGTCGTTCCAGCGGGCACCCTTGGCGTAGACTTGGCTGAACATCCAGTCTTCGGTCGGGCGGCCGGCCCAGAAGCACATGACGAAGGGCTTTTTGGTCCACACATTCGACCAGTAACCTTCGTTGGGCTCGCGGATCACGTTGACGTCGATGCCGGCCTTGGCCGCATGCTCCTTGAACAGCACGGCCGTGTCGATCGCACCTGTGAAGGCCGCATCGGCTGCCGACAGGTCGACTTTCAGCGTCGCGAGCCCGGCCTGCTTCAGATGGAACTTCGCCTTGTCGGGATCGTAGGCGCGTGGCTTCACGTCGTCGGCGAAATAGGTGTTGGTTGGCGTGATCGGGCTGTCGTTGCCCTCGCGGCCGCGGCCGTGCAGGATCGTCTGCACCAGCACCTTGCGGTCGATCGCGTGCTTCATGGCGAGGCGCACATTGTTGTCGGTGAAGGGCGCCACGTCGGTGAACATCGGCATGGTGTAGTGCTGCGTGCCGGTCGCCTCGTCGATCGAGACCGAGGTGTTGCGCTGGAGCAGCGAGAGCGTCTTGATGTCCGGCCGGTTGATCGTGTCGACTTGGCCGGTGGAGATCGCGTTCATGCGCGCGGCGATGTCGCCGATATGGATCAGCTCGACATCTTCGAAGTTGCCGCAGCCGGCCTTCCAGTAGTTCGGGTTGCGCTTCAGCACCATGCGCACGCCACGCTCGTGGGAGACGAGCGAGTAGGCGCCGGTGCCGACCGCCGGCTCCCAGTCGACCTTGCCCTCCTTGGCCGGGCCGATGACCAGGTGCCAATCCGTCATCAAAGCGGGGAAATCGGCGCTTGCCGCCGCAAGGGTGACGATCACCGTCTCCTTGCCGTCGGCCTTGATGTCGGTCACTGCGTCGACGATCGCCTTGGCGGCGGATTTCGACTGCGGGCCGCGGTGGTGATTGATCGAGGCGACGACGTCGTCGGCGTCGACCGTCTTGCCGTTATGGAAGGTGACGCCCCGACGCAGCTTGAAGACCCAGGTCTTGCCGTCCTCGGACTGCGCGCTCTCGGCAAGCTCGCCGCGCAGCTTGTTGTCCGGCCCGGTCTCCATGAGGCAGTTATAGGTGGCGCCATAGAGACCCATGTTGATGACGGCCGAGGTGCCCCAGGTCGCGGGATCGTGATTGTCCGCTGCGTTCGCGTGGGACAGGCCGATGCGGTAGCGGCCGCCCTTCTTGGGTGCGGCTTGCGCGAAGCTCCGCGGTGCGACGCCGAGCGCGAGCGCCGTCGCGGCCCCGCCCATCAGCACGTCGCGCCGGTTCACATTGTCGAGAATCCTTGTCATGAGATCCCTCCTCCCGTTTGCATCATGCTAGCCCCGCGGATGACGCGCGTACACGGCTGGCGATTGCACGCGCCATTTAATACACAGCCAGCTTGGGACCACCCGCGTCGGGCGCTGGTGGCCAGATTAGGCCGAGGCGCTCGCAAAGCCCTTCGCGGATCGACCTCAGGTGTCGCTCGTGGAACAGATTGCGATGCTCGCCCGCATCGCGCTGGCGATCGAACAGCTCGCCCCAGTCGGATCGACGCGGATAGACGGTCAGCCGCCAATCCCGGGTGATCAGCGTCTGGTTGTACTGATCGGCGACGATGCGCGGATGATACTCGGCGAGAATTTCCGCGCGCGGTTCGTCGTCGAGGTTGCGCACCGCGGACGCAAACGAGTGGCCGTCTCCAAAGTCGCCGTCGACATCAAGCAGATCGAGCAAAGTTGCCTTGAGGTCGACATGGCTGGTCGGGCCCTCTGCGACGCCGTGCGCCACGCCAGGGCCGGCCATCAGAAGCGGGACCTGCAGCAATTGCCGATAGGGCGGCGGTCCCTTGCGCAGCAGGCCATGATCGCCGAGCAATTCTCCATGATCGCTGGTGAAGACGATGATCGTATCGTCGAGCCGGTCGGCGTCGCCGAGCGCGGCGAGGATGCGCCCCACGGCATGATCGATCATCGCGATGGCGCCATGGGTGTGGGCAATGGCGAGGCGCAGCGTCGCTGCGCTGATGCCTTCGGTCGAGCGCATGAAGCCCTGCTCCCGCGGCGCACCAGGCGATGTGAGAAATTCGACGTAGCTCTTGCCATCGGTGCGCGGCCGCGCCTCGGCGCCGGCATCGCGCGCGATGTAGTCGGGCATGCGGTCGAGCTCGCGCGCTTGGAAGTCCGGCAATGTCACGTCGACGGGCGAAACCAGATCGCACCAGGGTGCCGGCGGCGTGAACGGGTGATGCGGATCGGGAAAGGACACGTAGAGGAAGAGGCGGTCGTGCCGCGAGGTTTGCCGGATCGCATCGCAGGCGCGGTCGGCGATCCATGTGTTGTAGTGGAGATGCTCCGGCACCGCGCATTTCCATACTTCGTCGAGATCGTCGGGCGGCGGCGCGAGAGCATGATCGCGGCCATAAAGCCTGATTGCCTGGGGCGCGGTGCCGGCGAGCCAGCGCGCGTAATGTCCGCCGTCGGTCGCAGCCACGCTCTCGCCGATCAGGATGTCGACCGTGTCGAAACCGTAGAACGGGCCGCGCCAGTTCGCACTCTCGGCGCGCCGCCAGAATGCGTTGGAATCCGGCATCGCCAGCTCGCCGGCGGCGAGGATCGGCTGGAAGTGGAACTTGCCGACGCCATGGGTGCGCCAACCGGCGCGTGCCAGCGCGTGCGGCAGGAGCTCGATATCCGCGGGCAGCGCGATGCCGTTGTGAACGAGGCCGTGGCGGCGGGCATAGCGGCCGGAGAACAGCGTGCCCCGGCTCGGCGAGCAGATCTGGTTGGGCGTGAGGTGATCGCGGAAGCGCATGCCGCGCGCCGCGAGCGCATCGAGATGGGGCGTGCGTGCGGCCGGGTTGCCGGCCGAGCCGAGCGCGTCGGCCCGGAGCTGGTCGGCCATGATCAGGACCAGATCGGTCATGACGGCGCTTGCGCCTTGCGCTGGTCCAGCAAGCGATCGAGCCAGTCCGGATCCATTTCCGGCACGCTCGACAGCAGCAGATCGGTGTAGGGATGGTGCGGCGGCGCGAACATCCGGTCGCGCGGTCCTGCCTCGACGATGCGGCCGTCCTTCATCACGACGACCTCGTCGGCGATCGCGCGCACGGTCGCGAGATCGTGCGTGATGAAGAGGTAGGTGAGCCCGCGCTCGCGCTGCAGCCGGTCGAGCAGCTTGAGCATCTCCTCGGCGACGAGCTGGTCGAGCGCCGAGGTGATCTCGTCGCAGATGAGCAGTGCCGGCTCGGCCGCCAATGCGCGCGCGATGCACACGCGCTGCTTCTGCCCGCCCGAGAGCTCGGCCGGGTAGCGGTCGACGTACTGGTCGGGATCGAGCTCGATCTCGGTCAGCAGCTCGCGCATGCGCCGCTCGCGCGCCTCTCCGGTGAGACCGAGATAGAATTTGAGCGGTCGTCCGATCGCGTCCCGCACGCGCTGTCGCGGGTTGAGCGCGGTGTCCGGCATCTGCACGATCATCTGGACGCGGCGCAGCTCCTCCGGGCTGCGGCCGCGGTAGGAGCCGGCGAGCGTCTTGCCTTCGAAGGCGACGCTGCCCTGGCGCGGCGGCAACAGGCCGGTGATAACGCGCGCGAGGGTCGATTTGCCCGATCCGGACTCGCCGACCACGGCCACCGTGCGGCCCCTGTGCAGGTCGAGCGAAACGTCCTGCAGAACGGGTGTTTCGTCATAGGCGGCGGTGAGCCGCTCGACACGCAGCAGCGGCGTCGTGCCGGCCGCCATCTCCGGCTTGCGCGAGCCGCGGAAGGTTCGCACGGCCCAGAGCGACTTGGTGTAGGCCTGGCGCGGGCTGGCCATCATGGTGCGCGTGTCGGCTTCCTCGACGAGGCGGCCGTGGCGCAGCACCATGATGCGGTCGGCCATCTGGGCGACCAGCGCCAGATCGTGGCTGATGTAGATGGCCGAGGTGCCGATCGCCTCGACCGCGTCGCGGATGGCGGCCAGCACCTCGATCTGGGTCGTCACGTCGAGCGCGGTCGTCGGCTCGTCGAAGACGATCAGGTCGGGCCGCGCCACCATGGCCATGGCGGTCATGGCGCGCTGGAGCTGGCCGCCCGAGACCTGATGCGGGTAGCGGAAGCCGATCTCCTCGGGTGAAGGCAGCTGCATCCGCCGGTAGAGCGCGATTGCCGCGGCCGCCGCCTCGGCATTGTTCATCACGCCGTGCTGCACGGCGATCTCGACGGACTGGTCGATCAGGCGCATCGCCGGGTTGAACGCGGCGGCGGCCGATTGCGCGACATAGGCGATGCGCGAGCCGCGCAGGCGGCGACGCGCCTCGTCGCCGGCCGTGGTCAGCTCGATGCCGTCGAACACGATCGAGCCCGCGGTGATGCGGCAGCCGTCGCGCGTGTAGCCCATGGCGGCCAGCCCCAGCGTCGACTTGCCGGCGCCGGATTCGCCGATCAGACCGAGGACCTCGCCGCGCTTCAGGTTGAGATCGATGCCGGTCACGATCTGCGTCGTGCCGCGCTCCGAGCGGCCTTCGATCGCCAGGCCGCGCATGGTCAGGAGCGTGTCTGGGACCGTCATCGCTAGTCCTTCAGGCCGCTCGAGCGGTGCAGCAGCCAATCGACGACGAAATTGACCGCGACGGTCAGCAGCGCGATGGCGCCGGCCGGCAGCAAAGGCGTGATGTCGCCATAGGAGATGAGTGCCGCGTTGTCGCGCACCATGGAGCCCCAATCGGCCGTCGGCGGCTGGATGCCGAGGCCGAGGAAGCTCAAGGCGGAGATGAACAGGAACACGAAGCAGAAGCGCAGGCCGAACTCGGCGATCAACGGCGCGGTCGCGTTGGGCAGGATCTCGCGCGTGATCAGCCAAATGAGTCCCTCGCCGCGGAGCTTGGCAGCCTCGACATAGTCGAGCACGGCGATGCCGAGCGCCAGCGCGCGCGCGAGCCGGAAGATGCGCGTCGCCTCGATCAGCGCGATGATCGTGATCATGCTGACGACCGAGGTGCCGAAGATCGCGAGCAGCAGCAGGGAGAAGATGAGCGAGGGGATCGCCATCATGACGTCGACGATGCGGCCCAATACCTGATCGACCCAACCGCGCACCGTGCCGGAGATGAGCCCGATTCCGCCGCCGATCAAGAAGGCGAGCACGGTGGTCACGACCGCGATGCCGACCGTGTTGCGCGCGCCGTAGATGAGGCGCGTCGCCATGTCGCGCCCGAGATTGTCGGTGCCGAGCGGGCTCGCCCCGCCCCAGGGCGCGAAGGCCGGGCCGACCACCTGCGTCTCGCCGAAGGGCGCGACAACCGGCGCGCCCAGCGCGACGAAGACGTAGAGCGCGGAGACGGAGATGCCGAACCAGGCCGACGGCGGCGCGCTGCGGAGGGCGGTGGCGAGATCGGCCATGGCGCCTACCGCCGATGCAGCAGACGCGGATCCGCGGCGATGGTCGCCACGTCCGCCACGAGGTTGAGCATGATGTAGGTCGAGGCAAAGAACAGGCAGGTCGCCTGTACGACCGGCACGTCGCGCTTGCCGACCGAATCGACCATGAGCTGCCCGAGACCCGGATAGGCGAACACGACCTCGACCACCACGACGCCGACGATCAGATAGGCGAGGTTCAGCACCACCACGTTGATGATCGGCGCCAGCGCATTGGGCAGCGCATGGCGCAGGATGACGCGCCACGGCTTGAGCCCTTTGAGGCGCGCCATCTCGATATAGGGGCTGGCCAGCAGGTTCACGATCGCCGCGCGCGTGAGCCGCATGACGTGAGCCGCGACCGCGAGCGTCAGCGTCAGGACCGGCAGGATCGAGCGGAACATGCGCTCGCCGAGCGGCGTGTCGGCGCTGACCGTTGCCAGGCTCGGCAGCCAGCCGGCCTTGACCGTCAGCGCGAAGATCAGGATGTAGGCGATGAAGAACTCCGGCAGCGAGATGGCGGTCAGCGCCGCGACGTTGATCGAGCGGTCGATGAGCTTCTCGCGATAGAGTGCGGCCACGATGCCGAGCGTCAGCGACAAGGGAATCGAAACCGCCGCGGCGAAGCCGGCGAGGTAGAGCGTGTTGACGAGGCGCATGCCCGCGAGCTCGGCGATCGGCCGGCCGTTCGCCAGCGATCGGCCGAAATCGCCCGACAGCAGGCCGGTGATCCAATCGACATAGCGTTCGATCGGCGGGCGATCGAGCCCGAGCTCGCGGCGGATGTTGGCGACGGTCTCGGGCGTGGCGGCCTGGCCCAGGATCTCCTCGGCGAGGTCGCCGGGCAGGAGGTAGACCGCGAAGAAAACGACTGCCGAGACCACGGCGAGCGTGACGAAGCCGAGGCCGATCCGCTTCACGATCATCGACGCGAGCGGCGACACGGTCGGTACTCAAACCGTCCGGCGTCGCCGCGGCAAGCGCACGACGGCCTTGCCGGCGGTCCCGCCGGCTTTGGTGTTGGTGCCTGGAAAGCAGACGTCAGACGTCATCGGCCCCCCACTCCATTGCCCGATGCTAGGGGCGCAGCCGCGATGCTATTATACGTTATCGGAACTTTTCTTCCCATTTTACGAACTCGGCCGCTCATGCTCTTTGGCCCGCAACCCGGCAACCGGCCACTGGTGGTCGACCTTGTCCTGGCCAGCGAATTCTCACTGCTGTCGCTGGCGGCGACCATGGAACCGCTGCGCGCTGCAAACCGCGTATCGGGCGAGACGCTCTACAAATGGCGCCTGCTGTCGGAAGATGGACGCCCTGCGCTCACGTCGAGCGGTGTGCCGATTCCGGTCGCCGGTCGGTTCGAGGCGCGTGACGTGCGCGACGTGCTGATCTTGGTTGCGGCATTCGAGCCGGAGCGCAACGGCGCGCCGCTGCTCGCGCGGTTGCGGCAGGCGGCACGTGCGGGAACGCCCATCGGCGGCATCGAGTCCGGCGGCTGGATCATGGCGCGTGCCGGACTGCTCGACGGCAGGCGCGCGACGACGCATTGGGAGGACATCGACGAATTCGCGCGGCGGTTTCCCGCTGTCGATGTCGTGGTCGACCGCTACGTCGTCGATGGCGACCGCTTCACCACCGGCGGCGCGACGCCTGCGCTCGACCTGATGCTGCACATGGTGCGCGCCCAGCATGGCATTGCCGTGGCGCTCGATGTCGCCAGCGTGTTCATCTACGACCAGGAACGCCTGCCCAGCGAGCCGCAGCGCATCGTGTCGGTCGGCCGGCTCGCCATGGCCGAGCCGAAGCTCGCGGCGGCCATCCGCTTGATGGAATCGACCGTCGACGAGCCGCTTCGGATTGCCGACCTGGCGCGGCGGATGAAAATGTCCTCGCGCGGCCTTCAGAAGCTGTTCCGGCGGCGCCTCGACATGGCGCCACACGCGTATTTCATGGAGTTGCGGCTGGCCACCGCGCGGCGGCTGCTGTTGCAGTCCCGGCGCAGCGTCCTCGAAGTCGCGCTCGCCAGCGGGTTTGCCTCGGCGACGTCGTTCTCGCGCGCATTCGCCCGCCGCTACGGGCGCAGCCCCCGCGCAGTGAGGCGAGCGGGCTGATCACGATCGCCTAGACCGGGCGATCGCCGCGCGCGGTGGTGCGGTGCATGCGCCGGTGCATGTCCGGTCCGTAGTCGATGACGACGTAGTGCCAGCAGCAGCGGTTGTCGAACATGACGACGTCGCCGACCCGCCAGCGGTGGCGGTAGACGAACTCCTGGCGCGTGCCCCAGGCATAGAGGTAGTCGAGGATCGGCCGGCTTTCGGCCGCCGTCATGCCGGCCAAGCGCTCGGTATAGGCCGAGTTGACGAACAGCGTCTTGCGGCCGGTGTCCGGGTGGATGCGCACGACCGGATGGTTGACCGGCGGCGGGATCTCCTTGACCGGCACGTTGTAGTCGGCCGCGTTGTTGCGTTCCTGGAGTATGCGCGCCGAGTGCTCGGCCTGGAGCGGATCGATCATCTGTTTCATGCCGGCAGACAGGGTGTCGTAGGCGAGGCACAGATTGGCGAACATGGTGTCGCCGAAACCTTCCTCGATGGCGCGGCAGTGCAGGATGCTGCCGAGCGGCGGCGCTTCGGCGAAGGTGACGTCGGCGTGCCAGATGTCGTTGCGGCCGTTGACGAACTGCCCGGCCTTGTGCTCGAGCACGAGGATCTCCGGATGCCCGTCGATCTGCGCGCTGCGGTAGAGCGGATGCTGCTCGCACGGCCCGAAAATCCGGGTGAAGGCGATCTGCTTCGCGGGCGAGAGATCCTGGCCGCGGAAGCAGATGACCAGGTTCTCGTTGAAGGCGCGCTTGATCTCGTCGACGACGGCTGGGGCCAATTCCTTGTCGAGATCGACGCCGCCAATCTCGGCGCCGAGCGCGCCGCACAGCTTGCGCACGGTGATGTGCTGGTAGGACGTCCCCGGTGCTCCATCCATGGCGCGCTTCCCGCGAGATGGTCGATCCGTTGAGCCTACGCCCCTGCCTCCCCGGGAATCAATGCTGGCGCGGTCGTGCGGGCGCATCGCAATATCGAGCCTCCGACAAGCGCCTTGCGCCGCATACGCAAGCGGGCTCAAGCTTGGTCTGCAGTCCGGTTCAAGGGCGTGAGATATGGATTTCGAGGGCGTCCGCGGGCGCATCGAGGAGCAGTTCGGCGACTTCAGCCCGCAGCTCAAGAAGGCGGCGCGCTATGCCGTGGCGCGGCCCGAGGAGGTCGCGCTCAACTCGCTGCGTAACGTCGCGTCGAAGGCGGGCGTGCATCCCTCGACCCTGGTGCGGCTCGCTCATGAGCTCGCCTTCGACGGCTACAACGATTTCCGCGAGCCGTTCCGCTCCTGGCTGCGCGACCGGCCGTTCTCCTTTTCCGACCGCGCGCGCAAGCTGCGCCGGCGTGGCCGCGAGGCCGAGACGCTGGTCGGCGAGATGCTGGCGCGCGATCTCGCCAATCTGCAGACCAGCATCGCCACCATCGGCGTCGAGCGGCTGGTCGAGGCGCGCCGCATCCTGTCGGACAGCCGGCGCATCTTCGTGTGCGGGCTGCGCAGCCTCTATCCGCTCGCCTTCTATTTCCACTACGCCTGCCGCATGTTCATGGACAAGACCATCCTGTTGACCGGCCAGGGCGGGACCTTCGCCGACGATCTGCGCCGCGTGTCGAGCGAGGATGCGCTCTTCGTGTTCAGCTACGCGCCCTATGCGCGCGACACGATGAAGGCCGTGCGCTTCGCGCGCGAGCGCAAGGCCAAGGTCATCGCGGTGACCGACAGCCCGCTGTCGCCGGCGGCGCAGTTCTCGACCGTCGCTCTCGTCGTCAGCAACGCGAGCCCGTCCTTCTTTCCCTCGCTCGTGCCGGCGGTTTCCGTGCTGCAGACGCTGGTCGCCCTGCTGATCGCCCAGGCCGGCGCCGGATCGCTCGCCGATCTGGCCAACAGCGAGCGCCAGCTCAAGAGCTTCAACGTCTACGTCGAGGACGATTGAACCATCGTCCGCGGGCCGTTCTCTAGTGCGGAACAAATGTTCTTTGAATTGACGCAATAGAACGAATGTATCACGCTTGCCTGCGACCGGGGCGGGTGGTGCGACGATCGGGGGAGGGCAGGTGGCCGAGGACGCTGAAACAGTGAAGGAATTCGCGGGCCAGAGCGCCGTCGTGACCGGCGCCGCCAAGGGCCTCGGGCGCGCGGTCGCCGGACTGATCGCCGGGCGCGGCGCGCGCGTCTTCATGGTGGATCTCGACGGCGCCGGCGTCGAGCGCGCGGCGCGCGAGCTGGGCGCGCAGGGATTGAAGGCGAGCGGCCATCGCTGCGACGTGGCGGACGAGGGCGAGCTCGCGGCGCTGCGCCACATCGTCGAGAAAGAGGGGAACCGCCTCGATGTGCTGGTCAACAATGCCGGCGGCTGGCGCTACGGCACGACCAAGGAGATCACGGTCGCCGACTGGGATTGGACGTTTCGCGTGAACCTGCTGAGCGTCTTCCTCGCGACACGCACATTTATGGATTTCATGATCGAGCGGCGCTATGGCCGCATCGTCAACGTCGCGTCGACCGATGCCTACCGGCCGAAGCCGAAGCTGGCGCACTACGCCGCCGCCAAGGCCGGCGTGGTCAGCCTGACCAAGACGCTGGCTGAGGAGCTCGCTCCGCACCAGGTGCTGGTCAATGCGGTCAGCCCCGGAGCGATCGCGACCGAGACGGCCAAGGCCCAGACCTGGCTCGCCGAGCGCATCCCCACCATTCCGGTCAAGCGCGCGGCCGAGCCCGAGGATATTGCCGAGGCGATCCTGTTCCTCGCCTCGCCGCGCAACCGCTATGTCGTTGGTGAAACCGTCGTGGTGAACGGCGGATCGTTGATGGTTTGAACCAGTCCACCCCAGGGAGGCATGCCATGATCACGCATACGCTTACCTCGCGCCGTCGCCTGCTCAAGAGCGCGGCGGCCGGTGCGGCCGTCGCCGTCACCGGATTTCCGGCCATTCTCAAGGCCGCGCCCAGCCAGATGATGATTGCGACCGGCGGTGGCAAGCTCGAAGAGGCCTACGCCAAGGTCCACTTTGCGCCCTACACGGCCAAGACCGGCATCAAGATCGTCACCGGTCCCAACACCAGCGCCAAGCTGAAGGCGATGGTCGAAGCCAAGAACTACGAATGGGATCTGTGCCAGGTCGCCGCCGAGTTCGCCGCGCAGGCGGCGCTCCAGGGCCTGCTCGAGCCACTCGACTACGGCGTGATCGACAAGTCGAAGATGCTGGCCGGCACGGCGCATCCGCACTTCATCATGTCCGACGTCGCGGCCTACCACATCGCGTGGAACACCAAGAACGTGAAGTCGGGCGCGCCGCAGAACTGGGCCGAATTCTGGAAGGCGTCCGGCCGCCGCGGCCTGTGGAAGCGTCCGTTCCAGACCATGGAGGTGGCGCTGATGGCCGACGGCGTCGACAAGGACAAGCTCTATCCGCTCGACGTCGAGCGCGCCTTCAAGAGCCTCGACAAGATCAAGTCGTCGACCTTGTTCTGGAACACCGGCGCGCAGTCGGCGCAGATCCTGATCGACGGCGAGGTCGAGGTGTCCGCGACCTGGAACGGCCGCGTGCACGATCCCAAGCTGGGCGGCGCACCGGTCGACTATCACTTCAACCAGGCGCTCTTCGTCTCCGACGCCTGGGCGATCCCGAAGGGCGCGCCCAACAAGAAGGAGGCGATGGAGTTCATCGCCATGGCCATGTCGGCCAAGAACCAGGCCGATTTCAGCGCGATCATCCCCTACGGCCCGACCAACACCGCGGCCATGCCGATGATCGACGCCAAGATCGCTCCGGCGCTCCCGTCTTCGGAGCAGAACTTCAAGAAGGGCTCGTTCCTCGACGTCAACTACTGGGCCGCCAATGGCGACAAGGTCGGCGAACGGTTCAACAAGTGGGTGCTGTAGGGAGTTGGGAATTAGCGTCCCCCGCATTGCACGCTTCCCCTCACCCCAACCCCTCTCCCCTAGGGAGAGGGGCTAGCAATCCCTCTCCCTAGGGGAGAGGGTAGGGTGAGGGGCAGCATCAAATGACGTGAGTAGCAAATCTCTGATGGCGCGCAGCGTTGACGCTGCGAGGCCCTGGACGATCTCGCGCGGCCATGCGTGGCTGCTGGCGGCACCGCTGGTCTTTCTCGCCATCTTCTTTCTGTGGCCGCTGGCCCGCGTGGTCGTGCGCGGCTTCGTCGACCCGGCGCTCGGTCTCGGCAATTACGCGCGCATCTTCGGCGACGGCCCCTATCTGCGCGTGATCTGGAACACGATCGAGACGGCGGCGGCGGTCACGGCGATCTGTCTCGTCGTCGCCTATCCGGTCGCCTACGTCATGGCGCGCGCGCGGGGCGCCTGGCTGCAGATCATGGCGGCCCTCATCGTCATACCCCTGTGGACCAGCGTGGTGATCCGCTCCTATGCCTGGATGGTCGTGTTCCAGCGGCGTGGCGTGCTCAACGATCTGCTGTTGGGCCTCGGCCTCGTCGACACGCCGGTGCGCTTCCTGCCCGGCTCGATCGGCGTCCATGTCGGCATGGTCCACATCATGCTGCCCTTCATGATCCTGCCGCTGGTCGCCAACATGCGCGGCATCGACCAGACGCTGCTGCGTGCCGCCGAGATCCTCGGCGCCAACCCGTTCAACGCTTTCCTGCGCGTCTTCCTGCCGCTGTCGCTGCCCGGCATCAATGCCGGCGTGGCGCTGGTCTTCATGACCTCGCTCGGCTTCTTCATCACGCCGGCGCTGCTCGGCGGGCCGCAGCACATGATGGCGGCCGTGCTGATCGAGCAGCAGGCCAATGTCTATCTCAACTGGGGCCTCGCCTCGGCGCTGGCCTCCACGCTGCTGGTGGTGACGCTCGCCATCTATCTCTTCTATTTGCGCGTGACCGGCGGTGCCGCCGGCACGGCGATCGGGCGCTGATTCCATGGCAGGCGGCGGCATTCTGCGCATCATGCTGGTCGGCTTTGCGGCACTCGTGCTCGGCTACCTGATCCTGCCGACCTTCATCGTCGTGCCGCTGTCGTTCAGCAACCAGAACTACCTGTCGTTTCCGCCGCCCGGCTGGTCGACACGGTGGTACGAGGCGATGGCGGGCGATCTCGCCTGGCCCCAGGCCGCGGTCAACAGCTTCCTGATCGGCGTGCCGACGGCGCTGCTCTCGGTCGTGCTCGGCACGCTGGCGGCCCTCGCGGTCAAGCGCGGCCGGCTCGGCTGGGCGGCCGCGGCCTCGGCCGTGGTCGTGGCGCCAATGCTGCTGCCGCACGTCATCATGGCGATCGGCCTTTACCCGGTGATGCTCGACCTGGGCATGCTGCGCGGCTTCCTCAGCGTGGTGGTCGCGCACACCGTCGTCGCCATGCCGCTGGTGTTCATCACCGTGTGCGCCTCGCTCGGCAGCTATGGCGAGGCGCTGGAGCTCGCCGCCATGACCTGCGGCGCCGGCCCGTGGGCGACGTTCCGCCACGTGACCTTCCCGATGATCCGCACGGGCATGCTGGTCGGCGGCGTGCTTGCGTTTGCGACATCCTTCGACGAGCTCATGCTGTCGCTGTTCCTGACCGGACCGGGCACGCGCACCCTGCCGCGCCTGATCTGGGAGCAGCTCAACATGTTCCTGACGCCGACGATCGCCGCGGTCGCGACCCTGATCTTCGCCTTCTCTCTGCTGCTGCTGGGCGCCGCGGCCGCGCTCCAGGCACGCGGGCGCGCCCAACCGGTCCTGCGTCATGGCTGAGTACAGCAAGCAGCGCGGCGCCGGAGTCGTGATCGAGGCGCTGGCCAAGCGCTATGGCGAGGTCGAGGCGCTGGCGCCGACCGACCTGACGGTGCAGTCGGGCGAGTTCTTCTCGCTGATCGGTCCCAGCGGCTCGGGCAAGTCGACGCTGCTCGGCTGCATCGCCGGCTTCGTGCCGCCGAGCGCCGGCCGCATCCTGGTCAACGGCGCGGACATCGTCGCGGTGCCGCCCTACCGGCGCAACATCGGCATGGTATTTCAGAACTATTCGTTGTTTCCGCACATGTCGGTCGCCGAGAACATCGCGTTCCCGCTGCGCATGCGCAAGCTGCCGCCGGGCGAGATCGCCGGGCGCGTCGAGCGCATTCTCTCGGTCGTGCGCCTGCCCGGCATGGGCGACCGCGCGCCCTCCCAGCTCTCGGGCGGACAACAGCAGCGCGTGGCGCTCGCGCGCGCCGCCGTCTACGACCCGCCGCTGCTGCTGATGGACGAGCCGCTGGGTGCGCTCGACAAGAATCTGCGCGAGGAGATGCAGTACGAGATCAAGCAGTTCCACCGCGCGATCGGCGCCACCGTCCTCTACGTCACCCATGACCAGGAGGAGGCCGCGACCATGTCGGACCGCATCGCCATCCTCAATCATGGGCGCATCGAGCAGGCGGGCGAACCGCGCGCGCTCTACGAGCAGCCGCGCAACGCCTTCGTCGCCAGCTTCCTCGGCGACGCCAATTTGTTCGAGGTGCGTCGGGTGGACGGCGCCATTGCCGACCGCATCGCCGTCGAGACATCCGACGGGCTGAGGCTCGTCGCGACGCACGCACCGGTCACTGTGGCGCGGCTGGTCGCCTGCATCCGGCCCGAAGCGATCAGGCTTGGCAACGATCCCGAGCGCACGGGCGAGACCAATGTGATCGACGGCGTCGTCGCCGACGTGGTCCATGCCGCCGGCAGCGTGCGCACGCGCGTCAGCGTCGGCGATCGCCTGGTCACGGTGCGCGCCGCGACTCAGCGCAACGTCACGGGCTGGCGCGTCGGCGAGGCCGTGCGCATGGCCTGGCATCCCCGCGATACGTTGCTGATACCGAAGGAGTGAGCAGCATCATGGACAATCCGCCAAACAGCCTCGCCGGCAAGGTGGCACTGATCACCGGTGCCGGCGACGGCATGGGCCGGCAGCACGCCATATTGATGGCCGAGCGCGGCGCCGATGTCGTCATCAACGACGTCAACGCGGCCGGCGCCGAGGAGACGGCGTCGCTCGTGCGCGCACTCAACCGCCGCGCCCATGTCGAGGTCTGCGACGTCGCCGACGTCGCGGCGATCAGGCGCATGGTCGGCAATGCGATCTCGACGCTCGGTCGCATCGACATCCTGGTCAACAATGCGGGCTTCGGCCGGCGCCAGCAGACCTGGGACATCGGCGAGGGCGATTTCGACCTGATGTTCGACGTGCACGTCAAAGGCTCGTTCTTCTGCGCCCAGGCCGTCCTTCCCGGCATGAAGGAGCGGCGCTGGGGCAAGATCATCAACATTTCGTCGATCTGGGGCATGACGGCCGCGGCCGTCTCGCCGCACTACTGCGCCGCCAAGGCGGCGCTGCTCGGCGCGACCAAGGCCTGGGCCAGGGAATTCGCGCCGTGGAACATCCACGTCAACGCGGTGGCACCGGGCGGCGTGCTCTCGGGCGGACCGCTCAAGTTCTACACCAAGGAGCAGCTCGCCGCGCGCGAGGCGGCCGTGCCGCTCAAGCGCTACTGCGATCCGCGCGAGATCTCCTATGCCGTCGCGTTCCTGGCTTCGCCCGCCGCCGATTTCATCACCGGTCAGGTGCTGAGCCCGAATGGCGGCGAAGTCATCGTCGGAATCTGAAAGGGATCAGTGAAATGGCAGACGACATCACCCGGCTCGACGGCAAGGTCGCCTGGGTCACCGGCTCCGGGCGCGGCATGGGCCGCGGCCACGCGATCGTGCTTGCCGAGCGCGGCGCCGACATCGTCGTGCACGATGTCCTCGAGGACGAGGCGGCGGAGACCGTCGCCGCGGTCAAGAAGCTGGGCCGGCGCGTTTTCGTGAGTCATGCCGACGTCAGCGACGTCGCGGCGGTGAAGAAGACTGCGGACGACGCGATTGCCGCACTCGGCCGCATCGACATCCTCGTCAACAATGCCGGCATCGGTCAGCACAAGCCGCTCGAGGAGATCAGCGAGGCCGATTTCGACCGCATGTTCGATATCCACGTCAAAGGCTCTTTCTTCTGCGGCCAGGCGGTCATGCCCGGCATGAAGGAGCGGCGATGGGGCAAGATCATCAACATCGCCTCGATCTGGGCGATGACCGGAGCGGGCATCAACAAGGCCTCGCACTATTGCGCGGCCAAGGCGGCGCTGCTCGGCCTGACCAAGGCCTGGGCCAAGGAGCTGGCGCCCTTCAACATCCACGTCAACGCCGTCTCGCCCGGCGGCGTGCTGACCGAGATGCCGATCAAGATCCAGGGCTGGGACATGATCCGGGAGAAGGAGAAGAAGGTGCCGCTCGGCCGCTGGGCCAAGCCCGAGGAGGTGTCCTATACCGTGGCCTTCCTGGCCAGCCGCGAGTCCGACTTCATCACCGGCCAGATGATCAGCCCCAACGGGGGCGAGACCATCGTCGGTTTCTGAATCTTGTGAGCACGAGGAGTTGATCCATGCACTTCGGCCTGTTCAACCTGATGACCCAGCGCGACAAGAACAAGCCGGCGCGCCAGGTCTATGCCGAGATGGTCGAGCACGTGAAGCTGGCCGAGCAGATCGGCTTCGAGATCGCCTGGTTCGCCGAGCATCATTTCTCGAACTACTGCCTGTGCCCATCGCCGATCACGATGTGCACCTATCTGGCGCCGCAGACCAGGCGCATCAAGCTCGGGCCTGCGGTCATCGTGGCGCCGCTCTACGAGCCCGTGCGCATGCTCGAGGACATTGCCGTCGCCGACACGGTGAGCGACGGCCGCCTCGTGCTCGGCTTCGGCTCGGGCTACCAGGAATACGAGTTCGCCAAGTTCGGCGTTGATCTCAAGAACAGCCGGGCCATGTTCCTGGAGATGCTCGACGTGGTCGAAAGCTATCTCGGCGCCGAGCCGCTGTTGCACCAGGGGCAGTACTACAAGATCCCCGAGACCTATTGCCGCGTGCGCCCGATCCAGAAGCGGCCGGACATCTATGTCGCCGGGTTGATGAACGATCCGGTGACGCAGAAGCTCATCGCCTCTCGGGGCTACGTCCCGTTCTTCACCACGGGCTGGAACACGCTCGACGTGATCAAGCAGACGCGCGACAAGGTGGCGGCGAGCTATGCCGGGATCGGCGGCAATGCCGACGAGACGCCCTTCGCCTTCCAGCAATACATCTACGTCACCGACGACAAGTCGGAGGCGCTGCGCGCCGCCGACGGCGCGCGCTACATCCGGCGCGTCGCCATGTCGATGCGCGGCAAGTATGGCGAGCTCGAGGGTTCCTTTCTCAAGGAGATCGCCGTGCCCGACGAGCTGCCGATCGAGGAGATCGTCAGGCGCATGATCATCGGCAGCCCGGAAAGCTGCGCCGAAAAGCTGACCACGGAGTTCGCGGCGCTCAAGCCGACCCATGTGAGCTGCTTCATGGCGATACCGGGCATGACCCAGAAGGAGACGTTGCGCTCCATGGAGCGCTTCGCCGGCGAGGTCTTGCCCCTGATCGAGAAGTCGCTCGGGCCGCTATCGCGTGTCGGCGCGCCGGTGCCGCGCAAGGTGGCGGCGGAGTAGATACGAGCGCGCACGGCGCCGGTAGGGGCGCGGCATGCGGCACCCCTACAGTGGTCGAACGTCACGCAGGTGCCCGGCTTGCCACGCTTGCGCGCTTCTCGCAGAATGGCCGCAATTTTGCAGGGAGGTGCTCCATGGTCCGCCGTAGTTCTCTTGTCGTCGTCGCAACCCTGGCGCTCGCCGTGGCCGCGCAATCCGCGCGGGCCGCCGACGCCACCATGCGGATCAGTCACCAGGTGCCGGTGGCGCATCACCTGCACAAGGCGATCGAGGGATTCAAGGTCGAGGTCGAGAAGCGCACGGAAGGCAAGATCGAGGTCAAGATCTTCCCGGCCGAGCAGATCGCCAAGGCGGCCGAGCATCATCCCTCGGTCGCGCGCGGATCGCTCGAAGCGGCGGTCGCGACCAACTTCCAATGGGGCAACACGATCCCCGAGATGAACGTGATGACGATTCCCTATCTCTTTACGGATCTCGAGCGGATCAAGAAGTTCCCCGGCTCCGACGCCGCCAAGATCCTCGAGCAGAAGCTGGAGCAGAAGGGCGTCAAGAATCTCGCCTGGTTCTACATCACGCGGCAGTCGATCTTCACCTCGGGCAAGAAGCCGATCGTGCAGCTCGCCGACTTCCGGGGCATGAAGATCCGTGGCCTCAGCACGATCTCCGATGCGGGGCTCGTCGCGGTCGGCGCGGCGCCGACGCCGATGGCGGCACCCGAGGTCTACCAGGCGCTCGAATCGGGCGTGCTCGACGCCGGCATCACCGACGTCTCCGCGGCGGTCAGCCGCAAATTCTACGAGGTGCAGAAGTTCGGCACGGTGGCGCCCTACTTCTCGGTCTACTTCCACATGTTCGTGAACCCGGCCTGGTGGAACAAGCTGACGCCGGCCCACCGCGCGGCGCTCGAAGCGTCGGCGCGCAAGGCCGAGGCCGACATGGTGACGCTGACCGAGGAGACCGCCGCGGTCGCCGGCAAGCAGCTGCGCGAGCGCGGCATGACCATCCACGACCAGACGGCCGACGAGCAGAAGGCCTGGGCCGCCGCGATGCAAAAGCCGGTGATCGACGCCTTCGTCAAGGCGACCGGCGACGACGGCCGCAAGCTGATCGACCTGCTGTCGAAGCTGTAGGCCAAGCTGCGCAGATGCCGAGCCTCACCCGCCTCCCCAGCGCTTGCGCGGGGGAGGATCGAGGAGGCGGCCCGAAGGGGCTTTGGCGTGTGCAGCGTCATGCCCCCACCCCGACCCTCCCCCGCGCAGTGCGCGAGGGAGGGAGCAGAGGCACCCAATGCTGACGTCGTCCCGTGGAGCGCTGGGTTCGCACAGTTGAAAGCGCGGTCGGCTGGCTCAGCCGCATCGCCAACGGCATTGCGGCGCTCGCCTGCCTGCTGACGCTGGCGCTGGTCTGCTACGCCGTGGCCATGCGCTATTTCGTCGGCCGGCCGCTGACCTGGGGTGACGAGGTCGCGGGCTACCTCGTGGTCGTCACGGTGATGCTCGGTGTCGCCGAGGCACAGCGGCGCGGCGAGAACATCGGCGTCGACGTGGTCGACGAGCGCTCGCGCTTCGGTCTCGTTCGCCTGGTCGGCGCCCTCAGCGCACTCGCGGTCGGTGTCTGCGCCTGGCTCTTCCTGTGGGAAGGGCTGCAGATGGTCGCCTTCAGCCGGATGATCGGCATCATGTCGAACGTGCTGCCGGGCTTGCCGATGTGGACGGTGCAGATCGCCGTGCCGCTCGGCGGCGTGCTGCTGCTGCTGGTGGCCGCCGTCCAGCTTGCCTGCTGGCTCGCCGGTCTCTGGCCGCGCGGGCTCGATACGGCGAAGCCCGGCGATCCTGGCCATCCCCTGCGCGGCCACGAATGACGTTCATCGTCCTGCTCGTCGTGCTGACGGCGCTGCTCTACACGGGCGTGCCGATGTTCGCCGTCATGTTCCTGTTCTCGGCGGGCGTGCTGATCCTGCACGAGGGCAGCGTCGGCACCCTGGGCGAGTTCGTCTTCTCGCATCTCAACGTCTATTTGCTCGTCGCCATACCGCTCTTCATGCTGATGGCGCACTTCATGGTGCGCGGCAAGGTGGTCGACGACCTCTACGAGACCGCGCACACGCTGGTGCGCCACCTGCCGGGCGGACTCGGCGTGGCGACCGTGTTCGCCTGCGCGGTGTTTTCCGCGATCTCCGGCTCGTCGGTGGCGACCGCGCTGACCATCGGCGCCGTCGCCATCCCGCAGATGCTCAAGTACAACTACGACCCGCGCGGCGTCTACGGCGTGGTGGCGGGCGGCGGCACGCTGGGCATTCTGATACCGCCGTCGGCGCCAATGGTGCTGTACGGCGTCGCCTCGGACACCTCGATCGGCGCCCTATTCATGGCGGGGGTGCTGCCGGGGCTGATGATCGCGGGTATCTTCGCCGGCTGGTGCATGCTGACCGAGCGCCGCCGCGAGCTCCGGCTCGGCGCCGTCTACACGCGCCCGCCGCGCGCCAGCCTCGGCGAATGCCTCGCGTCGCTGCGCAAGTCGTTCTGGGCATTGACGGCGCCGCCCTTCGTGCTGGGCGGCATGTATTTCGGCATCTTCACCGCGACCGAGGCGGCCGCGACCGGCGCGCTCTATGCGCTGATCATCGCGACCGTGATCTACCGCAAGTTCGGCTGGCGCGATCTGTGGGAGGGCGGCCAGGAGGCGGCGCGCACCACCGCCATGCTCTTCATGATCATCCTCGGCGCCGGCCTGTTCGGCCACATGCTGACCAAATTGGGCGTGCCCGACGCGCTCGTGAAGCTGGCAGTCAATTACGACGTCTCGCAGACGCAGTTCCTCATTGCGATGATGGTGCTGATCTTCCTGCTCGGCCTGGTGCTCGAATCCGTGTCGATCATCCTGATCACCACGCCGGTCATCACGCCGGTCATGACGGCGCTCGGCATCGACAAGGTGTGGTATGGCGTGCTGCTCACCATCAACCTCGAGCTCGCCTTGATCTCGCCGCCGGTCGGCATGAACCTGATCGTCATCAAGGCGATCGCCAAGGCGTCGATCCACGAGATCAACCTGGCCGCGATCCCCTACATGCTCATGCTGGCGCTCGGCATCGCGCTGATCATCGCGTTCCCGCAGATCGCGCTCTGGCTGCCCGGCACGATGGACTACAAGCCGGGGTGAGGCGTCAAGCCTCACGCCCCGTGATCAGCCGCACGCCGCGCTTGAAGGTGACATAGGCCCACAGCCAGCTCAGCAGCACGACCAGGCGGTTGCGGAAGCCGATCAGGAAATAGATGTGGGCGGCACCCCACAGCAGCCAGGCGACGAAGCCGCTCAGTTTGAATCCATTGAAGTCGATGACGGCGGCGCGCCGGCCGATGGTCGCGAGATTGCCGGCATGGCGGTAGCGGAACGGCGCAGGCGCCGTCCGTCCGGCGACGCGCGCCGCGATGACCCCCGCCACGTATTTGCCTTGCTGCTTGGCGGCGGGCGCGATGCCGGGCACGGGCGCCCGATCCGGACCCGGGACAAGCGCCGTGTCGCCCACGGCAAAAACGTCGGCGTGCCCCGACACCGACAGGTCCGGCGCCACCTTGACCCGGCCGGCGCGATCGACGTTCGTCCTGAGCCACTTGCCGGCCGGCGAGGCGGCAACGCCCGCTGCCCAAACGACGGTACGCGCGGCGAGACGCTCGCCGTCGATGACGACACCGTCGGCATCGCAGACGCCGACCGGCTTGCCGAGCCGGACCTCCACGCCCAGCTTGACGAGGGCACGCCGGGCGATCTCCGACAGGGATTCCGGAAAGGCCGGCAACAAACGCGGCCCCGCTTCGACCAGGACCACGCGCGTCCTGCGTGGATCGATGCGGCGGAAATCGGCGGCGAGCGCCATGCGGCCGAGTTCTGTGATTGCGCCGGCGAGCTCGACGCCGGTCGGACCGCCGCCGACGATGACGAAGGTGAGGAGCGCCGCCTGGCGCGCCGCGTCGCTTTCCAGCTCGGCGCGTTCGAAGGCGAGCAGGATGCGCGTGCGGATCTCGGTCGCGTCTTCGATCTTCTTGAGTCCGGGTGCGAAGGCTTCCCACTCGTCGCGACCGAAATAGGCGTGCCGCGCTCCGGTCGCCAGAATCAAATAGTCATAGGGCACGTCGCCCGCATCGGACCGGACCAGCTGCCGTTCCGTGTCGATCCCATCGACCTTGCCGAGCATGACGCGAACGTTCTTCTGGCGGCGAACGATGGCCCGGATCGGCGCGGCGATCTCGGCTGGCGAGAGCGCCGCCGTCGCCACCTGGTAGAGCAGAGGCTGGAACAGATGGTAGTTGCGCTTGTCGATCAGAGTGACCTCGACGGGAGCGCGGGCGAGCGCGCGTGCCGCGGTCAGCCCGGCGAATCCGGCGCCGACGATCACCACGCGGGGAGGGCCGGACGCCCTGATCCTTGTCGCGCCGAGGGGGGCTTGCATGACAGGGATGATACCCGGTCCGCGCCACAACGAGTCGCCATGACAGCGCAAACCGGGCACAATGGCTGACCTTTCGTCCTTCGGTGGCTTCCCGATGCTGCGACGCCTGATATTCGGTCTCTTGATCGTTTTTTCTCTGCAATCCGTGGCCCGGGCGGCCGACGCGATCGGCCCGGGCGCCGGCAAGTTCATCTCCGACCTGGCACACCAGGCGATCCAGACGCTGCAGACCCCGGGGCTGCCGATCGAGGCGCGCGAGGCCAAGTTCCGCGTCCTGCTCGAGGAGGGCTTCGCGCTGCCGATGATCGGCCGCTTCGTGCTCGGCCAGGCCTACCGCAAGCTGTCGCCCGAAGAGCAGGCCGAGTATCAGCAGCTCTTCGCCGAGTTCGTGCTGAAGACCTATTCCTACCGCCTCGGCGGCTACAAGGGCGAGAGCTTCAACGTCGTATCGACCCAGGTGGTCGGCGAGCAGGACGTGCTGGTCCGCACGCGTATCGACCGGCCGCAGGGCGCGCCGGTGCAGTGCGACTGGCGGGTGCGCGTGATCGATGGTCGCTACAAGATCGTCGACGTGCTGGTCGAAGGCATCAGCATGGCCGTCACGCAACGCTCGGATTTCGCCTCGGTGGTACAGAACAACGGCACGAGCGGGTTGCTCGAAGCCTTGCGCGCGCGCGTCGCGCGTTTCCCGGCCAAAGGCCCGGGCTGAGACCGCAAGGGGGGCTGCTATGGGATTCAGACGAACGCTCGCCTCTGTCGCCACGACACTCTGCATGCTCGCGGTCGCGCCGTCGTCCGCCGCCGATTTTGCGTCGGGCTGGCAGGCCTATCGCGACGGCGACTTCGCGCGCGCGCTTGCCGAATGGCAGCCGCTCGCCGATGCCGGCGACCGCCGTGCCCAGTACAATCTCGGCGTCATGTACAGCGACGGCCGTGGCGTGCCGCGCGACCGCGCACTTGCGCTCGATTGGTGGGGCAAGGCAGCGGCGCAGGACATGGCCGAGGCGCAGCACAACATCGCGCTCAGCCACATCGCCGGCGAGGACGCCCCGCAGAACCTGGCCGAGGCGGCGCGCTGGCTTGATCGAGCAGCCGCGCAAGGCCTGGCGCGCTCGCAATACAGCCTGGGCAAGCTCTATGCCGAAGGATTGGGCGTGAATGTCGATCACGCGCGCGCGGTTGCGCTGTTCCGGCAGGCGGCTCAACAAGGTGAGGCGCGCGCCCAATACAATCTCGGCAAGATGTACCGCGACGGGCTGGGCGTGCCGAGTGACGACATCGAATCCGCCCAATGGTTCCGGCGCGCCGCCGGGCAGGGACACTCGCAGGCGCAGAGTCACCTGGGCTTGCGCTATGCGCAGGGTCGGGGCGTCGCCAAGGACGAGGTCCAGGCCCTGATGTGGATGTCGCTCGCCGCGCGCCAGGGCAATGCCGCCGCGATCGAGAATCGTCGTGCCCTGTTGCGTCATGCGAGTCCCGACACCGTGGCGAGCGCGGCCAAGCTCGTCGAGGCATGGCGGCCGGATCCGGGAGCGCAGCAGTGAGCCTGCGACGCGCCGTCCTCGGCTTGGGTTTCGTCGTCATGCTCGTCGCGGCGGCGTCCGCGCACGCGCAGGGACTGGCGCCCGACCTGGAGGTCAGCATCGCCGCGGCTGCGGAAGCCGACCGGGTGGACCAGGCGAGACGAATGGCGCTTGCGCGCTCGTTCGGAGATACGGGGGAGCTGCAGCGGCTCGAAGCCGGCACGGCATCCGGACAGTTTTCCGAGCTCACCGTGACCCTGGTGCAGGCGATTGCGAGCCGGCCTCAGCAGGTCGACGCCATCATCGCTGCGGCACTGCGTGCCGCGCCGCAATCGCGCAGCGCTGTGCTCAACGCCGTCGCGATGCACTTTCCGGGTCATCTCGACCGCGCGCGCGGCATTGCCGCCGGCGCGCCGATCCAGACGGCTCCGACCGCAACCGTGATGGCACCGCCTGCGGCGTCGCCGCTCGTGTTCGCTCCCACCGCTCCGCCAGCCGCAGCGCCTGCGCCCTTGGCATCGCCGCCGGCGACTGTGCCGTCGATGTTGCCGACCGACGCGTCGCGGACAGCGTTTCCGCGAACGGCGCCGCCAGCGCCGCCGCGCGAAGTCATGGCCGCGACTCCGCCCCTGCCATCGCCGCCGCCTGTACCGCGCTCGGCTACGGAGCCGATGCCGCGCACGGCGCCGCCGCCACCGCCGCGCCGGATCGTGAGGCTACCGGCATCGCCGGCTGCTGCCACGGTCCAGATCGACGACAGCGACGAGGCCGACACCCAAGCCGGCGTGGCGTCGGCGCAGTTCGACGATCCCTGGGAGGGCTTCAACCGTAGGATGTTCGCGGTGCACGACGGCATCGACCGCGTCGTTCTTCGCCCGCTGGCGGTCGGCTATGGCGCGGTCATGCCGGAACAAGCGCAGGGCTGGATCCGCAATGCCTTCGATAATCTGAAAGGTCCGGTACGCTTCGCCAACGATCTGCTCCAGGGCGATTTCGAAGCGGCACGCACCACGGCGGAGCGCTTCGTGTTCAATTCGGTCATCGGCGTCGCCGGTCTGTTCGACCCGGCGACCGATCTCGGCCTCGAGCGCCAGCCCGCGGATTTCGGCCAGACGCTCCATCGCTACGGCGTCAGGAACGGGCCCTACCTGTTCACTCCGGTGCTGGGCCCGACAACGGTGCGCGATGGCGTCGGCCAGGGCGTCGACAGCTTCTTCAGCCCGCTCACCTACGTGACCGGCACGCTCGAAGGGCTCGCCATCCGTGCCGGCAATGGCGTGACATTTCGCGAGACGCTGATCGAATCGCTCGACGATCTGCGCGCCAACTCGGTCGACTACTACGCGGCGATCCGCAGCATCTGGTACCAGGACCGCGCGCGGGATTTGAGCCGCGACACGTCGAAGTAGCGGTTTTTCCCTCCTCATTCCTCCCCCACGCTGCGCGCAGGGGAGGAAGAAGAAGCCATGCGCGACTGCGCTGTCAGTCCTTGGCTGCGACGACCATGATCTCGACCAGGTATTGCGGTCCGGCGAGTTTCGCCTCGACGGTCGCGCGTGCCGGCGTCTTGCCCGGCACGACCCAGGCATCCCACACCGAATTCATGTCGGCGAAGCCGCGAATGTCGGCGAGCCAGATGTTGGCCGATACGAGCTTCGATTTGTTCGTGCCCGCGGCCTTGAGCAGCTTGTCGATCTGCTTGACGATCTGCCGGGTCTGATCCTTGACGTCGGGTTTCGGATTGGGCGCCACGACGCCCGCGAGATAGACCGTGTTGTCGTGGATGACGGCCTGGCTCATGCGCGGGCCGGCCTCGATGCGTAGGACTGCCATTGGGTTCCCTCCTGTGACCAAAAGGGCGCCAGTATGCCCCGGTCCCAATGCAGCACGCGAGAGGGAAACTGTCGGCGTGGTTGCTGGCATTTGGCCAGTCTTGACCATGACACTGCCCTCCCTCTAGCCTGACCTATTCACGACATCTCCGCAAAAATTTTCACGGTTGCGTCATCGCGCGTGTGTCCGTGGCGCCTTTTTCATCGCGGATTTTTCGGTTT
>VGDO01000011.1 GCA_016869645.1 Alphaproteobacteria bacterium
CCAGCTCCATGCCCGGTCACTCCGATCACCTGCAACGTATTGAATCTTATATCATAATTGGCCGCTTTCGTCACGAATTGGTGCGGCCATCTGGGAAATGCGGGCTTAGGACCTGATTGTGGCATTGTTGTGAGTCTATGGCGGCTCGGTGAGAAGTTTGACCGGCCGGTTGACAGCCTCGGCGACAGGGGTCGGGAACCAGAGGAGACTGTGGCGATAGCAAGCTTCTGGCGACGAGGTCTGCAAGGCGCCGGATCGACGAGCTTCGGAAGTCGTCCGCCCGGCAGCGGCGCCTGCCCCAACGACCGACCGAATGACGCGTTTGGCGTCGACGCCGCGACGCCGGAACACCGCCCGCCGCGCCAGGCCGCTCCCCGCTTCCGTTCATACGAAATGCGGATACTACCCTTCGCTCTTTGTTAACCATTGCCGCTCTACCGTCGGCGTGACCTGCGGCCACCCGCTATCGGCGCCGATTCCTTCGGCCGCTGACCCGGGGTGGTGCGCTCTTTTTCAATGGACTGCGAGGCGCTCATGTACGGGCTCATCAACAAGGCGGTACACGACCTCGTGACTTCGAAATTCGGCGAAGCCAAATGGGCCGAGATCTGCCAAAAGGCCGGCGTCAGCGACCCGAATTTCATCACCATGGTGAAGTATCCGGACGACGTGACTTATCGTCTGGTCGGGGCTGCGAGCGAGCTGCTCAACGTGCCGGCCGCCGACATCCTCGAGGCCTTTGGCGAGCACTGGACGGTCTATTCGGCCACCGCCGGCTTTGGTCATCTGCTCGACTTCGCCGGCGACAACCTCGTCGACTTCCTGAGCAACCTGGACAGCATGCACACCCGTGTCGCGCTGACCTTCCCGGAGCTCGATCCGCCGTCGTTCCGCGTGACCGACGTCACGGCGGACAGCCTCCGGCTTCACTACTATTCCAAGCGCCCGGGCCTGACGCCCGTCGCCATGGGGATGGTCAAGGGGCTGGGCAAGCGGTTCAAGACGCCGCTCAAGATCCGGCTCGACCGCGGGCGTGCAGATGGCCATGACCATGATGAGTTCATCGTCACCTACGGCGAGGCGGCTCGCGCTTAGGGAAACGATCAGAAAGCGGAACAATCCGTTGTCGTCAGGCCTCGAATTCCAAGCCGGGCTCGTCGACCGTCTCTTCCCGTTCCATCTGGTGCTCGACCGCGACCTGGTCGTGACGCAGGCAGGACCGGTCTTGCGGCGGTTGATGCCGAGGTTGACGCCGCCGGTTCCATTCGACGGTCATTTCGCCGTCAGGCGGCCGACGATCGCTCTCGATTTCGGCGCCTTCCTTGGCGAGGCACATTCGATCGTCATGCTGGCGGCGCGCACACCCGCCGAACTCGTGCTCAAGGGTCAGTTTGTGCCGCTGGCCGACGGAAGTCGCATGGCGTTTCTCGGCGTGCCATGGATCACCGATCTGGAAGCGTTGCGCCGGCTCGGCCTGACGATCGGCGATTTCGCCGTTCATGATTCGATTCCAGACCTGCTCGTCCTGATCCAGGCGCAGAAGACCAGCCTCGACGACGCCAGCAAGCTGGCACGCCAGCTCGGCGCCATGCGCGACGCCGCAGTCAGAGCTTCGCGCGTCAAGTCCGAGTTCCTCGCCAACATGAGCCACGAGCTGCGCACGCCGCTCAATGCCGTGATCGGCTTCTCCGAGATGATGACGAACCAGATCCTGGGGCCAATGCCAGCGTCCTACTTGACCTATGCCCAGTACATCCGCAGCAGCGGCAAGATGCTGCTCGACCTGATCAACGATCTGCTCGATCTGTCGCGCATCGAGTCGGGCCAGTACGAGCTTGAGGAGACGACGGCGGAGCTGCAGCCATTGCTGGCCGACTGCGTCAGGCTGGTCGGCGCCGATGCGGCGCGCAAGAAGCTTCAAGTGTCGCTCGATGCCAAGCCGGCTGGGCTCACTCTGCGCATCGATGCGCGCGCCATTCAGCAGATCGTGCTCAACCTGCTTTCCAACGCCATCAAATTCACCGACACCGGTGGACGCATCGAGATATCTGCGTCGACCGACGCTGCAGGCGTGACGATTCGCGTCGCCGACTCCGGCATCGGCGTTCCGCGCGAGATGATTCCCAAGCTGTTCGAGCCGTTCCGGCAGGGGCACGCGGTGCTGAGCCGCAAATACGGCGGCACCGGGTTGGGGCTCAGCATCTGCCGCAATCTGGCCGAAATGCATGGCGGTGGGATCGCCCTCGACAGCGCGCCGGGCATGGGCACGACAGTGACCGTGGGGCTGCCGCCGGAGCGGATCGTCCGCGGGTGACGCCGGGAGCCGACCGGGTGCTCGCGGGCCGCCCTCAGGTGTGAAACTTGAGGCCGTCGACGATCTTGTCGACCGTCTTGCGCGCTGCGCGCAGCGCGATACCGGCGAGCTTGAAATCGGCGCGCCGCACCGATTTCAGCGCGGCACGATTGGCCGCATCGTGCGTGGTGGCGAACATCTCGTCGGTATAGATGGCCGGCTCGACGCCGCGCGCCAGCGCCCGGTCGAGCGCACGGGCGAGCTGCGCGCCGTCGGCGGCATAGACCAGCATGGGCTGGACGCAGAGGCGGAGATAGCGCGCGCCGTCGGCATCCGCGTAGGGTTCGCCGACGAGCTCGGTGCCCGCACCGGCAATGCCGGAGGCGGGAAACGCCGCAACGTCGATTTTCTCCCACTGCCCCAGATCCTGGCGGATGACGAAGGCGATCTTGGTTTCGAACTGCATGAACCCCTCTCGATGGCCCGGCCGAGCCTAGCCGTCGGTCGAGGGCGCGTCCAAGCACGCATTGCAGCGAGCGCGGTGGGCACAACGGGCTTGCTTTTGTCGCCGACGCGTGATTTCTATGCCTCCATGTGCACGATGCCGCAGCGGCCGACCGTCAAGGAGACGGGCCGATTTTATGACCGCTGGTACATACCGGCGGCATAGGGATCGCGCACGCGCGTAGATGAACCGAAGCCGCCTCCCAGGCGGCTTTCGTGTTTCCAGCAGGTTCGACCGAAATTCCGCCCAGGGTCCGCGGCCTCCCGAACGAGGAGGTCAGTGACATGGTCGAAGCCAAACAATCATCGGACTGGTCGCCCCAGAGCTGGCGGTCGAAGCCGATCCATCAGATCCCCGATTATCCCGATGCGGCCGCACTCACCGCGGCAGAGGCCGAGCTTAGACGATGTCCGCCACTCGTCTTTGCGGGCGAGGTGCGTAGCCTGAAGGCCGCGCTCGCGCGGGCCGCGCACGGTGAGGCGTTCCTGCTCCAGGGCGGCGACTGCGCGGAATCCTTCGCCGAGTTCCATCCCGACACCATCCGGGACACGTTCAAGGTGCTGCTGCAGATGGCGGTCGTGCTCACCTTCGGCGGTGCGTGCTCGATCGTTAAAGTCGGGCGCATGGCGGGTCAATTCGCCAAGCCGCGCTCGTCGCCGGTCGAGACGGCCGGCGGCGTCGAGCTACCGCGGCGACATCGTCAACGACATCGCCTTCGATGCGGCGGCGCGCGTGCCGGAGCCCGGCCGCATGGGGCGTGCCTACAGCCAGTCGGCCGCCACCCTCAACCTGTTGCGTGCATTCGCCCAGGGCGGCTTCGCCGATCTGCATCGGGTGCACCAGTGGAATCTGCAGTTCGTCGCCCAGTCGCCGCAAGGCACGCGATACGAGGAGCTGGCCCAGCGGATCGACGAGACGCTCGCATTCATGGCGGCCTGCGGCCTGACCTCGGAAACGGTGCCTTTGTTGCGCCAGACCGATTTCTACACCAGTCATGATGGGTTGCTGTTGCCCTATGAGGAGGCTTTGACCCGCGTCGATAGCCTGACCGGAAACTGGTACGACTGCTCGGCCCACATGATCTGGATCGGCGACCGCACACGCCAGCTGGACGGCGCGCATGTCGAGTTCGCTCGCGGCATCGGCAACCCGATCGGCGTGAAGGTCGGGCCGGGCATGACCCCGGACGAGCTGATGCGGCTCATCGACGTGCTCGATCCGAAGAACGAGCCCGGCCGGCTCACGCTGATCGCGCGCATGGGTGCCGACAAGGTCGGAGCAGCGCTTCCGGCGCTCGCACGGCGGACCAAGCGCGAGGGCCGCGCCGTGCTGTGGTCGTGCGATCCCATGCACGGCAACACGGTCAAATCGTCCAACGGCTACAAGACGCGACCCTTCGATCGCATTCTTGCCGAGCTCAGGCGGTTCTTTGCGGTGCTGCAATCTGAGGCGGGCTGGGCCGGCGGCATCCACATCGAGATGACCGGCAAGGACGTCACCGAATGCGTCGGCGGCGCCCAGCAGATCGGCGAGGCCCGCCTCGGTGAGCGCTACCACACGCATTGTGATCCGCGGCTCAACGGCTCGCAGGCGCTCGAGCTCGCCTTCAGGGTGGCCGACGAGCTGAAGGCGGCGCGCGGAACGGGTGTGTCGGGACGGCGGCTGGCGGAGGTGGCGGACTAGGAGCTGAGCACGGCCAGCATGTCGTCCACCCGCACGAACTTCTCGCGCGGATGGCCAGGGGCGGCGCGCGCCACTTCGGCGGCATTGATGCGCTGCCAGTCCGCGAACGACACGACGCGAACTCGCCGCTCGGCGAGCAGCCGGTCGAGCGCCGCGCCGCCGGGCTTGCCCGCAGGACCGATGGCGCCGCGCTCGGCCAGCAGCCGATCAACGACCGCCATGGCATCAGCACGGTTGGTCGGGATCGTGCCCGAGGGTCCGCGCTTCGCCCAGCCGACCGCGTAGAGTCCGGCGTCGATGCGGCCATCGGTGTTGGCGATCACGCCGGTCGCGTCGCTGAACGGCAGACCCGTCAGCGGGCGGCAGCGATAGCCGATGGCGGTGATCACGGTCGACACGGGCAGTTCCACGACCTCGCGCCCGCCACCGGCCATCTCCGGTTCGAGGCGTATCGCCTCGACGCGCTCCGTGCCGAGGATGGCGATCGGACGGGCATGGAAGCGGAACGCGATGCTGACCGGCTTGTCGGCCGGCGCGGCAGCGAAGCCGCGGAGAATGTCGAGGTTCTTGCGCGCGAATTTCGGCGCTCCGGCTGGAAGCGCATCGGATTTTGCCGGGAGATCCGCGGCATCGACCCGAGGATGCGCGCGCGCGAGCGTGCCGAGTTCGGCGAGCTCGGCCGAGGTGAAGCGGGCCTCGGCCGGTCCGCGCCGGCCGATCAGGTGCACGAGCCTGAGCGGGGCCGCCGCGATGGCCTGAGCGGCGTGACACGGCAGGTCGCCGGCCGCCATTTCCGCCGGCGTCTTGGCGAGCACGCGCGCGACGTCGATCGCGACATTGCCATGGCCGATGACGGCGACGTGGGGACCGTCGAGCAGCGGCGCGAGCGCGGAATGGTCGGGATGGCCGTTGTACCAGCCGACGAAGGCGCCGGAGCCGTAGACGCCGGGCAGATCCTCGCCCGGAATGCCGAGGCGGCGATCGATGGGTGCGCCGATGGCGATGACGACCGCGTCGTACAACTCTCGCAGCTCCTCGAGCGTGACGTCGCGCCCGAGCTCGACATGGCCCAAGAACCGCACGCGCGCGCCATTCATGAGGATGCGCTCGAACTGGCGCGTGATCGCCTTGGTGCCCTGGTGGTCCGGGGCGACGCCGTCGCGCGCGAGTCCGTAGGGGCTCGGCAGGCGCTCGATCAGGTCCACGCGAACCGCGGGCTGGCCGCGGAGCAGGGCATCGATCGCGAAGAAGCCGGCGGGCCCCGCGCCGACGACCGCGACGCTGACGCTCACGATGCCGCGGCCGCCGGCCCCTCCTGCTCGAGGCCACCGAAGCGTTGATAGAAGTAGGGTGCCGCCTCGGGCAGCGGGCCTTCGGCCGTCTCCAGGCGCTGCATCAGATGACGTTCGGCCGGCTCGTAGGTGAGGCGGTAGAGATTGCGGCACAAGGCCCGCGCCGCTGTTCCCGCCCACTCTGCTGGCAGCAGCTCATGGGGCAGTTGAGGATCGCGCAGCAGCACGCGCCGGTATTCGTGGATGAGCAGCACGCGGATGATGAAGCAGGTCTCGGGATCGCGCGCGCCGCCCGCTTCGAGCGCCTTCCAGACCGGGCGGAAATGGCCAAGGAAACCGCGATAGGCCTGGGCCAGTCCCTCGAGATCCCAGCAGGAGCTGACGAATGTCGCGAGCGGCGGCACCGGGCCCAACCGTTCCGCCCTGCCGATGACGACGATTGCCCGGTCTGCCATGCCGGCATCCTGCAGAACATGACGAAGAGCTTCGCGGTCGGATGCGGGATGGGCGAGCACCGTCGCGGACACCTGACCGAAGCCCTGCCACAACAGCTCGCGGCGCAGCCGATCGCGCTCGGCCGTCTCACCGTCGCCGATGCCGATGACGACGAACGTCCACTGCCCGTCCCATGGCCCGCGCGGCACGGCGTAGATACGGCGGTGCGCGTCCTCGAAGCGGCGTCGTCCGGCCTCGGTCAGGCTGTAGTAGCTGCGCCGTCCGATCGGGCGCGAGGCCAGCCAGTCCTGGCGCGTCAGGCGCTGCACGGCGGTGCGCACCAGCCGCTCGTTCACGCCGAACGGCTCGAGCAGGCTGATCAGGCTGCCGAGCCAGACCACGCCGCCATGGGGCGCGACCGCGTCGCCGAACACCGTGACGATCAGCGACTTGGCGCGCAAGTTCGTCTGACGGCGCAACCCGTCGATCGCGGTTTGCAGGCGGCGCGGCGGCATGGGCGAAACTGGCACTCTCCGAGCGGAAAACCGGACGACGTTGTAGCAGATCATATCACATGGCCGCCCAAACGCCGGGCTCGCGCCGGTATTTATCGGTTGAACCCCCTCGGGTTGACGCCCCATAAGTGATACAGTACGATTCAATATATCATCGATACTGTCTCATTTTGACGGCGGGGCGCTGGCATCGAGAGGTGAGCCATGAAGACCTACGACAAGGGCGACGCGCTGCCGGACGACTACAAGAAGCTGCTGCTCAATCTGATGAGCTTCCAGGCCGATTCGGAATATGGCGGCGGCCAGCGCGTGGCCGAAAACATGCAGTACGCGCCGCGTCCCGAAGAGGCCTATCGTCTGTCCAAGAAGGTCATGGAGGAGTTCGGCCACGCCTACTACGTCTGGAACCTGATGGCCGAGCTCGGCGTCGACGTGAATGTCCGGCTGCGCGAACTGATTGCGCATCCCGAGAATCCCGATCCCAAGGTCGTCAACCTGATCAACGGGTTTCGGCGCGAGAACTGGGCGCCCAATTTCGACTCCTGGCAGGATGTGGCGCTGTTCTCGACGGTGGTGACGCCGGCCGCGGTCGCCTTCCTCGGGCAGTACCAGAACTGCAGCTACCTGCCCTGGGCGCGCGTCAATGTGCGCATCCACAAGGAGGAGCACGGCCATCTCGCCTTCGGCGTGTGGGCGTCGAAGCGTTGCATCGAGTTTGGCGGCGAAGCGATGCGCGCGGACATGCAGGCGCGCGTTCCGAAGTTCATGCGCATCGGCCTCGGCTTTTACGGCCGGCCCTCGGCCGGCGCGGCCAAGTCGCAGATGTTCGACAAGTACTACGAGTACGGCCTCAAGGTGAAGAAGCCGGAAGAGCTCCAGGCCGAGTACCTCGAGATCGTCGAGGCGCGACTCAAGGAAGTCGGGCTGGAGATGCCGCGTGACATCGAACCCGACTACGACATGCGTGTCGGCTACGAAGCGGGTGACGAGGTGTCCAGCCCGGCAATCAAGCCCGCGGCCGCTTAGCCGGCCGAGCCTCGGTCGACCGCGCCATGGCCGCGCGCTTTCCCGATCCTCTGGTCGAGCAGCGGCATGCCGTGCTGGCGCGCTACGGCGCCGAGCCTGCGACGCTGCCGGCGGGCGAGGCGGACGAAGCCCGCTGGACCGAGCTCTGGCGTCTGCTCAAGCCCGATTTCGCCACCGCCGACCGCACGCAGGTGCCGGACTTCGCCTCGCTCGCCCCTGCGGCGCGCGAGGCCGCACGCGCCTACATCGGGTGCCGGATCGAGGCCGACCGCTTGCTCGCCCGGTGCAAAGAGGCTCATAGTAGGCTCGCCCGCGACGGGATTGCGACCGACGCCGTCGAGCACTATGCGACGGTGCGGGACGCCTACGAGGACGGCGTGATGGCGTTCGGCGCGGCACGGGAGCGGCTCGACACGCTGCTGCCCAAGACGAAGTGATCGGCGCCGCGTGACGGCGCCGGCGACAAGAGACGGGAGGCGTTTCATGGCAAAATTCACGCTTCGAACGACGGCATTCGCACTGGCTGTTATGGCCCTCGGTATCTCCGATGCGGCGGCCCAAGGCCAGCCGCCGATCAAGATCGGCTCGTTTCTCGCCGTGACCGGCCCGGCGTCGTTTCTCGGCGATCCAGAGGCGAAGACCTTGCGGCTGTTCGTTGACGAGGTGAATGCGCGCGGCGGCGTGCTCAACCGCAAGATCGAAGTCGTCATCTACGACACGGCGGGCGATGCCAAGCAGGCCGCGACCTTCGCCAAGCGCCTGATCGAGGAGGACAAGGTCGACGTCCTCGTCGCCGGCACGACAACCGGCGAGACCATGGCGGTGGTGCCGCTCGTCGAGCAGGCGAACATTCCTTTCATCTCGCTGGCCGGCGCGGCCGTCATCGTCGAGCCGGTCAAGAAGTGGGTGTTCAAGACGCCGCACACCGACCGCATGGCCGTCGAGAAGGTCTATACCGAGCTCAAGGCCAAGGGCATGTCGAAGGTGGCGATCATCGGCGGCAGCGGCGGCTTCGACCAATCGTGCCGCGCCCAGGCCAAGGATCTGGCCAAGAGCTACGGCATCGACCTCGTCGCCGACGAGACCTACGGTCCACAGGACACGGACATGACGCCGCAGCTCACGAAAATCAAGAACACTGCCGGCGTGCAGGCGGTGTTCGGCTGCGGCTTCGGTGCGGCAACCTCGATCACCGCCAAGAACTACAAGCAACTCGGCATGACCCAGGCCTTCTATTTCAATCACGGCGTCGGCTCGCAGCAGTTCATCGACGGCGCGGGCGGCGCGGCCGAGGGCATGCGCCTGCCGGCGGCGGCACTCCTGGTCGCCGAGCAGCTCAAGTCCGACGATCCGCAGCGCGCGGTCGGCCTCGCCTATACCCAGGCCTATCGCGCCAAGTACAACGAGCCGATCTCGACCTTCGGCGGCCACGCCTATGACGGCTTCTTCCTGGCGATCGATGCGATCAAGCGCGCCGGCAGTACCGACAAGGCCAAGGTGCGCGACGCGCTCGAGCAGACCAAGAACTTCATCGGCGTCGACGGCATCTTCAACATGTCGCCGACCGACCACATGGGCCTCGATCTCAAGTCCTTCAAAATGGTCGAGGTCAAAGGCGGCAAGTTCGTGCTCGCGGAGTAGCGAAAGCGCGGTGATCGGCATCGACAACCCCTCACCCTCCCGCAGCTTCGCTGCGGGGCCCTCCCTCTCCCCCGTCGGGGGCGAGGGTGTTCGCAGGGCCCTCCCTCGCCCCCGACGGGGCAGAGGGTGGGGGTGAGGAGCCGGTTGAGCCAGGCGCCGGCGATCACCTAGCTCGCGCACCGCCTCTCGCGCATGTCGAGCCAGTTCGTCCAGTTCCTGATTGCCGGCATCAATGCCGGCGCCATCTATGCACTGATCGCGCTCGGCTTCGCCATCATCTACAACGCCAGCCACGTCATCAATTTCGCCCAGGGCGAGTTCGTCATGCTCGGCGGCATGATGACGGTATTCCTGCTGGCGCTTGGAATGCCGCTGCCGATCGCCGTGCTGCTCGCGATTGCGGCGACGGCGGTCGCCGGCATGGTGCTGGAGAAACTGGCAATCGAGCCGGCGCGCGGCGCCTCCGTCGTGACCCTCATCATCATCACGATCGGCGCATCGATCCTGCTGCGCGGGCTTGTCCAGGTGGCGATGGGGCGCAATTTCCATCGCGTGCCGCCGTTCACCGGCGATGATCCGATCCCGGTGCTGGGCGCGGCATTGCTGCCGCAGAATTTGTGGGTATGCGGCGTCACCGTGCTGGCGGTGCTGGCGCTGCGCTGGTTCTTCACGCGCACGATGTGGGGCAAGGCGATTCTCGCGACCTCGCACAACCGGCTGGCGGCCGAGCTGGTCGGCATCAACGTGCGGCTCGTCATGCTCGTGAGTTTCGGATTGTCGGGCGCGCTCGGCGCGCTCGCCGGCGTGCTGATCGCACCGATCACCCTGACCCACGCCAATGTCGGCATCATGCTCGGCCTCAAGGGCTTCTGTGCGGCGATCCTGGGCGGGCTCGGCAATTTCCCGGGCGCGGTCGCGGGCGGCCTCGTGCTCGGCCTCGCCGAGGCGATGGCTGCCGGCTATCTTTCCTCGCAATACAAGGACGCCGTCGCCTTCGTGCTGATCCTGGCAGTCCTGTTCTTCCTGCCTGGCGGCCTGATGGGCCGCGGCAGCACCGAGCGGGTCTGAACAATGCGGCTGCGCGGCTTGATGCAGGCGCGGACCGGCGGGCTGCTCGCATTGGCGCTGGTGATCGCCGTGCTGCCGCTGGCATTGCCCAACAACTTTTACTACCAAGTGGCCGTTCTCGTCGGCCTCAACGCCATCGTCTGCGTCGGCCTCAACCTGCTGATCGGCTACGCCGGGCAGATCAGCCTGGGCCACGCCGGTTTCTTCGGCCTCGGCGCCTATGCCTCGGCCGTGCTGACGGCGAAGTTCGGCTGGCCGGCGCCGCTGGCGCTCGTCGCCGGCGCGACGGGTGTTGCATTGCTCGCTTTCGTGCTCGCGCGGCCGATCCTGCGCCTCAAGGGGCACTATCTGGCGATGGCGACCCTCGGCATGGGCATCATCATCTCGATCGTGATCAATCAGGAGATCCCGTTGACCGGCGGCCCTGACGGCATGCCGGTGCCGGGCTTCGCGCTGTTCGGGCTGAGGCTCACAGGCGACCGGACCTGGTACTGGATCGTTGGCGGGTTGCTGCTGCTCTCGGTCTGGCTGTCGCTCAATCTGATCGAGTCGCCGGTCGGGCGCGCGTTTCGCGCGCTGCACGGCTCGGAGGTCGCCGCGGAGACCGTGGGCATCGACACCGCCCGTTTCAAGGTCTTGGCCTTCGTCGTGTCCGCGGTGTTCGCCGCTGTGGCCGGCAGCGCATTCGCACACTTCGCCGGCTTCGTCACGCCGGTCGAAGCGCAGTTCCTGCGCTCGATCGAATTCGTCACCATGGTGGTGTTCGGCGGCATGGCCTCGGTGTTCGGCGCGGTCGTCGGCGCGGCCGTGCTGACGGCGCTGCCACAGATCCTCACGGCCTTTCACGACTACGAGATGATCGCGCTCGGCGTCGTGCTGATCGGCACCATGATCCTCATGCCCCGCGGCATGCTGCCGAGCCTGGCCGCGCTGACGCGACGGTGGATGCGATGAGCATGCTGTCGGTCGACCGCCTCCGCAAGGAGTTCGGCGGTGTCCAGGCGGTCGTCGAGGTGAGTTTCGCGATCGAGGCGGGCCGCATCCATTCGATCATCGGCCCCAATGGCGCCGGCAAGACGACCTTGTTCAACCTGGTCAACGGACTCTACGCGCCGAGCGGCGGCCGCGTGAGCTTCCTCGGCTGCGACGTGACCGGTCTCCGGCCCTACGAGCTTGCTGCGCGCGGCATGGCGCGCACCTTCCAGAACCTTCAGGTCTTTTTCAACATGAGTGCGCTCGAGAACGTGATGGTCGGCTGCCATCTCAAGAGCGATACGAGACTGCTTCCCTCCATGCTCGGCTGGCCGAGCATCGCGCGCGGCGACCGCGCGACGCGCGCACGCGCCGTCGAGCTGCTGCACGAGGTCGGGCTCGACGCATGGGTCGATGCCGATGCGGCGGCCATGCCCTATGGCGCGCTGAAACGGCTCGAGATCGCCCGCGCGCTGGCGGCGGAGCCCAAGCTGCTGCTGCTCGACGAGCCGGCAGCCGGACTCAATCCAACAGAGACGCGCGAAATCGACCGTTTGATCCAGCGCGTCGCAGCGGCCGGCGTCACGGTGCTGCTCGTCGAGCACGACATGCGCCTCGTCATGGACGTGTCCGACCGCATCATCGTGCTCAACTTCGGGCGTAAGCTGGCGGAAGGCACGGCTCAGGAGGTGCGCCGCAATCCCGAGGTGATCGCGGCCTATCTCGGCACGGCCGCGGCTCAAGGGGCAGGCAGCCGTCATGCATAAGATCGCCGATGCTTGAAGTGGCCGGCCTGACCAGCCACTACGGCCGCATCCAGGCGCTGCAGGGAATCGATGTACGCGTCGGCGAAGGCGAGCTGGTCGCGATCGTCGGCGCCAATGGCGCGGGGAAGACGACGCTGCTGCGTACGATCTCGGGCGTGCAGGCCGCGAGCGCCGGTTCTGTCCGCTTCGCCGGCCAGGATATCACCCACATGCCGCCGCACGGACGTGTGCGGCTGGGGATCTGCCAAGTGCCGGAAGGACGCCAGGTGTTCGGCCCGCTCGCGGTCGAGGACAATCTGAAGCTCGGCGCCTTCACGCGGCCGGGTCATGAGATCGAGGCGCAACTCGCTGGCATCTACCGGCTGTTCCCGGGACTCGGCGACAAGCGCGCCGAGCCGGCCGGCACCTTGTCTGGCGGACAGCAGCAGATGCTGTCGATCGGCCGCGCCATCATGGCGCGGCCGAAGCTCCTGCTGCTCGACGAGCCGAGCATGGGGCTGGCGCCACTGCTGGTCGAGGAGATCTTCCGTACGATCGTCGCACTCAAGGCGGAGGGCACGACGATTCTGCTGGTCGAACAGAACGCCCATGCGGCGCTCGCGATCGCCGATCGCGGCTATGTGCTGGAGACCGGCCGGGTCAGCTTCGAAGACACGGGCGCGGCGCTGCTCGGCAACGACCGGGTGAGGGCTGCGTATCTGGGTTTGTGATCTCAGTCGTCGGGCACGATCAGCCCGCCGCCCGGTGCCCTGATGTAGATCGTGAGCTGGATCAGATCCCGCCAGTCGCCCTGCGCCACCGGCTCGACGCCGTGATAGGCCTCGCCCAGGTTGAGAAAGCCCAGCGCCGTATTGGGCCGGAACGGCACAGTCTTGAAGCGGTGAAACTCGTCGAAGGGGCGATGCATGCCGTGATCGAGATAGTCGACCGGCGCGCGCGGCAGGTAGAGCGACGTGCCGAGCGACTCGGACTGACCGGGCTGCGCCAGGTAGACGAGCAGGGACGCGAAGCGGATGACGTGGTCGCGATGCGGTCCGAGGCTGTAGCGCTGCCGGTCGCGCGTCAGCTTGACGGAGGCTTCGAGCTGGCAACCGCGCGATCGAGCGCATCGCCCGCCTCGCCGCGACGACCCGCGTGCACGAGAACCACTGCCAGATTGACGTGCAGCTCCGCCTGATTGGGCGTCAGTGCGATGGCGCGAGTGAACAGCGTCGCCGCGCGCCGATGGTCTCCCTGCCTGAAGACATTCGATGCCAGCATCGCGCCGAGCATCGCATCCTTGGGCAAGGCCGCGACCAGCGGTTCGAGCAGCCGCTGCGCGCGTGGCAGGTCGCCGGCTTGCTGGGCGGTCCGCGCAAGTCTGAGCGTTGCCTCGAGCGTGAGGGTGGCCATGCTTCCCTGGTTGCATCGATCCGCTCGCTTAGCTGTTGCTGAAACGGGCGGACCGCACGCAGTATGTCACAGCTCAGCACGGCTCACAGTGGCAATTGCGCGGAGATACCGATCATCCGCGTGGTCGGCGAACCGTGCCCGATCCCGGGCCGAGGTATCAGCAATGATCCCGCTTCACGATGACAATCCGACGGAACTCGCGCCGATCGTCACGGTCGCGACGATCGTCGCCTGCGCGGCCGTGTTCCTCTGGCAGGTCACGCTGCCGCCGGGCGCCGACGAAGCGGCCGTGCGCGCGTTGGGCGTGACGCCAGCCGTGCTCCTGGGCGAGGCGCGGCTGTCGCGCGAGCTCGAGCTCGTGCCGCCGGCCGCCACGGTCGTCACCTCAATGTTCCTGCACGGCGGCTGGATGCACCTGATCGGCAACATGGTTTACCTGTGGATCTTCGGCAACAACATCGAAGACTCGATGGGGCATGTCCGCTTCGTGGTGTTCTATGTGCTGTGCTGTGCGGCGCGGCCGCGGCACTGGCGCAGACCTTCGCCGCGCCCGATTCCACCATTCCCATGATCGGCGCGAGCGGCGCCATCGCCGGCGTACTCGGCGCCTATCTCGTGCTCTTCCCGCGCGCCCACGTCGTCGTGCTGATCTTCGCCGGCGTGTTCAGCCAGACCGCGCGCCTGCCGGCGCTGCTCGTGCTCGGCTTCTGGTTCGTGCTGCAGTTCGTCAACGCATTCGTCGGCTCCGGCGGCCATGGCGGCGGTGTCGCCTGGTGGGCCCATGTCGGTGGCTTCGTCGCCGGTCTCGTGCTGATCTATCTGTTCCGCCGCCGCGGCGGCGGCCCGCGCGCAGACGACGGTCCCAGCAGCTTCGGCGGCCCGTGGGGCCGTCGGCGACAATTTGGTCCGTGGGGCCGCTAACTCCTCGGCCGGAGATCGATGACGCGTTTCGCCTTGCCGATCGAGCGCTCGACCTTGCCGGTGGGCGCCACGACGCAATCGACCGTGATCCCGATCATCGACTTGATATGCCGGCCGAGCTCGGCAGCGGCCGCATCGGCGGCGCCCGATGCCGCGAGGTCGGGCCGCAATTCGACGACGACGGTCAAGGCGTCGAGCCTGCCGTCGCGCCTGAGTTCGAGCACATAGTGCGGCGACAGGCGGTCATCCTTGAGGATGAGCTCCTCGATCTGGCTCGGGAACAGATTGACGCCACGCACGATCAGCATGTCGTCGGAGCGGCCGGTGATGCGCGCGAAGCGGCGCATCGAGCGCGCCGTGCCGGGCAACAGGCGCGTCAAATCGCGCGTGCGGTAGCGCACGACCGGCAGCGCCTGCTTGGTCAAGGTGGTGAAGACCAGTTCGCCGAACTCGCCCTCGGGCAGAACCGCTCCGGTCGCGGGATCGATGATCTCGGGATAGAAATGATCCTCCCAGATCGTCGGCCCATCCTTGGTCTCGATGCATTCATTGGCGACACCGGGCCCGAGCACCTCGGACAAGCCGTAAATGTCGACCGCGTCCATGGCCATGCGCGTCTCGATTTCGCGCCGCATGGCGTCGGTCCAGGGTTCGGCACCGTGGATGCCGATGCTGAGGCTCGAGCTCCGCGGATCGATGCCCTGGCGCACGAACTCGTCGGCGATCGCCAGCATGTAGGACGGCGTCACCATGATGACGTCGGGCCGGAAGTCCTGGATGAGCTGGACCTGGCGCTCGGTCTGGCCGCCCGACATGGGGATGACGGTGCAGCCCATCTTCTCCGCGCCGTAGTGCGCGCCGAGCCCGCCGGTGAACAATCCGTAGCCGTAGGCGATGTGGACGATGTGGCCGGGCCTTCCACCCGAGGCGCGAATCGAACGCGCCACGAGAGCGGACCAGTTGTTGATATCGGCCTGCGTATAGCCGACCACGGTCGGCTTGCCCGTGGTGCCGCTCGAGGCGTGGATGCGCACGACCTGCTCGCGCGGCACGGCGAACATGCCGAAGGGATACGTCTGGCGTAGATCGTCCTTGGCCGTGAAGGGGAACTTGGCGATGTCCGCGAGGCTTCGCAGGTCGTCGGGATGCACGCCCGCCGCCTCGAATTTGCGACGGTAATGAGGAACATTGTCCCAGGCGTGGCGCAGCGACCACTTCAGGCGGGCGAGCTGCAGTGCCGCGATCTCGTCGCGGCTGGCGATTTCGATCGCGTCGAGCTCGTGTCGGGCAGGCGGCCGGACGGTCATGAGCCGGTCCTCAGACGACGGTGCCGCTGGTACCGTAGGACGTGCCGCGAAAGAGCGCCACATCTTCGCCGGCCGCGTTCGCGACGGTGATGTCGTAGACGCCGGTGCGCCCCGCGAGCTGGCGCTCCTCGGCGGTCGCCGTCAGCACCTCGCCAAGCCGCGCCGGCCGGCAGAAGCTGATGTCGCAGCGCAGCGCGACGCTCAGCCGGTTGCGCGCGTTGCAGGCATAGGCGAAGGCGGTATCGGCCAGCGTGAAGATGATGCCGCCATGGCAGATGGCGTGGCCGTTCAGCATGCGGCGGGTCACGGTCATGGACATGCGCGCAACGCCAGGCGCGATCGCATCGAGCTGGATGCCCAGCATGCGCGCCGCACGGTCGCGCGCATACATGCCGTGACCGACGCGCTCGGCGAGCGCCTGGTCGGCGCTGGTGCGCGACGGCCGCGCCCTGCGCTTTCGTGCGGCGGCCATTTCAGCTGCCGGTGAATTGCGGCGTGCGCTTGTCGATGAATGCCCGCACGCCCTCGCGGTAGTCGTTCGAGCGCCCGCACTCGCGTTGCAGATCCCGCTCGAGATCGAGCTGCGCGTCGAGGTCGTTGGACCATGACGCGTTGAGCGCGCGCTTGATGGCGGCAAGCCCCTTGGTCGGCTGTGTCGCGAAGTGGCGCGCGAGCTTGTTCGCTTCGGCCATGAGCTTGTCGTCGTCGACACAGCGCCAGATCAGGCCCCAGGTTTCAGCCTGCTCCGCGCCCAGCTTGTCGCCGAGGAGCGCAAGGCCCATGGCGCGGGCATGGCCGACGCGGCGCGGCAGCACATAGGTGCCGCCGGCGTCGGGTACCAGTCCGAGCTTGCAGAAGGCCTGGATGAAGCTCGCCGAGCGCGCCGCGAGCACCAGGTCGGCGGCGAGCGCGAAGTTTGCGCCGGCCCCGGCGGCGACGCCGTTGACCGCGGCAATGATCGGCACCGGCAGCGCGCGCAGCCGGCGGATCAGCGGGTTGTAGAGTCGGCCCAGCGTGTCGCCGAGATCGATCGGCGCATCGTCGGGGCCCATGACCCGGTCGCTGAGGTCCTGCCCGGCGCAGAAGCCACGCCCCGCGCCGGTGATCAGCAGAGCGCGGATCGCCGGATCGCCTTCGACCTTGGTGACCGCGTCGGCGATCTCGCCGTGCATGTCGGCGTTGAAGCTGTTGAGCTTCTCCGGCCGGTTGAGCGTCAGGCTGGCGTAGCCCTGGGCGCGCTCGAACAGGATGAATCGGTAGGCCATGGATGCCGCTGCCTTCCTGCTGCCGGCTGCCCGGAACGATTTGATACAGATGGCGGCCGGGCGACGCGTAATTCTGTCCAGCTTCTTACACGGGTCGATCGGCTGTCAACCTGGGCGGTCGCACTCAGCCGCGGCTGTCGAGCCCGAGCCGGCGAAGCGCGGCATCTGCGTCGCGACGCCAGGCGGTATGAAGCTCGGCATTGCCGCGTCGACGCAAGCCATAGCGCCGGTAGAGCTCGACACGATCGGAATCGAGTCGCCCGAAGGTCGCGGCGACGCGCGGATGCCAATAGGCGACCGCGAGTTCGGCGGCATCGCGTGCGCCGTCGCGCGCGATCGCGTCGGCGATGCCGGCCTCGGCGGCGGCGGCATGGCCGGCCTCTCGCTTGATGATGTCCGCCATCGCCTGGGCGAGCGGCGTATAGGAGCATGTCGCCAGTTCGCCCAGCTGGACCGTCGTCGCAGTTCCCATCAGCAGATTGAGCGCCAGCGCGTCGATCCAGCCTTCGAGCGGATAGTGGAAGACATTGACTCGCCGATCGCCGCCGACCCGCCGCGTGCCGAGATCGACGCCGCGGTCGAGCCGCGCCGACCAGGCATGGGAGCGCACATAGAGATCCGCGTTGACGCCGAAGCCGGTCATCAGGCCGAGCACCGTCTCGGCGTGGCTGAACTTCTCGGCGACGATGCGCGCGGCCGCCGCCCGCGCAGTCAATCCGGGCGCCCGGTTGATCATATCGGCGAATCCGGCGGCACCTGCCAGCTCGGAATCGACGAAGACCGCCATCAGGCGCATCAGCTCGGCGCGATAGCCGGGCGACACCTCGGCGCCGGCGCCGATGCGGCCGGCGCGTGCGATGTGCTCGATCAGCTTGGCTTCATCGGCGAACAGAGGCGCTCTCCCCGCGGCCTGAGATGATACGAAAATAGACGAAATTTCGTGAATTTGGTATCACGAATTGCCATGGCGGACATCCTCATCGTGGTCGGCACGGAGTCGGGCAACAGCCAGATGGTGGCCGATCTGCTGCGCGCCGAGCTCGGCCGTCTCGGTCACGCCGTCGATCTCGCCAACGCGGGCGAGCACGGCGCGGCCAGGCTCGCCGAGCGCGACATCGTGCTGATCTGCACCGCCACCCATGGCGACGGCGAGCTGCCCGACAACATCATTCCCTTTGCCGACAGCTTGCGGCGCGACCGGCCCGACCTGTCGCGGCTGCGCTACGGGGTCATTGCGCTGGGTGACCAGACCTACAAGGACACGTTCTGCAACGGCGGCAAGACCATGGATGCGCTGTTCGCCGAGTTGGGTGCGCGCAAGGTCGGCGAGCGGCTGGAGATCGATGCCTGCACTCAGCCGTTGCCCGACGAGGAGGCGCTGGAATGGGCCAAGGATTGGGTCGGGCAGCTCTCGTGACTGCGATCAGGCCGGGTCGCGGCGCTCGAAGGTGTCGATGACGGCGCGCGTGAACAGCAGGAAGCGGCCGTCGGGCGTGTCTTCGTAGATGCGCTTGTCCTGGCCTTCGCCCTCGAAGGTCAGGCTCGGCCGCCCCGGCTGCTTGAAGTAGTCGGCCCAAGCCTCGTGGGATTCGAAGGTCGAGACGCAGTAGCAGGTCAGCGGGTCATTGGTCGAGAAATAAACCTCGCGCGACACGAAGCCCTTCGACTTGCGCATCATCGCCGTGTTGCGATTGAGCAGATCGAGGGCCCGTTCCCGGTTCTCCGGCGCGATGACGTGCAGCGCAATTCGCGTGATCATCCTTCACCTCGTCCGATTGATATCAGGCGCGCAACTTCGCCGCCTCGGCCCGGAGCGAGCCGACGCGCGACATGACCTTGCGGGCGAAGGCGGTCACGACGTCATTGACGTCCTGGCCGGGCACGACTTGCGGCTGCAGCGTGATGTGAGTCACGCGGGGGCTGAGCACGGCGGCGAGGCGCGCGGCCACGCGCTCCCAATTGCCGCCGACCGCCATCGTCTCGACCACCTCGATCGGGAACAATTTCGCCTCCTCGTCGGTCAGCTTGGTCCGGCCGGAGGCGACGATGTCGACATAGGCCTGCGGTACCTTCACTCCGGTCTCTTCCATGTAGCCCCAATGCGGGTACTGCTTGGCGACGCGCGTCGCAATCCGCTTCTGCATGACGCGAAGCGCCGCTTCGTCGTCGTCGGAGATACAGGCTTCCAGCTTGATGCCGATGTCGACGGCATCCGGCGTCCGTCCGGCCTTGGCGATGCCGCCGTCGATCTGCGCCAGGTATTTGTCGAAGGCGGCGGGGGCCAGCGTGTTCGCCACCTGAACGCCATCGGCGATCTGACCCGCGAGGTTGGCGACCTGCATGCCGTGAGTCGCGAAATAGATCGGCATGGTCGAGCGCATCGGCGTGAAGGTGAGCTGGCCGTCGTTGATCGTGATGACCTTGCCGGCCCGGGTGATGCGCTTGCCGCTGAGCAGCGCGCGCACGATCTCGACCGTTTCGCGCAACGCAGCCACCGGCAGCTTCTGCTCGATGCCCAGTTCCTTCATGCTGTTGCCGCCGACACCGAGGCCGAGCACGGCGCGTCCGCCGGTCAGCTCATCGAAAGTGGCGATCGCCGCCGCGGTCACCGCTGGGTGGCGCGTATAGGGATCGGTCACCCCCGGTCCGACCAGGATCCTGCTGCTGTGCGCCGCCATGACGGAAAGCCCGAGCCAGATCTCGCGCGCCAGCCTGACGTCGGCGTACCACAGATACCGGTAGCCGGAATCCTCGGCGACCCGCGTGATCTCCGCGATCTTCTTGAGCGGATGCTCGGCATAGACGAGCAGTCCGAGAGCTGGCTGCATGGGGCGTGCGTCCTTGAAGCGCGCGGGCAGAAGCTACTCCGGACAGGATCCTTTGCAAGCGGATTGACGAAGCGGTGTGCGGCGCGGGACGATGACGGCGCAGCGCGCCATTCATAGGAAGATTTAATTCTGCGCTGTCGTGCGTTGGAAATGGGGAGACGACGACGATGATGCTCGAAATTCGCGCAGCCAAGGCCTCACTCGCCGCTGCGATCATGCTGGGCCTGTCCGTTTCAGCCGGCGCCGCGGCGCAGGAGATCACGGTGATGAGCTGGGGCGGGGCGTGGGAAGCCGGCATGCGTTCGATCGCCGAGCGTTTCGAGAGTCAGTCCGGCATCAAGGCGCGCATCGAAATCCAGGAGAGCACGCGCTTCGGCCTCGCCAAGGTCAAGGCGCAGCGCAACGATCCCCAGATCGACATCTGGTTCGCCATTCCCGAGGCATTGCTGGATGCGACGGCGGACGGGTTGCTCCAACCGCTGCCGGCGGCCGAGCTGCCGGCGTTCAAAGCGCTCCCGCAGACGGCGCGCACCGCGACCTGGCTCAATGTCGGCGACGACATTTTCGGCTTCGTCTATCGCAAGGATCTCGTGCCCTTCGAGCCGAAGTCGCTCGACGATTTGCTCGATCCGCGCATGAAGGGCAAGGTCGTGTCGCCCAACGCAACCTTCTCCAGCGGTCTGTGGATCGTGCTGTCGGCGCTCCACCACGGCGGCAACGAGCGCAATGTCGAGCCGGGCTTCGCCTATCTCAACAAGCTCAAGCCGAATCTGTCGCGCTTCATCACGAACGGGCCGGCGGGCATGAAGCTGCTCGAGACCGGCGAGGCCGCCGTCGTCTCGTTTGCCTTGTTCGCCAACATGCGCGCGCATGTCGACAATCCCAACTACAAATTCGTGCTGCCGGCCGGCCCGGTGCTGACCAACACCTACGGGCTTGGCGTGCCGAGCGCCAAGCGCAAGGCCCAGGCGTTGAAATTCGTCGACTACATGTCCACGGCCGAGGCGCAGACGCTCTATTGCGTGTCAGTGCAGTGCATTCCGACCAATCCTGCCGGCAAGGCGCCGGCCGCGGTCGAGCCGCTGCGTCCGGAGCCGGCGCGCGTCTACCGTCCTGACTCCGCCGAGACGAACAAGAACCTTGCCGCCTGGGATGACCGGTTCAAGAGGGAGATTCAGGCGCGCTGACCAGCGGGCCGGCGCCGTTCGCCGCCGCCGGACCGAATGAACACGAGCGCTGAACCGTCGGGCGCTGCCACCGGCGACGTGCGGCTGAGAGAGGTCGTCGTCCGCTATGGCGAAAGATTGATCCTCGATCGTGTGTCGCTCGACGTCCGGCCGGGCGAGTTCGTCTGCCTGCTCGGACCGAGCGGGTGCGGCAAGACGACGACCTTGCGCGCCATTGCCGGCCTCGTCGCCGTCACCTCCGGTGAGATCGTCGTCAATGGCCGGCGCGCCAACGACATCCCGCCGCATCAGCGCGGCACGTCGATGGTGTTTCAGGACCTGGCGCTGTTTCCGCACATGACCGTGGCGGAGAACATTGCCTTTGGGCTGACGCTGCGCCACATGGACAAGTCCGCCATCGCCGACAAGGTTTCGGCCATGGTCGAGCTGCTGCGCCTCGGCGGTCTCGAGGACCGCTTTCCCAAGCAGCTTTCGGGTGGACAGCAGCAGCGCGTAGCCCTGGCGCGCAGCCTGGTGGTCGATCCCGCCGTCATCCTGCTCGACGAGCCCTTCGCCTCGCTCGACCGCAAGCTGCGCGAGGAGATGCGCCACGAGATCCGCGCGCTGCAGCGCAAGGTGCGCATCACCGCGCTTTTCGTGACGCACGACCAGGAAGAGGCGCTGACCATGGCCGACACGGTCGTGGTCATGAACCACGGCCGGCTCGAGCAGGTGGGATCGCCAACCGAGGTCTATGAGACGCCGGCCAGTCGCTTCGTTCTCTCCTTCGTCGGCTACTCGAATTTTCTGCGCGCCGCCGAGATATCAGCCGACCGGACATCGTGCCGCGTCGCGGGCCAGCCGATCACGGTCAGGAGCACGCCGTTGCTTGGCGAAGGCGGCGCAACGGCGCTCGCGATCCGGCCGGAGCGCGTTCGCATCGCCGGCAGCGAAACCGAGCTCAGCCTGCCCAATCGCCTGCCCGCCACAGTGCGCGATGCGCGCTACGAGGGGGCAACGATCTCCTATGACGTGGCGCTCGCCGATGGCCAGACCGTGATGGCGCGCGTCCAGCTGCGCGATGACGATCGCGATGCGCGAGGGCAGGGGACGGAGCGCTTCCGGCCCGGCCAAACGGTCGTCATCGCGTGGGGTGCGCGCGATGCGTGCTTCACGGGCTGATCGCATGGAGATCGGCCGATGACCGACATGGCCGCTGCGGCCCCGCGCGGCAGGCTGGTGCCCCTGCTGCCTGCGCTGATCTGCACGGCGGTGTTCATTGCCGCGCTGAGCTCGCTATTGGTCGACAGCCTGGTCAGCGGCGGGACGTGGTCGCTGCAGCACTACCGGCGCTTCGTGTCCGATCCGGTTTATTTCGCCTATCTCCTGCGCTCGATCCGCGTCGGCGTATTCACCACGATCGGCGCGATAGTGGTGGGCTACGCCATGGCGTACTGGATGGCGCATGGCTCGGCGCTGGTGCGCCGGACCCTGCTGCTGCTCACCATCTTCCAGTTCTTCACCGTCACGATCACCAAGGTCTACGCGATCCTGCTCGTGCTGGGGAACAACGGCCTGATCAACCGCGCGCTGATCGCGCTTGGACTGCGCGATACGCCTCTGCCGCTGGTCAACAACGAGCTCGGCGTCGTCATCGGCCTGATCGCGGCATCGTTGCCCTTCGCCGTGCTGCCGATCTTCAGCACCATGATGGGCATGCGCATGAGCCTGATCGAGGCAGCGGCGACGCTCGGCGCCAACCGCATGATCGTCTTCCGCCGCATCATCCTGCCGCTCAGCATGCCCGGCGTGGTCGCCGGCGCGGTTCTGGTCTTTCTCTATTCCCTCGGCGGGCTGATCACACCGGCGCTGATCGGCGGCGGATTCGTCGATCTGATCGCCAGCTTCAGCTACGAGCAGGCGCTCCTGCTGTCCAATCCCGGCTTCGCCGCCGCCGGCGCGGTCGTGACCCTGTCCGCCGCCTTCCTCATGGTGCTGGGCCTCGAGCTGGTTCATCGCCGGCTCCGGCGGGAGCCCTGAGCCCGTGCTGCGCGGCATCGGCATTTCCGCGCGCATGACCGCCTTTCTCGGCGTGATGATGCTGATCGTTCCCTACATCATCGTCGTCGTCACGTCCTTCGATGCCGGCTCGAGTGCGGCGTTTCCGCCGGCAAAGCTGTCGCTCCGCTGGTATCTCAACGCATTCGATCGCCCCGCCTTCCGCGAGGGCTTTGTGCTGAGCCTGACTTTCGCCGTGGCAAGCGCGTCGGCGGCGGTGACGATCGGCACGGCGGCGGCCTTTGCGCTCACCCGCGTGCGGTTTCCGGGCCGCGATGCGGCCAACACGCTGCTCGCGGCACCGCTGATGATCCCGCAGATCGTCACGGGCCTCGGCTTTCTCATCCTCGTGACCAGGTTCAAGCTGCCCAACCACGCCGGGATCATCGTCGCCCACACCATCTTGGCGGTGCCCTTCGTCGTGCGCATCGTGTCGGCGCGCCTGCTTGCGACCAGCGTGTCGCTCGAGGAGGCGGCGATGACGCTCGGCGCCACGCGGCTTCAGACGTTGCGGCGCATCACCTTGCCGATCATCGCCGAGTCGATGGTGGCGGCGGGCATCTTCGCGTTTGCGATCTCGTTCGACAATTTCTACATCTCGGTTTTCCTCGCGCAGACGCGCGGCACCCTCCCGGTCGAGATCTACGCCTATGCGCGCACCGAGGGCGATCCGACCATCGCCGCGATCTCCGCCATGCTCATCCTGTTCAGCGCGGTCGCGCTGGGGTCCGTGTCGCGTCTGTTCGACCTGGAGACGCTGGCGCGGGTGACGCGCTAGACTGGGTCGGAGCCTACACACATCCGGAGTCATCGGCATGTCCTACGATCGACTGAAGCGCCGCCTCGATGCCGACGAGGTCGTCATCCTCGACGGCGCGACAGGCACGGAGCTCGAGCGGCGCGGCGCCCGCATGGATACGGCCGCCTGGTGCGCACCGGCGACGATCGAGAATGACCAGTTGCTGACCGAGATCCACGCCGACTACATCCGCGCCGGATCCCAGGTCATCACCGCCAACACGTTTTCCTCCACGCGCATGCTGCTCAAGGCGTCGGGGCTGGGCGACCGCGCGCCGGAGATATCGCGCCGCGCGGTCGAGGCGGCCCTGCGCGCGCGCGACGTGACGCACAGACCGGAGGTGGTGGTGGCCGGTTCGCTGTCGCACATGGTGCCGATCGCCAAGGGATTGACGGCGGCCGATCCCAAGGCCGTGCCATCCGATGCCGAGATCGGCGACTCGCTCGACGAACTCGCGCGCACACTGGCATCGGCCGGATGCGACTTGATCATACTCGAGATGATGTACCATCCCGTGCGAGCGCGTCTGGCGCTCAAGGCAGCGTTGTCGACCGGCCTGCCGGTCTGGTTCGGCGCGAGCGCCCGGCGCGGCAAGGCCGGTAAGGCCGTCTCCTTCTACCGTCACGACGACATGGCGCTCGGCGAAATCGCCGCGCTGATTCCGGATGGCGTCGACGTTGCCGGCGTGATGCACACGGAGCCCGCCGTCATGGAGGAGGCGCTCGGGGTGATCCGCGGCAAGTTCGACGGGCCGCTCATGGCATATCCGGATTCCGGCTATTTCGAGATGCCGAACTGGCGCTTCGTCGACATCATCGCGCCTGGCCGGCTCGAACAATTCTTTGCCGACTGGCTGCGCGCCGGGGTGCGCGTCATCGGCGGGTGCTGCGGCCTGACACCGGAGCACATCGCAGCCGCGGTCCGCGCGCGCGCCGCCTTCGTCGGGCGCGGCACGGAATGGGAGTGACGCTATAGACGCCCGAAATCCGGATCGGGCATCGCCGGATCGAGCGGGAAGATCGGGCGCGGCACGTTGCGATAGGGAAAACGCGCCGTGTCGCTGGTCGACAATGCGCCGGCATCGCACACGATGATCTGGGCGGCGATCGGACCGAAGGCGGCGCGGAAATGCTGCTGCGACTTGAGCGCGACCACGGCGCATGCGCGCGGGTCGATGCCGAAGGCGCGGAATTGCTGGAGGTCGCGCATCTGCGCGGCGATGCTGACGACGAGAATATCGATGCCGCCGACGCGCAGCACCGCGGTCGGCCCATAGCTCAAGCGCAATCCGCCGATCATCGGGCCGTCGCCCGTGTACCAGCCATCGTGTAGGCTGACGAGCGTGGCCTTGAGATCGAGCGGCGCGCCGCCGATGCGCGGGTCGGTCTTGCCGCCCAGCCGGACGCGCACGGTCGAGCCCGGGCGTTGCCGGTGCAAATTGGCCGCCGCTTCGGGGTCGACCATCGGCCCGAAGCAGGCACCGGCCAGCCGCGCCGCGATCATGCCCTGTAGCAGTGCGGTCGAATCGCCATAGGCGCCGGCGCCGGGATTGTCGGAATAGTCGGAGATGATCAAAGGACCCCGTGATTTGTCGTGATTGCCGGCGATGGCGACGGCCTCGCTGACCGTGAGATAGCGGTTGAGGATGTCGTTGCGCTGCGCCCACATCTCGCGCGCGATGCCCCGCGCGAAGTCGCGCTGGGCCGTCTGGTCGCCCTGGCCCGTCACCAGCACGGTCGGGCCGACCTCTTGGATGTCGGCCGCGGCGAAGCCGCCGTTGATGCTGACCGCGAACACGTCCCTCTGCCGTTCATAGTCGCGCGCCCGCGCGACCCAGTCGATCATCGGCCCGATGTCGGTGCGGCAGCCATTGGGCTCTTCGAGCATGGGCAGGTGGACGCGCAGCGTGCGCGGGCGGATCTCGCCCTTCATCGTGCGATGCAGGATCGCGGCGGCGTGGCGCGCCGTCTCGCGCATGTCGACGTGCGGATAGGTCTTGTAGGAGACGATGATCTCCGCGAGATCGCACATGCGTTGCGTGACATTGGCGTGCAGGTCCAGCGTGATGGCGATCGGCACCTTGTCGCCCAGCACGGCGCGCAGCCGGGCGAGCGTCTCGCCCTCGCCGTCTTGGGTTGCCTCGGTCACCATCGCGCCGTGCAAGGCCAGCAGCACGCCATCGATGCGGCCGCGGTGCTGTGTCGCTCTTTCGACAATGACGCCGACCAGCCGGTCGAAGGCCTCGGCGGTGACCAGGCCCGAGGGTTCGGCGCCGGCGCTCACAGAATGGATGACGGTCGTGCCCTCGGCGCGCGCCACGTCAAGAAAGCCGGCGAGCCCTGTGTTGGCGTTGCCGCGTGCGGCGATCGCGGCGTCGCCTGCTAGCACATAGCGTTCGGCGAACGCCCGGTAGTCCGCCTTGCGGACGCTGAAGGTATTGGTTTCATGGGAAAGTTCGCCGGTCAGGACGGTTGAGGCCATGGCGCAGCTCGGTGGCGGATCGGGGCCGCTCGCACGCCAGCTTTGCTGCTCTGCGCGCGGGGCGCAAGTCCTGGCAATCGGGACCAGGCAATCGGGACGAATGGCGGGAACCAGTTCGCGGGGCCTGCCGTCAATTGCCACAAATCTGTTTCAGGGCAGATGCCGTCGGCGGTCGTATCGTCGTCGGCATGCGCAGATTGCGGGGATCGCATTGCGCGCATTTCGACAGCATTTCGGTGACAGTGCACTTATCCAGCATTTCGGTGACAGTGCATTTAATTTTAAGACCTGCAATGCCCGCTGCCGAAGCCAATTGAGTGCACTGTCACCGAATTTCCGAATTTCCAAATTTAGTGCACTGTCACCGAATTTCCTAGCACTCCATTGCACTGTCACCGAATTTCTGGAATTAACCACTTGGCGGCGCTGAGGCCTAGGTCGCGGCAGCGCGACTCCGCCGCAGCCTCGCTGTCGCTGCTGCGTCGACCTCGTGTGCCGCGGTCAGCGCGACGCCGAAGCGCTCGGCCGCGTCGTCGCTCGTGTAGTAGCCGCGCCGCACGTCGGCGGCGACCAGTACGGGATCGCGCGCGAAGGGATCGCCATAGCCGCCGCCGCCCGGCGTCGCCACGGTGACGCGGTCGCCCGGGCGGATCTCGATGTCCTGGTCCTTGCTCAGATGCGGCGGCGTGTAGGACTCGCCGTTGCGCATCACCGTCACCTTGTTGACGCCGCCATCGGCACCGCCGAGCGCGCCCTGCGGTCCGACCCGGCCGTGGTCCATGACGAACGAAGCGCGCGCCGCGCCGCGTCGGAGCGCCACGGTGTAGCGGATGCCGAAGCCGCCGCGCTGGCGCCCGGCGCCACCCGAGCGCTCGTGCAGCGCATACTCCTCGAACAGCACGGGATAGCGCTGCTCGATGACCTCGATCGGCGTGGTCTTGGAGATGCCGATGGTCGAGCAGCCATTGGAAATGCCATCGCCGCCGGCATAGCCGCCATAGCCGCCGCCCGAGATCAGGTACATGACGTAGTCGCGACCGCGCCCGGGATCGTGGCCGCCCAGCGCGAAATTGCCGCTCGTGCCGGCCGGCGCTGCGAAGAGCCGGTCGGGCATGGCCGGCGTCAGCGCCGCGAACACCGCCTCGGCAATGCGCTGGCTCACCTCGGCCGCACAGCCCGAGACCGGCCGCGGATACCTGGCGTAGAGGAAGGTGCCCTCGGGATCCTTGATATGCAGGGGCGCGAAGGTTCCGGCGTTGATCGGCACCTCCGGGAAGATGTGCTTGATCGCCAGATAGATCGACGATTTGGTCGTCGCCAGCACGGAGTTCATCGGCCCCTGGCAGGGCGGCGACGACCCGGTCATGTCGAAGTGCAGCGCGGCGTCGTCCGTGCCGCCGGTCTTGCGGATGGTCATGGCAATCGTGAGCGGTTGGTCGACCACGCCGTCGGAATCGACGATGGACTGGCCGTGGTAGACGCCATCCGGGATCTGCGCGATGCGTGCGCGCATCTGCTGCGCGGCGCGCGCCTTGAGCTCGACGATGGCCTCTTCGATGGTGGCGCTGCCGTAGCGATCGAGCAGCGCGGTCAGCCGGCGCTCACCGACCGCAAGCGCCGCCGCCTGCGCCTTGATGTCGCCAATGCGCTGATCGGCGATGCGGATGTTGCTGAGAATGATCGACAGGATCTCCTCGTCGAGCTTGCCCGCCTTGAAGAGGCGCACCGGCGGCAGGCGCAGCCCCTCCTGCTCGACCTCGGTAGCGTTGGCCGAGAAGCCGCCCGGCACGGCGCCGCCGAGGTCGGGCCAATGGCCCGTGTTGGCGAGCCACGCGAACAGCGCCCCCCGATAGAAGAACGGCTTGACGAACTTCACGTCCATCAAATGCGTGCCGCCGAGATACGGATCGTTGACGACATAGACGTCGCCCGGCAGCGCCGGCGTGCTGTTCCTGCGCGCGCGCTCGATGACCGCCTGGGTCGAGAACTGCATGGTGCCGACGAAGACCGGCAATCCGTACTCGCCCTGCGCGATCAGCTCGCCCGTGTCACGGTGATAGATGCCATCCGAGCGGTCGAGCGCCTCGGAGATGACGGGCGAGAACGCGCTGCGCTGGAACGCAACGTCCATCTCGTTGCAGACCTGCTGCAACCCGTTCTGGATGACGGCGAGCGTGATGGGGTCGAGCGCGGTCATTCGTCGTTGACGTCGTTCTTTTCGCCTCATGCTGAGCTTGTCGAAGCATGAGGCCGACCTCGCAGCGCCTGTCGGTCGGCGGCGTTCTCGTCCTTCGACAAGCTCAGGACGAGGAGTACCCCGATTAAAGCACGGATTGGATCGGTCTCTGCGGACTTTTGCGGCCCTACTGAACACGCCATTGGCCGTCGGCGCCGAGGCAGGCCGTGCCGTAGAACGGCTCGTTCGATCCGCCGATCGTGGCGTTGCCTTGGAATTCGCGGCAGGTTCCCGGCACGACCGATGGCGCGGGCGTCACGACCGGGGGCGGAGCGACTGCGGGCGGCGGCATGACGATGGGGGGCGGCGCATAGATCACCGGCGGCGGCGGGTAGTAGTAGGCCGGCGGCGGAGGATAATAGTAGACGGGGGGCGGCGGCGGCCCGAACGGCACGACGACGCCGAAGCTCATCCGGTCACGTGCTTCCACTCCCGGCATCGCGCAGGCGAACAGGGCCATGGCCAGAACAGCGAGACATGCGCGTCGCATGGGCCTCTCCCGGGCAGACCTGGGCGTGGACGACATCGGGATGACGAATGGCGGGCCTCTCGGTTCCCGATATGACGATGCGATGGATGCGTAGCGCTTTCATCGCACCGAGATAGTCTTTATGAATCAGCCGTTCCGTCTCCGGTCCCCCGTGTGACTCAGCCGTCGCCCACGCAGCCAGCAGCCAAACAGCCGCCTGTCATCCTGCTCGTCGGCCTGGCCGCGAGCGGCTCGCTGTCGCTCACGATATTCGTGCCGTCGATCCCGGGCCTGGTCGGCTATTTCGCGACCGAGCTCGGCACGGTTCAGCTCGTCATGAGCATGTATCTCGTCGCCGTGGCGACGGGTCAGCTCGCCTACGGCCCGCTGTCGGACCGCTTCGGGCGCCGACCTGTCCTGCTCATCGGGCTCTCGATCTATCTGCTCGGCAGCATCGGCTGCGTCGTCGCGCCGACCATCGAGGTGCTGGTCGGCGCGCGCATCGTGCAGGCGATCGGCGCGTCATGCGGCCTCGTGCTGTGCCGCGCCATGGTCGGCGACATCTACGCGCGCGAGCGCGCCGCGAGCGTGTTGGGCTATGTCATGACCGCCATGGCCGTGGTGCCCGCGCTGGCGCCGACGCTCGGGGGCATTCTCGACCGGCACATGTCCTGGCGCGCGGGACTGGCGCTGGTCGCCGCTTTCGGCGCGGCGGTGCTGGTGCTCGCGGTGGCGCGCGGCTACGAGACGTTGCGGACGCGACGCACCGACATCAAATTGACCGCGCTCGTCCAGGGCTACGTCGTGCTGCTGCAGGCACCGCGCTTCCTGGGATATGCATTCAACTCGGGCATGGTGACCGCGTCGTTCGTCGTGTTCCTCACCGGGGCCGCCGTGCTGATGATCGACGTGCTGGGCTATTCGCCCGACGTCGCCGGGCCCTGGTTCATGACCTCCTCGGTCTCCTACATGATCGGCAACTTCCTCTCCGGGCGATTCTCGCAGCGCATCGGCCTCGACCGCATGGTGTTCTGGGGCACGGTGATGGCGCTGGTCTCTGCCGTCGCCATGGGCGTGCTGTCGCTGACCGGCCATTTGAGCGCGATCGTGCTCTTCGCCTCCATGTCGATCATCAGCATCGGCAATGGCTGCAGCCAGCCGAACGCGATGGCGGGCGCCATCGGCGTCGATCCGCGCTATGCCGGCACCGCCGCCGGCATCACCGGCTTCCTCCAGATGGCGCTCGGCGCGGTGACGACCGTCGCGGTCGGCCATTTCCTGCCCTTCACCAACGCGGCGCTCGCGATCATCATGAGCACGGCGCTCTTCGTCGCGCTGCTCGCGATCCCGCTGACGCGATGGCCGGCGAAGCCGGCGGCGTAGATTTACGCGCGACCTGCAGCCGGTACGCTGACGACCAGATTGCCGAACCGGTCGGTCTCTCCCGTGGCGCCGGGCGGGATGACGATGGTCGTGTCGAGCTGCTCGACGATGGCGGGGCCGGCGAGTCCGGGGCCGAGCGGCAGGAATTCGCGGCGGTAAATCGGTGTGTCCCGCCACGATCCCGCGAACCACACCTTGCGGCGGCCGGTCTCGGCCTCGGCAACGCTGCGCTTGCGCAGCTTCGGATCGACCAGAGTCTCGAGCGGCACGGGACGCCGCTTGCCGATCACGGCGGTGTGCAGGTTGACCAGCACGGCCTTGATCTCGGGCAATTCGACGGCGAAGCGCTGCCAGTAGGCGCGCTCGAAAACGCTCTGCAGCTCAGCGCGGTCGATGTCTCCGCGCCCGATTGGCACGCTCATCAGATGCGACTGGCCCTGGAACTGCATGTCGGCGCCGTGCACGATTTCGTAGCCTTCGACCGCGACGCCCTCGCGCTGGATCGTCTCCTTGCCGCGCGCGACCTGCTCGGCCAGCACGCGGTGCACGTCCGCCATGTCGACACGGTCGAGCGGCTTGTTGAGCGTGTTGACGAAGTCGTGGCGCAGGTCGGCGACGATGCAGCCCAATGCGTTGGTGATGCCCGGCCGCGCGGGGATCAAAAGGCGCGGGATGCCGAGTTCGGCGGCGAGCGCGGCGGCATGCAGCGGGCCGGCGCCGCCGAAGGCGAACAGCACGAAGTCGCGCGGATCGTGGCCGCGCGCCAGCGACACCATGCGGATGGCGCCGGCCATGCGGTCATCGGCAATGCGGACGATGGCGGCGGCGGCACCCTCGACGTCGAGGCCGAGAGGCTGGCCGATCTGCTCTCCGATCGCTTGGCGCACCTGCTCGAGCGAAACCTGGCGGTCGACCGCGAGCAGCTTCGCCGGGTCGAGCCGGCCGAGCACGAGATCGGCATCCGTGATGGTCGGCCGCGTGCCGCCGCGGCCGTAGCAGATCGGGCCCGGCCGCGCGCCGGCGCTCTCGGGGCCGACGCGCAGCAGGCCGGCGTCGTCGATCCACGCGAGCGAACCGCCTCCGGCGCCGATCGTGTGCACGTCGACCATCGGCACGTGCACGGGCATGGCGTATTCGAGCTCGAGCTCGGACGACACCTCGGGCAGGCCGCCGCGGATCAGACCGACGTCGGTCGAGGTGCCGCCCATGTCGTAGGTGACGACGTCGGCGATGCCGGCGGCGCGTGCCGTGTAGGCGGCTGCCATGACGCCCGAAGCGGGACCAGACATGACCGTGTTGACCGCGGCCTCGGCGACGATGCTCGCCGCGACCGTGCCGCCATTGCCCTGCATGACCAGAAGTTCGCGCCGGTAGCCGCGTTGCGTCAGCTCCTGGCCGAGCCGGCCGAGATAGCGTGCGAGCACGGGCTGGATGGCGGCGTTGATCGTGGCGGTCACGCCGCGCTCGTACTCGCGATACTCGGCGAGCACCGCGTGGCCGGCCGTGACGTGGCTGTTGGGCCACAGCCCGCGCGCCAGCTCGGCCGCGCGCTGCTCATGGGCCGGGTTGATGTAGCTGTGCAGGAAATGGATGACCAGCGCTTCGGCGCCGGCCGCGATCAAGTGGCGCACCGCCGCGCTAAAGCCCGCCTCGTCGAGCGGCCGGACGACGCGGCCTTCGGCGTCCATGCGCTCGTCGACCTCGATGCGCAGCTCGCGCGGGATGAGCGGCACGAACTGGCCGGTCAGGCCATAGGGCTTCGGCCGCGTGCGCCGGCCGAGCTCGAGCACGTCGCGGAAACCCCTGGTGGTGATCAGGCCGCAGCGCGCGATCTTGCGCTCGAGCAGCGCGTTGGTCGTCGCCGTCGTGCCGTGGATGATCGCGCCGAGACCGGCGAGGTCGGCCCCCGTCGCACCATGGGCGGCGTCGAGCGCCGCCAGCACGCCGAAGGCCTGGTTGTCGGGCGTGGTCGGCACCTTGGCGATGCGCACGCCGGCGCCGTTCTTCGCCTGGGGATAGATCAGGATCAGGTCGGTGAAGGTGCCGCCGACATCGACGCCGACGATCCCCCCTTCGCTACCGACGCGATCCGCTGTCATGGCCCCGCCCGATCCGCTGCCCATTCCGCCGCCCTGGCGGGTATTGTTCGCATACATACGATCCCGTCAAGGATCGGGCGCCGGACCATAGGAGGCATCACAACTACGTGTATCGGCGGCCGCTGGCGGAGAGGCTTGTCGCTCCCGCGCCTCACGGGTGCTAGGCTTGATCGCAGGAAAAGACGAGGCGGGAATGGAGTCGATCTACTACGTCATATCCTGGGCTTGCCACCGCAAGTGCGTGCACTGCTATGAGGACCGTTTTCGCCCGTACACCAAAGGCAAGCTGAGCGCCGTCGTCGACGAGGCGAAGCGCAACTGGCCGCGCATCGTCGCGAACCTGCCCGAGCGCATGACCTATATCGATCTCGACACGTCCGCCCCTTCGCCCGGATCGCCGCCCGAGTCGCCTGCCGGCTTCGCCGAGCGGCGCGGGCGCATCATCCTGTCGGGCGGCGAGACGCTGCTCGACGAGATCAGGGAGCCCGTGCTCTATCCCCTGCTCGAAGCGTTGCGCGACCGCTATGCCGGCGCAGGCGGCGTGAATGTGGTGGTGCAGACCACGGGCGATCTCGTCACCGAACGGATCGTCGACGAGCTGCTCGAGCGCGGCATCTGGATGCTGTCGGTCGCGGGCATGGATGATTTCCACGTCGGCATGACCGGCGCCAAGCGCGAAAAGCTGCAGGAGCGCCTGATCCGCTGGTTCGAGGCCGCCGGCATGGCGCGTTCGGGCAGCAAGCTCGGCGAGGCCAAGCGGCACCAGGAAGAGGGCCCGAGCTACAGCTTCTTCGGCGCCACGCCCGACGCCTGGATCGGCAAGCTCTGGCCGCGCGGCCGCGCCTGGGCCAACGATCTGTCGACCGCGACCATGGCTGACAATTTCTGCAATCGCTGGTCGGGCGGGCGTAACTTCCTCAATCACCGCTATGCCGGCTCGGAGGTCGCGATCGAGCCGACCGGCGACGTCTATCCCTGCTGCATGAAGACCAAGCTGCCGATCGGCAACCTCACCGAGGAACCGTTGACCGAGATCCTCGACAGCCTGGTCGGCCATCCCGTCTACGAGGCGATCAACGCCGGCCAGCCCGAGCGCATGGGGTTGTCGCTCGGCTGGGATGTCGATGCCTTCGTCGCGCACGCGCGCACGACGACGCCGAAGGGCCGCGACTACCGCAATCTCTGCATCGGCTGCGACAAGTTCCACGAGGCGGTGCTGAAGCCCGTCGTGGCCGCGCTGCGCGCCGCGCGCGCCGTACAACGCCAGCGCCTCGCCGCCGAATGACGCCAATCGCCAGGATCGGAGCTCTGCCGTGACAACGCGTCGCGATGCCCTTGGCGTGATGGCCGGCGCCGGCGCGATGGCGATGCTCCTGCCGTATCCGAAACAGGCGCGCGCGCAGGCGGCACTGACGCCGGCGGATTGGCCGGCGATCGAGGCGCGCGCGCGCGGACAGACCGTCTTCTTCAATGCCTGGGGCGGCGACGAGCGCACCAACAGCTTCATCGCCTGGGCCGGCGAGCAGGTGGCGCTGCGCTATGGCGTCCAGGTCTCGCATGTGAAGCTGCGCGACACGGCGGAGGCGGTGACCAAGGTCGTGGCCGAGCGTCAGGCCGGGCGCGATTCCGGCGGTGGAGTCGACCTGATCTGGATCAATGGCCCGAATTTCCTGGCCATGAAGTCCCAGACATTGCTCTATGGCCCCTTCGTCGAGGCCATGCCGAACTGGCGCTTGATCGACGCCGCCAACAAGCCCTCGAACCTCGTCGACTTCACCGTGCCGGTCGATGGGTTTGCCGCGCCCTGGCGCCTGGCACAGATCGTCTATGTCTTCGATTCGGCGCGCACCAGGCGCGAGCAGCTGCCGAACTCGACCGCCGCGATGCTCGAGTGGGCGCGGCGCAACCAGGGCCGATTGACGCATCCCAATGTGCGCAACTTCCTCGGCGCGACCTTCCTCAAGCAGGCGCTCTTCGATCTGGCGCCGTCGCCTCAGGCGCTTCAGCGCGCGGCCGACGATGCGAGCTTCGCCGAGGCGACACGGGACCTATGGCGCTGGTACGATGAGCTGCGCCCGCATCTGTGGCGCGGTGGACGCGAGTTTCCCGACACCGGCCCGGCGCAGCGTCAGCTCCTCGCCGATGGCGAGCTCGATCTCTACATCGCATTCAGTCCCTCGGAAGCCGCCGTCTCCATCGCTAATCGCCAGCTGCCGCCGAGCGCGCGCGTCTACGTGCCTGGGCGCGGCTCGATCGGCAACACCAGCTTCGTGGCGATTCCCTACAACGCCGCGCACAAAGAGGGCGCCATGGTGCTCGCCAATTTCCTGCTCGATCCGGCGACCCAGGCGCGCGCGCAGGACCCGCGCATCCTCGGCAGCTTCAGCGTGCTCGACCTGGGCAAGCTGGCGCCCGAACAGCGTCGTCTCTTCGCCCGGCCGGATGACGCCCCGGCCTTGCCCGACAACGAGGAGCTCGGCGCTGTCCTGCCGGAGCCGCATCCGAGCTGGATGACCCGCATCACGGCGGAATGGGAGCGGCGCTACTCGCGCTGAGCGCGTGATCATCCGACTCCTACCGGCGCTCACTTTAGGCGCATTCCTGCTGCCCATCGTCGTTGGACTGGCCGGCACGCTGGCGCCGGCGTTTGGCGTGCTGCCGGCGATCGGCGCGGTCGAGCCGTCGCTCGCACCCTGGCGCACGCTACTCGATTGGCCGGGCTTCGCCACCTCGCTGCGGCTGACCCTCACCGTGGGCGCGCTCGCCAGCTGTGCGGCGCTCGCCGCCGCCGTGGCCCTCGTCATCGTGGCCTCGCGCTGGCGCCGGTACGGGCGCCTGCAATCCCTGCTCACGGCCCTGCTCGCCTCGCCGCACGCGGCGATCGCATTGGGCTTCGCCTTCATCATCGCGCCGTCGGGCTGGATCGTTCGAATCATCTCGCCTGAGCTGACCGGATGGGAGCGCCCCCCGACCGGACTCGTCACGCTGCGCGATCCCTACGGCCTCGCTCTCGTGGCCGGGCTCGCGATCAAGGAGATACCGTATCTCGCGATCATGCTGGTATCGGCGCTGGGGCAGGTGCCGGTCGAGGCTTTGCTGCAGAATGCGCGGGCCATGGGCTACAGCCGCACGACGGCGTGGCTCAAGCTCGTGCTCCCGCAGGCCTGGCCGCAGATCCGGCTGCCGTTCTATGCCGTCGTCGCCTATTCGTTCTCGGTCGTCGATCAGGCCCTCGTGCTGGGACCCGGCACGCCGCCGCCGCTCGCCGTGCTCGCGACGCGCTGGTTTTCCGACTACGACGTGGCGCTCTATCTGCCGGCCGCGGCAGCCGCGATCCTGCAGCTTGGCGTGGTCGCGGCGGCGATCTTCGCCTGCTTCCTCGTCGAGCGGCTGATCGCGCGTGCCGGCCGAAGCTGGGCCGAAGGCGGCGGCCGCAGCGGCGCGGCCGATCCGTTGGTCGCGGTCGTGGCCGGCCTGGCGCTGGTGGCGGGAGCCTTAGGCCTGGCGTCGCTGGCGGCGCTCGTGCTCTGGTCGGTCGCCGGGCCGTGGAGCTTTCCCGATGCGTGGCCCGTATCGCTGACGCTCGATGCCTGGCGATCGTCGCTCGGCTCGATCGCAGCACCTCTCGAGGCGACCGTGATCGCTGCGGCGGTCGCAACGGCGATTGCGCTCGTGCTCTGCATCGGCTGCCTGGAGAACGAGGCGCGGCGCGCGCGACGCCCCGGCCTGCCGACCATGTGGATCATTTACGTGCCGCTGCTCGTGCCGCAGATCGCGTTCCTGTTCGGCGTGCAGGTGGCGCTGGTGCGGCTCGATCTCGACGGCAGCGGGGCCGGGGTGATCTGGACGCATCTGATTTTTGTGCTGCCCTATGTCTTCCTCTCGCTATCGGATCCATGGCGCGCACTCGATCCGCGCTATGCGCGAAGTGCGGCCAGTCTCGGCGCCTCGCCGGCGCGCATCCTGCTGACCGTCAAGCTGCCGATCCTGCTGCGGCCGATCCTGGTCGCGGCCGCGATCGGCGTTGCGGTCAGCGTCGGCCTCTACCTGCCGACCGTGTTCGCCGGCGCCGGGCGGATCAGCACGGTCACGACCGAGGCCCTGACGCTGGCGACCGGCGCCGACCGCCGGATCGTGTCGATCCACGGCTTCCTTCAGGCCGCGGTGCCGCTGTTGGCCTATGGCGCCGCACTGCTGGCGCCGCGCCTCGCGTTCCGCCATCGACGGGGGCTCGCGTGAGCGCGGCAAGCCGTACGCAATGACAGGCGGCACGCTCAGCCTCGACGGCGTCACGATCGCTCTGGGGTTCCGGCGCCTGGTCGACGGGTTGACGCTCGCCATCGCACCGGGCGAGGTCGTGACGGTGATGGGGCCGAGCGGTTCGGGCAAGTCGACCCTGCTCGCCTATGTCGCAGGCTTCCTCGACCGGCGCGTCTTCACCGCGTCGGGCAGACTTCGGCTCGGCGGCGACGACATGGTCGACGTGCCGCCTGAGCGGCGGCGCATCGGCATGCTGTTCCAGGACGATCTCCTGTTCCCGCATCTGTCGGTGCGCGGCAATCTGCTGTTCGGCCTCGCGCCGGGGGGATCGGCCGAGCTGAGGCGCGCCCGGGTCGACGAGGCGCTCGCGGCGGCCGATCTCGCGGGCTTCGGCGACCGCGATCCGGCAACCCTGTCAGGCGGTCAGCGCGCCCGCATCGCCCTGCTGCGCGTGCTGCTGTCCGCGCCGCGCGCGCTCTTGCTCGACGAGCCGTTCTCCAAGCTCGACGCGGAGCTGCGCGTTCAGTTTCGCATCCATGTCTTCGGCGAGCTCAGGCGCGCCGGTCTGCCGACGTTGATGGTCACCCATGATCCGGCGGATGCCGCGGCAGCCGGCGGCAAGGTGGTGGCGCTCTAACTCCCGCGCGCCCGCCGGCCGCGCCGCTGCGCCTGCCGGTAGCGCATCCATGCGGTGGCGACGCGCCGCGTCAACGTCGCCTCGCGCAACTCGGCGATGGCGGGCGCCACGGCGTTGCGCCGGCGATCGCCGCCCGAGCGCCACAGCCGGAGCGCCGTGATCGTGTCCCGTACCTCGTGCCGCCAGAAGCGCAGCGCCGCCTCGCGATCGGCCGCGGCCTGGGCGGCAGGCGCGGCACTCTTGCCGGTGGCGCCGGGCATGGCGGCGTGGCCGGCCGGAATGACGCCGTCGTAACGCCGTTCCGGATCGGACGGGCGCCGGCGGCGGCGGTGCCGGACAGAAAGGGCAGGGGATAGGAAACCCGTCATGGCACGAGCCGACGATAGGAATAAGAATATTCCTATATAGTGACGATCGCGGCGACCCGCAAGAGGCCGGCTTGCGGCCGGAGATCGTCCGGCCTTGCGTCTTGCCCGGCTTACATGCGCCGGCTGAACCACACGACGCGGCCGATGATGTTGACCTCCTCGGCGGTGCGGTCGTAGCGCTGATAGCGTGGATTGGCCGACGTGATCGCGAGCTTGGGCGGGTCGGAATTCGGCACGTGCTCGACCTGCTTGGCGACCAGGCCGAGACCGTCGAACAGCACGAACACGCCGGGCGGCGTCGGCGCGCGACGGCTCGTGTCGACCAGAACCTTGTCGCCGGGCAGCAGCAGGGGCTCCATCGAATCGCCGTCGATCGTGATCACGCGCAGGTCGCCGCCGCGCGCGCGCAATTCGGTCTGCACCCACGCCGTCGGGAAGTACCAGCGCGCGCCCCCGTGGTCGTCCGCCGGCTCGCTTTCGACCAGCTTGCCGCCGCCCGCAGCAGCGCGCACAGCCATTTCCGGCACCGCGGTCAGCTGGCCGGCCGCCGTCGTGCTGCGCAGGAGGCTCTTGGCGCGCGCCAGCCGTTCGCTGCGATTGGAACGGTCGGCAGCGCCACGGCCGATCCCGCGCGGCGCGACCGCAACCGGCTTCATGGCGCGCGGATCGTCCTCGCGCAGCAAGCTTTCGTCGATGCCGAGGAAGGATGCCAGGCGATAGCGCACATCCTCGGGCAGGCGGCGCGGCGTGCCGCGATAGATGAATTGGTGCAAGTAGGCGTGGTTCTTGCCGGCGGCGAGCGAGCACGCCTTGAGATCGGTCGGCGGCTGTCGCCCCGCGATCAGGTCGATCATGCGACGCCGCAGCACGTCGAGCGCCATCTCCGTCTCCGTTGTCCGGCGGCTGATGCGCCGCGCGGTCAGGCCGAATGGATCCGGCTGAGCCTAGCAAGCCAATCGGAAAAATGCGAGGAAAAAAATTATAACAAGAAAATTCATATTGCCGATCCGCCGGGCGGGGCGCTACCTTATCATTGATGAGGGCGCGAACGGCCTGAAAATGGCTCGGGACCGGGCGCCCGGTGCAGCACACAAGCGGGCAGGAGAGGCAGCGATGAGCGGTGGAAAGGGTGGCGCTCTGCGCGAACAAATCACGAACTTCGAATTCGATTCGGCACCGGGGCCGGGCCCGGCACGCGCCAATTTCGCCGTCTCAGCATTGCCGACCAGCCGGTCTCCCGGCGGGCGGGGCGGCCGACGCGACCCGTTGCTGCCGCGCGAGCAGCGCGACGAGCTGCTGCGGCGCGCCGCGCGCGGCGAGGACGATGTGTCGCTCTCGCTCGCCTTCGGCATCGCCGCCCACCAGGTCGCCAAGCTGCGCTACAACAACGCCGTCAAGATTCGAAAGCTGCGCCAGATCGAGGCCGGCCCCGCGGCTCCCGTCGAGGAGGGCGACGAGCCGCCGCCGATCGAATGTGCGTTCGCGGTTCTCGCCGAGCGGGTCGAGCGGCTGCGCGGCGGCTTCTTCCGCCTCGACGGTCGTCCCGCCGGCCTCAAGCACATTATGGCCGTCGCCAACGAGGTGAGACTCGAGCGTGGCGAGCCGGCAATACCTTACCCCGGAATCGTGACGCCTCCTCCGAGCGAGCGCGAATAGAGAGAACTTTCCGCCAGCCAGACGCAGCTCTGGGGCCAAGGCAGCGGGACGCCGAGCCTGACCCGGCTCCTGGGAGCATTCGCGTCGTGACGGCGCAAGAATCTTGACCCGCGCCGCAGCGTGCGAATGACCAACGCACGCATACTTGATCAGCAGGGGACATTGCATGACCGAATTCTGGACCGAAGACGCGGTGAAGGCGCGGCTTGCCGAGGCGGCGGACACGCTGCGCCGCTTGCCGGGCGGCGTGATGCGCGCGCGGTTGACGGGCTGGCCCGAGGTGGTACGCGCCGCGGCCGAAGCCTATGGCTATGACGGCGCCAGAATGCGGCCGGCCGCGCCGGGCCCGGCCGCGATCTCGCGCATGGATGAGGCGCTCGCCTGGCTGTTCGCGCTCGATCTCGATGCACGTCGCATCGTCTGGGCGCGCGCCGGTCGCGTCTCGTGGCGCCGGCTCGAGGACATGGATGGCCGCAGCCATGTCACGCTCCGGCGCGTGCACGACCGCGCCATGGCGGCGATCGCCCGGGCGCTCAATTCCGGCTTGTGCGGCGCGGATTGGCCCAAATCGCCCAGGACCGCCGGAAAGACCGTTCCGTTCGCCAGGCGAAGCGCCTGACCCCGTGCGCCCGGCTTCGCCGCTCTAATCGCTGACGGACAAGGCCTTCGTATCGAGGCTCGTTGCCTCAACTTGGGCGAGCGCATAGCGACCGTCGTCGCCGAGCTGTTGCCATGCCGCCGCGCATTGCCGGTGCTGCTCGCGCTCGACGGTCGGAAAATCCATACGCGCAGCCAGCCTATGCGCCTCGCGCGCCTGCCAATCCGCGGCCATGACCAGATGGGCGAGCGTGGCGCACAGCTGTTCCCGCTTGGTCGCATAGCCCCGGTGCGGCCCCGAAAATCCGAGGTCGCGCTCGGCCGCCGCATTCGAATCATCAGGCATTCTGATCCCCCGCCTGCGCGCATTGCTTGGAACGCCGTGTCGGCGCTCCAGGGCTGCGTGCTCCACCAACCACAGAACCGTGACGACGATCGTGATGCCGGGTTTGGATCCCGGCATGGACATGTGGGGTCCCCGCCCCGATGGGAAATTCCTAGACCTTGGCGTCGCGGCGGAGCAATCCGGAAGACTACTTATCGGTCCCCGACAGCCGGTTGCAACTCCGGTTGTCGCGTCGCGCGGAGAGCGATAAGCTCCGTGCCGCATCCCCCCGACATCCCCCCGAAAACACCGCACGCAGTCGGCTCGCGCGAGCCAGCGGGCTGCGGCATGGCTGAGGATTCCGGGAGCGCGCATGTCGGCCAACCATCAACGCTTCGACGCACTCGCGCTCCGGCGGCGCCCCCGCCAACTCTGACGGGCGCATTCACGCGATGGCGACCATCCTTATCATCGACGATCATCCCGACGTCCGCGAGGTGCTTCGCATCATGCTCGAGGTGGCGGGACATCGCGTCATCGACGCCGTCTCCGGCACCGAAGGCCTCGCCGCCTTCCGTGAGCACAAGCCCGACCTGACCATGACCGATCTCCGTCTGCCCGACATGGAAGGCACGGACGTCGTGCACGCACTGCGTCAGATTGATCGGGTTTGTCCAATCGTCTTGGTCTCGGCCGAGCATCCCGAGGAGCTGGAAGCAATCACGCTCGGCGCCAAGGCTGTGCCGACCTTGTCGAAGCCATTCACGCGCCAGCGACTGCTCGCCATCGTCGAACAGGCGTTGAAGACATAGCGCGGTCTCGCGGACGCACTCGCGTCGCCTGATCGCTTCGAGCGTTCAGCCAAATGCAGGCCTCATCTGCATATCCATTATGGAACGACATCGTGGGCCGTTGCTTGTGCATAAGGGCGGAACGCGGGCAGCAGGCAGCGCCACTTGCGCTGGTCGGGACACCGCGCGAGCCGTTCGTATCCGCTCCGAGCCGCCTGATGGGGCACCGCAAGGCGTGTAAGTGACCGGGAAGATCCCTGGGCGCGCGTGCCGCAGTCGCTGCCTGGAAGAGTTCGCAAATGCAAGAGTCGCTTCGGACCTATCTCATCACAATCGTAGGCGCGCTTGCCATCAGCGCCGCTCCGATCTTGCTCAACGCGGTCTTCGATCCGGTCAGTATCGACCGACCGGCCTGGGCGCGCGTTGGCAAGGGCGGCGGCCATGGTGACCAGGGGGGCGGCGACAAGGGTAGCGATAAGGGCGACAAACGAGGAGACAAGAGCGACAAAGGCGGCAACAACGACGGCCCGCCCAATGGCGGCAATCCGCCCATGGGTGGCAATGCCGGACGGCGGGGAATTGGCGGCGATGAGCCGATTGATCGCGACCTGCCATGGATGATGCCGGACTATGCCGTGCCCATGCCGCGATCCGGCAGCGCTGAGCCAGTCGATCGCTCATCGCCGTGGATTTTTCCCGATTACGCGATTCCGGGGCCGGCAACGCGAGGACCATCGGCGACGCAGAACGCCGGTCGGCTTGGCGGCGTGCCGTCAGACCTGCGCGTCGCCGCGCTGTGCGAGCCTTCGGCAGCCGGAATTCCGGCCGACACGACATCGATCATCAGTTACTACGCCGCGCGTTCACGTCGCGACGAGGGTGTTGCCTCCTGTTCGATCGACAATGCTGCACGCGCGCTCGCCGAGGCGTCGGGCGAACCGATCACACGTGCCGACGTGGCACGCCTCAATCGTCAGCTTGGCCTGCCAGCAGATCCGCGAGTCGAGGCCATCATCGCGGATCGCGCCTCGGACTTCCAGAGAGCGACGGTAGATGGCTGCCGACGCCCCAGGTGAAATGCCGCTAGGTTGCCGCTTCGACGGCCGCCAGTTCGCCGGCCGGCATGTGTTCCCAAGTCGTGACGCCATCGGTGCGAAAGATCTGGCCACGGCAATCTGCGGCATAGACCGCGCAGGAGGCATCCAATGAGTGATAAGCGTCGTCTGACGCCTCAATCGCATCTAACGTATGTGGATCGACCGGAAATTTCTGAAACATACGCCGACTCCCTGGAAAAAATCATCGTCGATTCAATGGGAGCGCGAATGGAGTTCGTCGTGCATCGCCACGACGAACCTTCCCCCAACTCTATCCCCACCGGACGCAAATATACGTCATGCCGTTTGCTTCTGTCACGCGCGGGGTTCCTCGATCTGGCCAACAAGATCGATCGAGTCGTCAAAACCATGCTCGAGCGTGGCGAGATCCGACGGATCACGCCGCCATCGCCAACCTCCAAGTCGAACTAGACCTCACAGCCAAAATTTTGAGCGGATGTAAATTGCACGCCGAAAAATCATCGCGCGTCAGGACTGTTGATTCACGGGGTGGAACCGGCGCCAGCCTATCCGTCAGGTCTGCTGCCGCCGGCAGGAATGGGCGTCGCCCCTGCGGCGAACGACCGGATTGAGGGTCCCATCAAGCGCCCGGCCTAGACTGATTTTCGAAAAATCGATAGGAATATGCCTAGGATCGGGGGCTGCGCGTCCCGCCTGCGCGAACGGACCCGGAATCCCGCCGCAACCCTGTCGGCCTCTCAAGCCAGGTCCAGCCATGGCTCACCAAGCCAAGCCGCCGCCCCGCCGTGGTCGGCGTCACGCGCCGCGATTGCGCTCAACCGCGGTCGGATCCGACGCCGGACCGCCGTTTGGCGCCGAGCCGGGCACACCGCTCGCGTACATGTTGGCGGTCATGCGCGACGAGACCGCCGACGAGGAGCGGCGCGACGCGATGGCGCGCGCGGCCGCCCCCTTCGTCCACCCCAGGCGCGCCAGTTTCGAGGGCCGGCTGCACGGCACCGAGGTTTTCAAAGTCAGCGCGGAACCGATGGCGGACGCCGAGTGGTTGCGTCGCCACGCGACGACGGTGCAGAGCAGCGGGCCCGCCACATCAGATCATGGACACGATGTCCGATCCGACCGCGAGCATCATCTGGCGCCCGCAGCCGGGCCCACAGAAAGCGCTCGTCGATTGCCCCGTCCCTGAGATCTTCTTCGGCGGTGCGCGCGGCGGGGGTAAGACCGACGGCGTTCTGGGCAAGTATGCGCTCAAGGCGGAAATGTATGGCGCCGGCTTCAACGGCGCCTTCTTTCGCAAGCAGCTACCCATGCTCGACGACGCGGTCGAGCGCTCGCGCCAGATCTATCTTCCGCTCGGAGCGATCTGGCGTGAGCACAAGAAGGCCTGGCGCTTTCCCAACGGTGCGCGTCTCAAGTTTCGCCCGCTCGAGCGCGTCGCCGATGCCGAGAAATACCAGGGCCAGAGCCTCACCGATGCCTGTGTCGAGGAAGCCGGCAACTATGCGAGCCCGGACCCGATCGACCGGCTGAACGGATTGCTGCGTTCTGCGCATGGCGTGCCGACCCAGCTCATCCTCACCGGCAATCCCGGCGGTCCCGGCCATCTGTGGCTCAAGGCGCGCTATGTCGATCCGGCCCCCTTGGGCATGACGATCCTGACGCGCGATCTGCCCGGCGGCGGCGCACACCGCTACGTGTTCATCCCGTCCAAGCTCGACAACAACCGTCTCCTGGTGGAGGCCGACCCGCACTACGCCAACCGGCTGCACCTCGTTGGCTCGGCGCAACTCGTGCGCGCCTGGCTCGAAGGCGACTGGTCGGTCATCGCGGGTGCCTTTTTCCCCGAATTCAGCCATACGCGTCATGTCGTGACGCCCACCGTGCTGCCGTCGCACTGGTTGCGCTTTCGATCGATGGATTGGGGCTCGGCCAAGCCATTCAGCGTCGGCTGGTGGGCAGTCGCCGACGGCGAGGCGATCAACGCCGGCAGCGACAGGGTCATCGCCCTGCCGCGCGGCTGCCTGGTGCGCTACCGCGAATGGTACGGCGCGTCGTCCCGGAATGTCGGCCTGAAGCTTACGGCCGAGGAAGTGGCAGACGGCATTCGCGCGCGCGAGTCCGGTGAAGCCATCGCCTACGGCGTTCTCGATCCTTCCGCCTTCGCGCGCGACGGCGGCCCGTCGATCGCCGAGCGCATGGCTCTGCGCAGGGTCGTGTTCCGGCCGGCCGACAATTCGCGAGTCGCCGGGGCCGGTGCGATCGGCGGCTGGGATGCGCTGCGCGCGCGGCTGCTGGGAGAGGACGGCCATCCGATGATGGTCATGTTCGCGACCTGCACGGACGCGATCCGCACGCTGCCGGCGCTCCAGCACGATCCGGACCGGCCGGAGGATGTCGACAGCACAGGCGAGGACCACGCGCCGGACGACATCCGCTACGCCTGCATGAGCCGACCCTGGGTCCGGACGGCGCGGCCGGCGGGCCGCGTCGAGGGCCTTGCGAGACTGACGATGAACCGGTTGTGGGAGGCGCATGGACAGCGCGACGCGGCGTCGCGAGGCCGGATCGTCTAGACCGGCCGCGTCATCGGTGCCTCGCCCGGGAACCGACCTGCGCCTGAGGCGGGTACCCGGTGGATAGAGCAGAACCATCAGGCGCTGCGCGCGCAGCCGGGCCTGGTCGAGATCGCGGCGATGACCGCGCGCGCCGGGCTGGACCCTCCGCTGCTCGGTCGTCAGCCGGCTGTGGAGCTCCGCCAGGTTGCCGAGCTCGCGGCAGTAGGCGTCGCGCTGACCCCTGGCCTAGTCGTCCTGGTCATTGCGGACGCGGGTGTGCCAGAGAGGCGATTTTCTCATGCCGCGAAGTTGCTCTTATAGCGCGCGCGCTCGCGCTCGATTTCCTCCTCGGTGAAGGGCCGCGCCTCGACGTCGAATTCGCGCCAGCCCCCGCCGCGGTAATCGCTGGCGCGCGTCGCCGTGTCGACGGGCGCGTGGCGCCGCATGATCTCGTCGACCATGATCGCCTGCGACTCCGGCACGCGCACGGTCACGAGCGTGCCGCCGCGGCGGACGCCTTCGGCATAGACGTGCGCGTCGTCCTTGCTCACGCCGGCACCGGTCAGGGCACCGACGAATCCGCCGGCCGCAGCGCCGGCTGCGGCGACGACGAGGGTGGAAATGAGCCAGCCGGCGCCCACCACGGGGCCGAGGCCGGGAATGGTCACCACGCCCAGGCCGGCGAGCAATCCTGCGCCGCCGCCCACCACGCCGCCGATCTTGGCGCCCGTGCCTGCGCCCGAAGCGCCCGCGCCGGAATCTTCCAGCGCAGTGCCACCGGCGCCGGCCGTGTTGGCAATCATGCTGATGGCATGCGGCGGCACCCCGCAGGCTTCGAGCTCGCCGACGGTGTGCGCTGCATCGTCATAGGTGTCGTAGAGAAAGGTGAAGGTCTGCGTGCTCATGTCATCCTCCGCGCGATCGAAGGTTTGTCGGCCCGAGTGGCCGGCGGGCGTCAGCGCGCCTGGTCCTTTTCCGGACCCCGGTCCTCGTCCTCATCGGGGATGCGGCGATCTTCCTCCTTTCGGCCCGGCGGGTTCTCGTCGAACCCCGGAAGCTGCTTCTCGCGCGGCGGCATGGGCGTTTCGCGTCGATCGGAATCGTCGTGCGGCTTTGGCTCCGGCGCGGGGCGCTGGTCTGCCGTCTGATTGTCCACCGACTTCGGCTGATTGTTTCGATTCTGCTGAGCCATGTCTCGTCTCCGCGAGTGATTTGCTGCGCGAACAGTTGAGGCGGATTTTCGGCCGCACCGGGAACAAGACGGCCGAGGCACTGTTGATGCCTCGGCCGCAGCTCTCTCCATCGGCTCGTCGATGCGTGCGAGAGCCAATCTCCGGGGCGGTCAATCCCAGGTGTGGATGACCTTACGGCTCTCGCGCTCCACGACCACCGGATTTTGGTTGATGATCGCGTAGCTATAGTTCTCGGCCGAGGGCACCTTCACGGTCGGCGGCAGCGGATGCACGGTGACGGTGTTGGGCAGCACCACGCCCACGCTGGGATTGAGGGCGGGGTCATTGATGCTCGAATAGCTCTGCGTCTTCGAGTGCTCGCGGAACATCGTGCCGTGATCGTTGGTCCAGGTCGTCGTCGTGTTCGTGCTCGCCGTCGACTGGGCCATCGCAATGCTGGCCCCGGTCGCGAGCGCGGCCGCGGTGACGATCGAAAGCAAGGTCTGTCTCATATGTCATCTCCTCTCGCCTAAATGGGCGGTTGCGAAGGTCCTCCCACGCGCCTTCGATCCAAGGCGGCAGGGGCGCAATGGTGCGCGATCGCATGTGCGCGCGACTCTCGCGCACACGCGATACGTTTTCTCGCGTCGACGCGCCAAGCTGAAGGGCAACGCGCTCTTGCGAAAGGCGTTCCCGACAGGGCGGGAGGACGGCAAGTGGCCGCGACAATCCAGCCTTCGAGCTTGCGACGGCGCGCCCGAACGACTGACTCCCGCTCTCGCCACGTCGGCCTTGCCCCATGCGTCCGTGCCTTTTGCCGTCTTCGCGACATGTCGCAGTGTCAGCTGGTCTACACGACGAAGCGAGGCAGGACCCGCGACGGGTCGAGCGGTCGACACAGCGTCGCCGCCGCACGCTTCGCTCAGCGCATGCGCCAAGCGTTGATGCGAGTTCGCAAGTCGGCTCCGCGTCGATCTGACGCAACGGCCGGAGCGCCGTGCCGGCGTTTTCGGCCGGCTGGCTCGACAGCCGGTCTTTTGCTCTCTCGCCAGGCGACAGCACGTTGCTGCAGTGATAGAAACACCAGGGGGTTGGCGCTGCCGGGAGTATGCCGAGCATGCCACGCTACTACTTCAATCTGCGCGACGGCGGCCGTGGCTATGTGGATCGGCGCGGCGTCGCGCTGCGCGACGAGGAGGCGGCCATCGATTATGCCGGCCATGTCGCATCCGACCTCGCGAAGAATCGCCGGGATCGCACCAGGCGCTGGCGCATCGACGTCGTCGATGCCCAAGGTCGGCAGGTCTTCGCCGCCCGCCTCGTTGCCTACGACACGACCCTCGCGGGCCTGCCGCCTGTCGTGAAGGCGTCGCTCGAGCGGTTGTGTGAACGCTGCCGGCAACTTGAGGAGACGATCTGCCGTTCGCGCGACATCCGCCGCCGCTCCCGTTCGCTGGTTGCCCGGGCGCGGCGCAGGCCCTATCTCGTCGCCGAGCGGGGCGAGCTGGTTCTCGACCGGCCCTTGCCTGCCTGGAACCGGAAGCCGGCTACGCGGCAAGCTCCAAGGCGCTCTTGAGCTGCCGCTTGAACGCCGTGTAGCAGGTGCACGCCGCCGACTCGATCTTGGCGCGGTCGACAAGCGTGATCTTGCCGCGCAGCGTGCGGATGCCCCCGTCGCGCTCGAGCGCGTTTGCCACCATCGACACGGTCGTGCGTTGCACGCCCAGGATCTGCGCCGTGAACCCCTGCGTCAGGTTGACGACCTCGCTGTTCAGCGCATCGCAGGATTGAAGAAGTCGCCGGCAGAAGCGCTCCTCGACCGTGTGCCAGGCGTGGCACACGGCATTCTGCTGCGCCTGCAACAGCAGGAAATGGAGATGCCGCTGGGTCAGCTTTGCCAGCATCGGGCTCGTCCGAAGGGCGTCGCGGAAGGCGGCTGCATCCACCGACCAAGCCGTACCGGCGAACTGGGAGCGCGCCGAGCCGTTGAGCGCCCCCTCGAGCACGCTCACGCCGCCGACGATGCCTTCACGACCGACCACGCCGGTTTCGATCGAGCGCCCCTCCGACGGCTCGCTGAACAGCGAGACCGCGCCGGAACGAACGAACAGCACGCGCGAGACGGGGGCGCCCGCCGCCTGCAAGAGCTCGTATTGTCCCAATGCAACTTCGCGCCCACGGTCCAGCAATCGCGAGCGCTCCGCGGACGGCAGGGCCTGAAGGATCGCGTTGTCCGGCACCGGGAGTCCGATCGTGTGTCGGCGACCCGACAGATCGCCGTCCGTACAGCAATTCAATCCCCCGCCGTCCGGAAGCTAGGGAAATGCGCCGGGGGAGTCAATGAAAGTGCGATTCGATTGCGGTTAGGCCCGGGGTTCCGGTCATGCCTGCCGCGGCGTTGACGCGCCCCGCGCCGGGCGGACCGCCCGTACGTCGAGCTCCCCACGCCGCTCTACGCCATCATCGGCTATGCCGAATTCATCCCGACGGGCGCCGCTCGGGCCGATCGTGCCAAGCACGTATGGCCACTGCGTGCGCGACATCCAGCACAGGGCCAGGCCCCCGGACCGCATCCCGCGTGATCTCCTCGACCTGACGAAGCTGCGTCCTGCGCCAGATGGCGACCCGGCAAGCGGTCTGCCCGCCGATTGACGCCACGACGGTCGACTGGCCGATACAGACCGCGACAAGAGCGGAACCGATCCCAACCCTGTGACGTTTCGGTGGCGAAGTCGGGATTGGGCTCGGACTCTCATGTCACCGCCGTGGGCGACGTTCTCGTCCGTCGTCCGCGGCGGCGACATGGGGGGCATCCAGGGAGATCCGCTGCATGACGTTTGTCCCAAAGGACCTGCGCGCGACCAAGGATCCGCTCTATTGGCGCGCGCGCGCCGACATGGCCCTCGGCCTGGCCACCAACGCCGTCGAGCCGACCGCGCGCCGGCACCTGCTCGCCATGGCCGCCACCTGCGAGCGGCGTGCCCAGGCCGCTGAGCGCATGGCTCGGGCGGCCGCGCGCTTCGAACCCGTTCGAGCGCGCCGGCTCACGGCGGGCGCGTCGTCGCTGACGGCAGCGGAAGCCGATTAGGATGCGATCGTTACTCGCTGAAGCAATGCTTCAATGAGAAACGTGAAGCGCGCCCTCATTTGCTGATGTGGACCGGATTCACGCTTCAGATGGATCGCCGCGGGCGCTTCAATCTGAGGCGATCACGGTCGAGGGCTGACCGCTACTTCTGCTGAAGCACGCTCAGCAGATAGGCGCGGTAGTCCTGCAGGCGCCGGATCTCCATCCGGATGAGTTCGGCCGCGGATGCGGCCATGGCTTCCGACTGGAACTTGTCGGCGAGCGCTCTCAGTTTCTGCTCGGTAGCGGCCAGCAGTTCGCGCGCATGCGTCGGGTCGTCGTCGCTGACCATGCCATACTCCCCGACCTCGAACGGCTACGCGGGCCTCGCTGACCTGCGCAAAGACCGCTTTTCCGCCTGCTCGGCCAGCCGGTCATAGCCATCGGCGATCTTGAGCAGCGTCTCGCGCGGCGCGAAGTGCGCCATTTCGACGGCCATCATGCGCGCTTCCTCGGCGCGGTTGCGCCAGTATTCTGCTGTCCGCGCCGGATCGGCGATCGGATAGGGCCGGCGCGTCTTGCTCCGTCGGTCCATGTGAGAAAGCCGGCAATAATTCTCGCGCGCCCTCCGCGCCGTCAACCATAGCGGGCATGCTGTGGCCAAGCAAATTGGGCAGTGTCGGCGACCCGACACGAGGCGCCGATTGATCCTTGAAGGAAAATGCGCTCGGTGACGATGAGTGCCAGCATCCTGCGTGACATGCAGGTCGATGCGCAGCATCGCCGAAGGTGCCGACACTTGCGCCGGACACGTTTGGCCCTGTGTCATCTCGATCGCATACGCAATCTCCCGGATATCCTAATCCTCGCGCGTCGACGATCATCTGCGGGCGGGGAGAGGGCAGAAAACTTGGTGGGCGGGGATCATAGGGCAGCATCAGGGCGGGAGCTTTCGGGGGGAAGGGAAGTTTGGGGGGAGGTCGAAGGGGAATAACAGGATCGGATACGCCGGGGGGCGTCTTCGAGCCTGGAAGCGGGGGGAGATTTTCAGGGCGGGGCATTTGTTCGGGGATTAAAGCGGGGCCCATTCGTTGAGGGCTCATATCTGGGACGTCGCGAATTGCATCGCTAAGCAAATTTTTTCGAAGCAACTCGCGCCCTGAGCCGTCGGCGAGATCCAGTGAGGATCCGCCGCCGGCGACAGGGCGCTCCGTTTATTGGCGCTGGCTGCGCGTTACGAAATAGCGGATGCGCACTGCGATTTCGATCTGCTCGACACTGAGCTCGCCGAGTTCCGTCGCAACCAGGATCGCGTCGCGCGTAAAGGTCAGGATCGAGCTGTCGCTGACGAAGGCTTCGCCCCTTCGGTCGATCGCGATCTTGTCCTCTTCCGTGACGCGCCCGTCGGCGGCCTGCACGATGCGCGCGATGTGCGGCTCCAGGAGCTGGCCGAGGTCGCAGAACAGGCCGTCCTGGCGCTGACGAAATACCTTTGCCGCGCGCGGGTCATGATCGATCAGCCCCTGGACCCAGGGCGCAAGCCGGACCGGTTCGGTATGATCGAAGAAGCCGATGCGTACGGCGATGATCGCCATCTCGCGCTCGGCGTCGACGCCGATCGGCACCGGGCCGGTCGGATGCGGCCCGATGATGCGCGCAGCGTCTGGGCGAGGCCCATCATCCATGGAGGACGACCCTTCTTGCGTCCCCATCATGCTCCCAGCCGAAGCAACTCCCGCGGGTTCCCGCGAGTTCCAGAGCGCATTCTGCACATGCGCTCCGTCCGGCAAGCGCCTATGACCATGCCCGCACATGCGGTCCATTGCCCTTGGGCGGCTGATATTCCTGGGTGCGCGGCTGGAGCGTCAGGCTCGGCCGGCGCCGGCCGCAATGCGAGCAGGTCGCACGCTCGGCGAAGCGCTGGAGCGGCAGATCCTTGGGAAAGCGCGCGAGGAGCTCATCGCATTTGATGAACACGTGGTGGCCACACGGGCAATGCAGATGCACGTCGGTTCGACCCTTGCGCGCGCCGCCGCCAGCATCGCCGCCAGCCAGGTCGCCGATCGTGCCGACGAGCCCACCCTTCGCTCTGCCGCGCCACGCCATGCCAAAATACTGCGGCGCCCGGTCAAGCAATGTACAGCGCACCCTTGGGGTGCGCAGAGCCGCAGGTCGACTGCTTGCAATCGACCGAGAGGGCGCACCGTCAGCCTGGGGCGCCTATCGGTCGATGGCTACGCCATCGACCTGCCGGCCGAGATGATTGGGGCTACGCCCCAATCATAGCGCATCACGATGCTGGCCGCCGATCGCGCCGGCGACCGCGGCGATGAAGGCGCCGACCAGCATGGCGAACGCGGTGAACAGAGACAGGCTGGCAGCGGCCTTGCGCGCATCCTCGGCAGCTTGCTGGGCGACCTCGCTGCCGCTCCTGATCTGCTGGATGGCACGGTCCACGCGCTGCGATGCCTCGGCCTCGCCCAGGCCGGTCTCCATTGCGACGATGCGGGTGAGATAGCTGCGGTCGGTGGCCGGAATGTCGCCTCTCCACGCGCCGAAAAAGAGAATGCGCGCCGCTTCCGAGCGGAGCTCCCAGCCGTTGCCGACCATCGCGCCGGTCGCCGGCACACCGATCGCCTGGTCGGAGGATTGGCCCATGCTTTGACCGGACGAGGCTTGACCGGCTGCGGTCTGACCGGCTTGCCCGATGCGATCCGAGCGGAACATCGCGTCGATGACGTAGTCGAAGGGCTCATAGCCCGCGCCCGCCCGCGCGGGGACCGCGCGCGAGGACGGCGACTCCGTGGCCACCATCGGGGAGGTGGCGACCTTCGGCGCCTGCGCGCCGCCGAGCTGGGTGCCGCGCAACTGCGTTCCAGGCATTGGCGGTTGCTGTGCGCCAGTCTGGCTCGGCTGTGCCGCGCCCGAACTGGTTTGGCCCGGCAAGGATTGCGCGGACGGCGATTGCGACAGCGGGGCTTGGATCTGCCGGTTGGCGGCATCTCGGGATTGCACGGCGTCGCGTCCGCCGGATGCCGACCCCGACGCGAAGGCGGCCGCCAGCTCGGCGCCGCCTCCTGCGATCGAGCCGGCGACTGCCGTCAGCAGTCCGGCGCCGACGACGCAGGCGAGCGCCCAGGCGAGGAAGCCATGGACCGTGTCGCGAAAGAAGACCTCGTCGCTCCGCTCGCCGCGCGTGCGCATGCGGCCGGCGATGTAGCCACCGACGGCCGAGCTGACCCATTGCACGACGATCAGCCAGATCACGGCGGCGACGCCGATGGTGGTCGCCGAGGCGCCCATATCGGGCCCGGACAGGTCGAGCCAGGGCCGCAGGGCGGCAAGGCCGAAGCCGGCGCCGAGCGCGACCATCAACATTCCCAGTGCGGCGGCGGCGACCGCGCCGCCGATGATGGTCGACCAGCCGACGACGGCAACGCCGGCTTCGTCCGCGTCGATCAGCACGGCTGCCGGCCGGTCGGCCCCAGGATAGTCGCTGCGATGAATTGTTGTCATGACGGGCTCCTAGGCTCAGCGCCAGAACAGCGCGAGCAGAATGATGATGGGAAGCGGTATTCCGAGCAGCCAGAGCAGCACGCCGCGTCCAAAGCCCATGATCGGTCTCCTCGATGGATGGATGCGTGCTCAACGTCGCCCGGCGCGGGGTGGTTCCGGCCCGCAGGCAGTCCAGAACATCCGGATCTAGGGTAAAATTCCGGGCTTTTGCAGGGTTCTATAGGAGTGAATCGCGGGCGCGCGCGGCGCAGAATGGGACCGATGCACGACCGCGACGCCCTCTTCTGGCGGACCCGTCTCCGCCCGGAGACCCGGCATGAGCAGCGAGCTGATCGACGTGGTCAAGATCCTGCTTGTCGCCGGCCTGGGCGCGGTTGGCTGGTGGGTGCGTGGACTTGCGCGCAAGATTGACGATCTCGCTGCCGATCTTCACGCGCACAAGCTGAACGTGGCGCAGCACTATGCGTCCTGGTCCGGGCTCAAGGAGTTGATGCGCGAGATGGAGGGGCGCGTTGTCGGCCACATCAAGAAGCTCGAGGACATGCTGAACCGTGTCATCGAGATCAAGCCGCGTGGCGAGCATGACTGAGCGCCGCAAGCTGCCGGGCGTGCGTGCGCAGCGCGCCGCTGCTGGCTCCGACATGCGGCTCGTCCTGGTCGAATGGCTCGATGCCGCCGGGGGCAGCCGCAGTGGCTGGAAGCCCATCGCCGACATGGGACGCGACCTGCCGGCGCGCTGCCGTTCGGTCGGCTGGGTCGTGCACGAGGATGAGCGGCTCATCGTGCTCGTGCCGCACCTGGCGCGCGATGGCGACGGCGATGGCGAGATCGTGATCCCCCGCGATTGGATGCAGCGGACGATCGAGCTCGTCGAGGGCGTGCGCGGGCGATGAGCTTCGGCCGCGCGCGGGATGCGCTCGGCCCTTCGGCAATTGGGATTCGTGCAGGGATCACCTAAGATGCTGCCACCGCGGGCCGACGTGCCGGGGGCACATGATCAGGACCGGAAATCCGCAGCAACTCCCGAGATCGCACGATCAATCCTTTGCCCGGGCCATCGCGGCGTTTCGCAACGGACAGCTCACCGAGGCGGAGCAGCTTTGCCGGTCGCTTGTCGCCGCCGCTGAGCACGCCGATGTCGTGCATCTCCTCGGCCTCGTCCTGTGCCGACAGGGAAAAACGGATGATGGCATCAAGCACATCCGGCGCGCGGTCGAACTGAGTCCACGCGATGCCGAAGCGCACGGCAACCTGGCCAATGCCTTGCTCGACGCAGCGCGGCCCGCCGACGCGGCCGCCAGCTTCCGGCGCGCCATCGATCTCAAACCCGACTTCGCCGAGGCGTATCACGGGTTGGGCGTAGCCCTGTTGCGCCAGCACGCCGTCGCCGATGCGGTCATGGACCTGCGGCGCGCGCTCGCGCTCAAGCCCGATCTGATTCAGGCGCGCATCGAGCTGGGATCTGCGTTGGCCGGGCGCGGCGAGGGGGAGGCATCGCTCGCGTGCTTCGCCGCGGCCATGGCGTTGCGGCCGGGTCATGCGGAGATCCATGTCAAGCTCGCCGGCACGCTCAGGCAACTGAACCGTGACGAGCTCGCCATCGACTCCTACCGGCGGGCCGTGCAGCTGAGCCCGGCAACCGCCGCCCTCTACTACGAGCTGGGCAATGTCCTCGCGCGGCGCAAGCTGACGACGGAAGCCATTGCGTCCTACCGGCGCGCTCTCGAGCTCAACCTGGACCGCGCCGAGCTACACAACAATCTCGCGGTCGTGCTGCGCGAACAGGGCGACGTGAAAGAGGCCATTGTCCACTATCATCGGGCGATTGCCCTCGATGCGAATTTCGCAGAGGCGCGCTACAACCTCGGCAATGCGCTGAAGGATCTGGGCAGATTCGACGAAGCGGTCGCGCAGTATCGCGAGACTCTGGCCAGCCGGCCGGCTTATGCCGCGGCGCACTATAATCTGGGCAATGCGCTGACCAGCCTGCGGCGGCATGTCGATGCGGAAGGCGCTTATGTGCGATCCATCGCGCTCAGCCCCGATCAGCCGGACGCCCATCTCAACCTGGGGAGCGCGCACGAGGAGGTCGGCAGGCTCGAGGATGCGATCGCCTGCTATCGCCGTGCGCTCGGGCTGCGGCCGCACGATGTGAGATCATTCAACAATCTTGGCCTGGCACTGGCAAAATCGGGGCGCGTCGACGAAGCCGTTGTCTGCTATCTGTCGGCCATCGCCTTGGACCCCGCGCAGGCGGAGGTCTACTTCAATCTGGGGACGGCGCGCAGCCAGCTCGGCCAGGTCGCACAAGCGGTCGATTCATACCGGAGCGCGGTCGCGCTGAAGCCTCCCTATGCCAAGGCGCATAGCAACACCATCTTCTGGCTCGACTTCCTGCCCGATGTCGGCTTCGCAGAGCACTATCGCGAGCGGCGGGATTGGTACAGGCGCAATTGCGGCGGGATTGCGCCGCTCCCGCAGCGTGCGCCGCGCGCGGACGAAGCGGCGCGCCGTCTCAGGCTCGGCTATGTCTCGCGCGATTTCCGCCGGCACTCCGCGGCAAGCCTGTTCGGCCCGGTCATCCACCGGCACGACCGGTCATCCTTCGAGGTCGTGCTCTATTCGGGCGTCCCGGCATCCGAGGAAGACGAGGTGACGCAAGCCTTTCGCCGGTCCGCCGATTTGTGGCGCGCAACCGACGGCCTGTCGGATGCGGCGCTGGCCTCGCTGATCCACGACGACCGCATCGATATCCTCATCGACCTGGCGGGACACTCCAAAGGCAATCGCCTGATTGCGTTCGCCTATCGGCCGGCGCCGATCCAGGTGACCGGCTGGGGGCACGCGACGGGTACTGGAATGCCGACGATGGACTACCTGTTTTCCGATCCCGTCGCCGTGCCGACCGAGGCTCGACGTCATTTTGCCGAGCAGATCGTCGATCTGCCCAGCACCCTCTGCTATCAGCCGCCCGACTACGCGCCGGAAGCGGCGCCGGCACCCTCGTCGAATGGAACGCCGGTCACGTTCGGGTGCTTCAATCGCCTGTCGAAGCTGACCGATTCCGTGGCTGACCTGTGGGCGCGCCTCCTGCTCGAGCGGCCGGACACGCGGCTCCTGCTGCGCGACGCCTCGCTGGGAAAGCCCGCCAACCAGGCCCGGACCCGCGCGGCCTTTGCGCGGCGCGGCGTCGCCGAACACCGTCTCATCCTGCGCACCAGCCAGCACCATGCCGAGCATCTGGCGGGGTACGCCGAAGTCGACATCGCGCTCGATCCGTTTCCGGCGACGGGCGGAATGACCACGCTGGAAGCGCTCTGGATGGGAGTGCCGGTCGTGACCTTGCTCGGCAACAGCGCGTCGGCGCGCAGCACCGCCTCCATCGTCTCGGCCCTGGGCTCTCGAGACTGGATCGCCGACAGCGCGGACGACTATCTTGCGATCGCGCTGCGGTTGGCGGGAGACGTCGAGACGCTGGCGCGCATACACCGCGAGCTTCGCCCCCGCTTCCGATCTGCGCCGGTCGGCGACGTCGCCGGCCATTGCCGTGCGGTGGAAGCGGCGTATCGCGGCATGTGGCGACGCTTCTGCGAAGGCCGCACACCCGGCCCCTTGGTCTGAGACGGTCCCGGATCCGGATCCGGCCGGCTGTGCGTGCGCGTGCCCCTGTGCTTGCCTGGCATGGATCGGAACGACGCGAGGGTCGGCGCGTCATGATTGCGAGGAGGTGATGATGGCAATGAATTTTCTCGGTGCGCTCGGGGGCGCGGGCCTGGCGCAGCCGATCGAGGCGGTCGGCCGCGTGCTCGACAGGCTGTTCACGTCCGATGACGAGCGCCTGTCGCGCGACGAAGCGATGGCGCGGCTTGCCCAGCAGCCGGCGCTGGCCCAGGTCGAGCTCAACAAGATCGAGGCGCAGCACCGCAGCGTGTTCGTCGCGGGCTGGCGGCCGGCGATCGGCTGGATCGCCGCGATCTCGCTCGGCTGCTACTACATTCCGCAGGGCCTGGTCGGCGCTGCGCTCTGGGCGCGCGAATGCATCGCCAACAATGTGCTGACACCATTTCCCGGATTGCACATCGACGGGCTGACCGAGCTGGTCGTGGCCATGCTCGGGCTGGGCAGCCTGCGCACGCTCGAAAAGGTCATCGGCCGCGCCAAATGAGGCGGTTGCGCTCCGCCGGCTCTAGCCGTCACGCCATTTGGCCCAGCCGCCCAGGCTGTCATAAGACTGGTAGTACAGGCCGATGCAGAACTTTCCCGCCCTTCGGGCTGCGGGCCATTCCCAACCGATGGGCAGAATGACGTCGCGCACCAGATAGATATGTGACGGAAGGTAATCGCGCACGGTCGCCGCTGCCGCGATGCTGCGGGCCGATTGCAGCGATGTGACGTGATCGGGGTTCGGACAGATTCCGATCAGATCATCGATCATCGCCGGCAGGGTAATCGACAGGGCGTCGGCGGTCTTGCGCCAGCCCTCGGCGACATTTTCGGGCACGGAGGTCATGGGGCTGTCTTCTACTCGGATCGAAGCCTTCTCCTCGCATGATCTTCGCTGGCGATCAAGTTCTGTCGGGCGTCACACCGGAAAGTCGTAGCGTCGCGCTGGAATTGCAGGCCGCCACCCGTCGAGCGGCACTAGTTCCTTCTCTCGGCCGAAAGGCTCGAACTCGTCGCCTGCGGCTCCATCTCATCGCCGTCACGTCGCTCGGCCGCTGGCGAGCGACAACCAGCAACTCAGTCGGGGGATCGAAGAATGCCGTTTCCGAGCAGAAGCGATCATGACCGCTTCGACCCCAACCAGCCGCGAATTCCGAAAGGGCAGGACGGCGCCGGCCGGTGGACGGACGACGTGCTGCGTCGGCATGCCGCCGCGCCTTTGGCGGTGCCGTTCGCGGCCGGGGCGACCGCGGCAGCTGCAGCGCTTTGGCAGGTCTATCAACAACTGTCCAAACGAAACAGTTCCTACGAGCGCGCGATCATCGCGCTGCCGATCCGGCGTGAGAAGGACAGGATCGAAATCGACGCTCCCGACGTTCGGGTCCTGCGTAGACCGGATGAAGTGAGAAAGTTCTGTGAGAAGTACGCCGACGTTCAACAAAGGCTCGACGGCATCGTTGACGAATATTCATTTAAGAACTCTGGCAAGACACCAAGCGCCTACGGAACTGAAGTACACCTCAGGATGGAACGGCAAATAAACGGAGGCAGCAAAACTCCCGAGAACTCGAATTTTGTGGCCGAAAAGACATTCGTGACAGGTGGGCCGTCCGTCAGGGCTGTTCAACGCTCATCACATGAAGCGCAGTGAACGGATGGCGTTGAGTCCGCCGATGGCGAGGCGATAGCGGGCGTCGGTGACGTTGTCGACGCCGTTGTGGCGCA
>VGDO01000012.1 GCA_016869645.1 Alphaproteobacteria bacterium
AGCGGAAAATCGTTGCCGAATCGCCTCGACGTCAATCATCCTCGCAAGATATGGTGTTCTCGTCGCTTTGAGAATCCCATATCTATCGATCGACCAATCCCGATTCGTTTATTGTCTTACGGGCCCTTAGATCGAAAACGCATGGAAAATTGTGTCCAGTAGCCATACGCCAACCCCTTGAGATCAGATTCCTTTTCCACGTGGCGTGTCCAGAGCAGAAAACCGAAATTCGTGAATTCGAGAGTCGGTTCAGTAGCTTAGACAAATTTTGCCCGCAAACTTCGGTCTAGATTAGAGCTTTATTTTAGGTAAATTGAATGCGGTGCCGCGCGACATTGGTCTGGTAATTTTTGCCTTCGTTGGGTACGGCACGCATATTATGATGCGCGGCGCAAATTTCGGCGCTTTTGATCGGTCGGGACGAATGGAATTTCCGGGCAAATCGGCATTGCGCGCACTTGCGGCCCTGGCAGTCATGGTCTTGGCGATCGGCTGCGATTTTCAGGATGTTCGCTATGATACTCCGGAGCGCGGAAAGCGCGGCCCGACCCGCGACCGGCAGGCCGATTCGCTTTTCGGCAGCGATGGTTTGAACTTGTTCGGCTTGGGCAAGAAGAGCCCGGATGAAGAGGGCGGCGCCGTCGGCAGCGCGATCAGCGTCAACAGCTTTCTGTGGCGCGCCTCGCTCGACACGATCCAGTTCATGCCGCTCGTTTCGGCTGATCCGTTCGGTGGCGTGATCATCACCGATTGGTACTCGCCGCCGGAAAGTCCGTCCGAGCGCTTCAAGGTCAACGTCTATATTCTTGACCGCCGACTGATCGCCGATGGCGTGCGCGCCGCCGTGTTCAAGCAGCGTCAGGACTCGAACGGATGGGTCGATGTGGCGCCCGACGGACGCACTGGGACCGAGCTCGAGAACGCCATCCTGACCCGCGCCCGCCAGCTTCGCATCGCCAGCGCCCGCAGCTAACGCGCCCGCGGCACATCCGGATTTCTAACGCTACAGACTTGCCGGCCGCGGCCGCTGTCGCCACAATCGCGCGCCGATCGCGGGCAGCGGTGTCGCCCGCGGAGGAAACATCGGGCGGGAGCATGACCGTTTCGCGGTACCATTTTCAGGAAGCCGAGGCCAAGTGGCAGCGCGCCTGGGACGCGCGGCAGTGTTTCCGCGTCGAGGCCGACCCAAACAAGCCGAAATACTACGTGCTCGAGATGTTTCCCTATCCGTCGGGCCGCATCCATATGGGCCACGTGCGCAACTACACGCTGGGCGACGTCGTGGCGCGCTAAAAGCGCGCGCGCGGTTTCAACGTTCTGCATCCGATGGGATGGGATGCTTTCGGCCTGCCGGCCGAGAACGCCGCGCGCGATCAAGGCATTCATCCCGCCAAGTGGACCTATGACAACATCGCGACGATGCGGCGCGAACTGCAGAGCATGGGGCTGTCGCTCGACTGGTCGCGCGAGATCGCGACGTGTCACCCCGGCTACTACCGGCAGCAGCAGAAACTGTTTCTCGATTTTCTCGAGGCCGGGCTGGCCTACCGCAAGGAATCCTACGTCAACTGGGATCCGGTCGACCACACGGTGCTCGCCAACGAGCAGGTGATCGACGGGAAGGGCTGGCGCTCCGGCGCACCGGTCGAGAAGCGGCTATTGGCGCAATGGAATCTGCGCATCACCGAATACAGCGACGAGCTGCTCGATGCGCTCAAAGGGCTCGAGCGCTGGCCGGACAAGGTCCGGCTCATGCAAGAGAACTGGATCGGCAAGTCGGAAGGCGCGCGCGTGCAGTTCGGCATCGCCGGTCGGCGCGACAAGCTGGAGATCTTCACGACCCGGCAGGACACCCTGTTCGGCGCGTCGTTCTGCGCCATCGCGGCCAATCATCCGCTGGCGCAGGAGCTGGCGAAATCGGATCCAAAGCTCGCCGCCTTCGTCGCAGAATGCAACCGGATGGGCACGAGCGAGGCCGCGCTCGAAACCGCCGAGAAGCTCGGCTACGACACGGGCCTCAGGGCGCTGCACCCGCTCGCCGCCGACGGTGCGCCGACCAACCTGCCCGTCTATGTCGCCAACTTCGTGCTGATGGAATATGGCACCGGCGCGATCTTCGGCTGTCCCGGACATGATCAGCGCGACCTCGACTTCGCGCGCAAATACGCTCTACCGGTGACGCCGGTCGTCCTGCCGCCAGAAGCCGAGGCCGACAGTTTCACGATCGGCAAGGAAGCCTATGTCGAGAAGTCGGGCACGATGATCAATTCCGGCTTGCTCAACGGGCTCAGCGTCGCGGATGCGTTGCGGCGCGCCGTGCAGCGCCTGGTCGAGCTCGGTGTCGGCCAAGGCACGATCAATTTTCGGCTGCGCGATTGGGGCATGTCGCGCCAGCGCTACTGGGGCTGCCCGATCCCGGTGGTGCATTGCGAGGCATGCGGCATCGTCCCGGTACCGGAAGGCGATCTGCCCGTGCTGCTGCCGGACGACGTGACATTCGATCGGCCGGGAAATCCACTCGACCATCATCCGACATGGAAGCATGTTGCATGCCCGTCCTGCGGCAAGGGCGCACGCCGCGAGACCGACACTTGCGACACCTTCGTCGACTCTGCATGGTATTTCGCGCGCTTCTGCTCGCCGCGCGACGAGCAACCGGTCGACCGCGCGACGGTCGACTACTGGCTGCCGGTCGATCAGTACATCGGCGGGGTCGAGCATGCGATCCTGCATCTGCTCTACTCGCGCTTTTTCGTGCGCGCCATGAAGGCAAGCGGTCATCTCAAGATCGACGAACCGTTCGCGGGCCTGTTCACCCAGGGCATGGTCTGCCATGAATCCTATCGCTCGGCGGACGGCAAATGGCTATACCCGGAGGAGATCAAGAAGCTGCCGGATGGCAGCGCCGTCCATGTCGGGACGGGCGAGCCGGTGACGGTCGGTCGCCGCGAGGTCATGAGCAAATCGAAGAAGAACGTGGTGGCGCCGAGCACCATCATCGAGACCTACGGCGCCGACACCGCGCGGCTGTTCATGCTGTCGGACAGTCCGCCCGAGCGCGACCTCGATTGGTCCGAGGCGGGCATCGACGGCGCATGGCGCTACGTCAACCGGCTGTGGCGCACGCTTGGCGAACGCCTCGAACTCATGGTAACGCTGGGCGCCGCGCAGCCGAACGCAATCGACGGCGCCGCGGCCGAGGTCCATCGCACGGTTCACAAGTCGATCGCGGCCGTCACGGAGGATCTCGAACAGTTTCGCTTCAACCGCGCCGTCGCGCGCGTGCGCGAGTTGTCGAATGCGCTCGATGATCTCGTCGACCAGCCGGCGTCCGCCGACGGCGCGGGGCGCGCCTGGGTGCTGCGTTTCGGCTATGAGACTCTGGTCAAGCTGTTGGGGCCGATGATGCCGCATCTGGGGGAGGAGCTTTGGCATCAGCTCGGACACCGGCGGCTGCTGGTCGACGAGCCGTGGCCATCGGCCGATCCGCGCCTGGTCCAGGACGACACGGTGACGATGGCGGTTCAGGTGGCCGGTAAGCTGCGCGGCACGATCGACATGCCGCGCGACGCACCGCGCGATAGCGTCGAGCCGGCAGCTCTGGCGCTGCCCGCGGTTGCCAAGTTGCTGCAGGGAAAAGCGCCGCGTAAGGTGATCGTGGTGCCGAACCGCATCGTCAACGTGGTCCCCTGAACCCGAGCGCCCGAGGCTTGCCGGCATGCGCGCGACAATCGCAGCAATGCTCGTTCTGATGGCGGCGTCTGCCTGCGGTTTCGAACCGCTCTACGCGACGCGTGGCGGGCGGTCGGCGGCCGACGGTCTCTCCGAGATCAAGGTCAACGTCATCAGCGACCGGCTCGGTCAGCAGCTGCGCAACGAGCTGCTCGACCGGTTGAATCCCTATGGCGCGGCGGCCCGTCCGCGTTACGCGCTCGACGTCAGTCTGCGCGAGACGCGCACCGAGCTCGATCTCAGACGCGACGCGACCTCCACCTTCAGCAAGTTCGAGATTGCAGCGGATTTCGCGCTGACCGACCTGCAATCGGGCCAGGTCGTGCTGCGCGGCAACAGCCGGTCGACCACGAGCATCACCTTGCTGCGCCAGACCTTCGCCAATCTGAGCGCGGCCGAAGATGCCCGCCAGCGCGGCGTGCGCGAGATCAGCGAAGACATGCGTGTCCGGCTTGCCGATTTCATGGCCCGCCGGTCGGCCGGTTGACATTCCGGTCGCGCCGGAGTCGGCCGGGCTGCGGCCATGAAGGTCGCCACCAACCGCGCCGAGGCCTTCGCCGGACGGCCGGATCCCGCTGCCCGCGCAATCCTCGTCTACGGGCCGGACGCGGGCATGGTGCGGGAACGCGCCGAGCGCCTGGCGCGCAGCGTCACCGACGATATCAGCGATCCGTTTCGCGTGGCCGAGCTGAGCGGCGCCGCGCTCAAGGATAAACCGGCCCGGCTCGCCGACGAGGCGGCAGCCATGTCATTGACCGGCGGCCGCCGCGTGGTGCGCGTCCGCGATGCAACCGATGGACTGGCCGAACTGTTCGGCCGATTTCTCGAGCATCCGCTCGGCGACGCGCTGATCGTCGTCGAGGCCGCAGCGCTGGAGGCGCGATCGAGCCTGCGCAAGGTTTTCGAGTCGGCCGACAACGCGGCCGCTCTTGCCTGTTACGTCGAATCCGGCGCCGAGCTCAAGCGCTTCGTCGTCGACGCGCTGCGCGAGCTGGGACGGGCTGCAACGGACGATGCGCTCGAGTTTCTCGTCAGCCACCTCGGCAGCGATCGCCTTGTCACGCGCCGCGAGCTGGACAAGCTCATCCTTTATGTCGGCGCGGATACCAGGCAGGTCACGCTCGACCACGTCATGGCCTGCATCGGCGACATCGCTGCTCTGGCGATGGACGACATGGCGTTTGCCGCATTCGACGGCAACCACGAAAATCTCATCCGAGCGCTCGGCCGTGCCGGCGCCGAGGGCATCAGTCCGGTGGCCTTGTTGCGGGCCGCGCAGCGACACGCGCAGCGGCTCCATCTCGCCGCTGGTCTCGTCGCCGGTGGCGCCACGCCCGACATCGCCATGAAGTCTCTCAGGCCGCCGGTTTTCTTCAGGCTTCTCGGCCAGTTTCGCAAGCAGCTGCAGCTCTGGTCGCCAAGTCAGCTCGCAGCGCAGATGGAACGGCTGGTCGAGGCCGAGCTGCGGTGCAAATCGACCGGCCTGCCGGCCGATGCAGTGTGCGGTCAGGCTTTGGCCGAGATCGCGTTGACGGCGCGCGCGCTGGCGCGCCGCAGCGGTGCGCGGCGCGCTTAGATGGCAGTCGGTTCATGCGCGGCGTCGAGGAGGGTTGACCTCACCAGGGTCCGTCGAATGGCCGCCTCGATTCGCCGCAAGACGACAGCGGCGAATGTCTTTGAGAATCAGTGTGCGCCGCCGCTCAGTCGGTTGAGCACGCCGTCGAGCTGTTCGAGCGTTTGGTAATGGATGGTCAGGGTGCCGCCCTTGCCGTCGAATTCGATCGACACGGTCAAGCCCAACAAGTTGGACAGGCTATGCTCAAGCGCCAGCGTGTCGGGATGCTTGGCGCGCGGGGTCGCCGAAGCGTCGGCTGCCGCGACCACAGCGACGATCGCCTCCGGCAATTCGGGATCCGGCGCAGCGGTTGCCCCGGCGCTGCGCGTTCGCGCCGTCCTGGGCGGCTTGGCTTCCCGCGCCAGACGCTCGGTGGAGCGCACGCTGAGACTTCGCGCCACGACGCGGTCAGCCAAGGCGACCGGATCGGGCGCGTTGAGCAAGGCGCGCGCATGGCCAGCGCTGAGTTGGCGCGACTGCAGCAGGGCCTTGACCGCGTCCGGCAGATTGAGAAGTCGCAACATGTTCGCGACATGACTGCGGCTCTTGCCGACGGCCTGCGCCAGATCTTCCTGCGTGTGCTGGAACTCGGCCATCAGGCGGCCGTAGCCTTCGGCTTCTTCAAGGGGCGTCAGATCCTGGCGCTGGACATTCTCGATCAGCGCGAGCTCGAGAGCATCGCGATCATCGACCTCGCGCACGACGATCGGCACTTCGTGCAGCTGCGCCAGCTGCGCGGCGCGCCAGCGGCGCTCGCCCGCGATGATCTCATAGGCGTTCGGCTGGTCGCGCCGATGGCGCACCAGGATCGGCTGAATGATCCCCTTCTCGCGAATCGACTCGACGAGCGCGGCCATTGCCTCCTCGTCGAACAGCCGGCGCGGCTGAAGTCGGCTCGGCTGGAGCTGCTCGATGGGCACCAGCCTCGAGCCGCGCGCGCGTTCCTGCTGACCTGGCTCGTCGCCGGCGCCATCGCCGAGCAGCGCCGAGAGGCCGCGGCCCAATCGTCGCTTGCCGCCTTCCTCGGTCATCGCGAACGCTCCGGACTCGACGCCAAGGTCGTCATCGCCGCTCCCTGCCGGTTGCTCGCCGCTTATATCGGCCACGCGCCATCGCACGGCACCGGTCATGCCGCCAGCCTGCCTTCGCGCCGGAGCACTTCGCCGGCCAGATGGATGTAGGCCTGTGCGCCGGTGCAGCGCATGTCATAGACGATGACGGGCTTGCCGTGGGACGGCGCCTCGGAGACACGCACGTTGCGCGGAATGACGGTGTTGTAGACCTTGTCGCCGAAATGATCGCGGACATCGGCCGCGACCTGGTCGCAGAGATTGTTGCGCTTGTCGTACATGGTCAGCACGACGCCCTGAATATTCAGGGCCGGATTGAGGTGCCGCTGAACGCGCTCGATCGTTCGCAGCAGCTGGCTCAGACCCTCCAGCGCATAGAACTCGCATTGCAACGGCACGAGCACGGCGTCGGCCGCCACCAATGCATTCAGCGTCAGAAGACCGAGCGAGGGCGGGCAATCGATCAGCACGTAGTCATAGCGGTCGGGCAGATCCTCAAGGGCCACGCGCAAGCGAAACTCGCGCCGCTCCATCATGACCATTTCGATCTCGGCCCCGGTCAGATCGACAGACGAGGGAACGATCGACAGACGCGGGATCTCAGTTTCGATCGCAGCGCTGGCAATCGGCACGCGATCAATGAGCACGGCATAGGCGTCGACCGCACGCGCGTTGCGCGGAATACCGAGGCCGGTGCTGGCATTCCCTTGGGGATCGAGGTCGACGATCAGGACGCGCTTGTCACAGGCCGCCAGCGCCGTCGCCAGATTGATGGTGGTCGTCGTCTTGCCGACGCCACCCTTCTGATTCACTACCGAGAGAATGCGCGGCCTATTGGTAGTGGCGTTTCTAGTCGGGATGCTGATCTCCACGGTGCAGGTCCTCCAGGATGAGGATGACACCCTCGGCACCAGCGCTACTGGCGATCCGGGTCACGCGCATCTTCCAGAGTTTCTTTGCCTCCGTCAACTCCCGTTCAACCTCCCGTCCCTTCAGGAAAAGGCAGCGAAACGTCCGCTGGTCAGACCGGCCGAGGTAGGGCTGTGTATAACCCAGAAGCACCTTTAATGACGCGGTCGCACGGGCCGTCACTACATCGACTGGGAAGGGCTCCATAGCCTCGATTCGGCCGTGGTGAAGGACTACTTGCGCCGCTGTGATCCGCGCCGCCTCCCGCAGAAACGCAATTTTGCGTGTGTCTGATTCGATCAGATGGACCTCGAGTCGGGTCAGGATGGCCAGCACCAATCCAGGAAAGCCTGCGCCAGAGCCGAAATCGACGAGGCGCGTCGCTCCAACCGGGATGACGGACTGAAGCTGCGCCGAGTCGAGAAAATGTCGCCGCCAGGGATCGTCAAGTGTGCTGGACCCCACCAGGTTGATCCGCGGCTGCCACTTCTGGAGCAGGTCCTCATAGGCCTGCAGCCTGTCCAGTGTTTCACGTGAAACACCTGTGGCGGCCTGAAAGCCCGCGCGACCGAGGGGATGCAAGATATTAGTATTATTTTTCAAATATTTATGATGCCTGCCGTCTTCGCCCGTCGCGCTTGACGTGGCGCAGCAGGGCGATCAGAGCGGCCGGCGTGATGCCGGGTATCCGGCCCGCGGCACCAAGTGTCGCGGGCTGTACCGCCTTGAGCTTGGCTTTAATCTCGGCCGACAAGCTGCCAACGGCCTCGTAGTCGAGGCCGTCGGGGAGGGCCAATGCTTCGTCACGGCGAAAGCTTCTGATGTCCGCGTCCTGGCGTTCCAGGTATCCGGCGTAACGTGCGTCAGCCTCAAGCTGGCTGGCAATCCCCGGCGCAATGCCCGCCAAGTCTGGCCATATGGAACTCAACTTCTCGAGGTTCGCGTCCGGATAGGCCAAAAGATCCGACGCACGCCGGGCAATGCCGTCCTGGTTGACCCGGATGCCGAGCCGGACGATGTCGTCGCGCGTTGCGACGATCGCGGCAAGCTTCGCGCGTGCGTTGGCTAACTCGTTCATCTTGCCTGCAAATTTGGCTGCCCGCGCGCGCCCTACGCAGCCAATGTCCAGACCGCGGTGTGTCAGCCGCTGGTCGGCATTGTCGGCGCGGAGGCTTAACCTGTACTCTGCCCGCGACGTGAACATGCGGTAGGGTTCATTTGTCCCGCGGGTGATCAGATCGTCGATCATGACCCCGATATAGGCTTCCGACCGATCAAGGGTGAAGGACGTCGCACCGGCGGCCGAGAGCGCCGCGTTGAGTCCGGCCAACAAACCCTGGGCTGCCGCTTCTTCATAGCCGGTCGTACCATTGATCTGGCCCGCCAGGTAAAGCCCGGGAATCCGTTTTGTTTGCAGGGTAGCGCCGAGCTCCCGGGGATCGACGAAATCGTACTCGATGGCATAGCCGGGGCGAATCATCTGCGCGCGCTCCAAGCCCGGTATTGTGGCCAGGAGCGCCTGCTGGACTTCGCGCGGCAGGGAGGTCGAAATGCCGTTCGGGTAGATCGTCGGATCGTCGAGTCCCTCGGGCTCCAGGAAAATCTGGTGCCGATCGCGATCACGGAATCGCACCACCTTGTCCTCGATCGAGGGGCAATAGCGCGGGCCGACGCTGCTGATCTGGCCGGAATACATGGGTGCACGATGCAGGTTGGCATGGATCAGCGCGTGGGTCGCGGCCGTCGTCCCCGTCACGCCGCATGTGATCTGGGGTTGGCTAATGCGCTCAGTCATATAGGAAAACGGCTCGGGCGGGTCGTTGCCAGGCTGCTGGTCCAGCCCGGCCCAGTCAATTGTCCGACCATCGAGCCGGGGAGGCGTGCCGGTCTTCAGCCGGCCAAGCTTCAAACCGAGCCGCGCCAAGGTGTCGGCAAGACCGAGAGCAGGCGCTTCACCGACGCGCCCTGCCGGCGTCGTCTCTTCGCCCATGTGAATCAGGCCGCGCAGAAAGGTTCCCGTGGTCAGGACTACAGCGCCGGCGCCAACGACGTCTCCGGCTGCCGTGACAATGCCGCCAACGCGACCATCGGCCTCGATTCGCAGATCCTCAACGGCGATTGCGCGAATCGACAAGTTTGGTTGCGCCGCCAGCAAATCCTGCATCGCTTGCCGATAGAGTTTGCGATCGGCCTGCGCACGGGGGCCACGCACGGCTGGCCCCTTGCTGCGGTTCAACACCCGAAACTGGATTCCGGCGAGATCGGCGGCACGCCCGATGACGCCGTCGAGCGCATCGATCTCGCGAACAAGATGGCCTTTTCCTAAGCCGCCGAATGCCGGATTGCACGACATTTCACCGATCGTTTCAATGCGGTGGGTGGCGAGTAGCGTCCGGGCACCAAGCCGAGCGGCGGCGGCGGCCGCCTCGCAGCCAGCATGACCGCCACCAACAACGACTACGTCGAACCGGTTTGACTTCGTCATGGCCCGCACTCTAGTCGCGAAACCCCGTCGATCAAGGGCAATCGGCACGCACCCGTTTCACGTGAAACAATCGCCTACTTTCCGATGCAGAAGTCGCGAAAGATGACGTCCAGCAGGTCCTCCACGTCAACCCGACCGGTGATGCGCCCGAGCTCCCGGCTGGCCATGCGCAGATCCTCGGCGACGAGATCCGTTGAAGCTCGGCCTGCGCCGATCGTCGTCAGGCCGGTCTCGGCACGGCGCAAACCCTCGAGACAGGTGCGCAAGGCGACGCGATGCCTCTGCCGGGTCAGCGCCGGATGCTCGCCGGGCGCAAGATGCCGCGCGGCTCGATCTGTCAGCCACGCCAGGAGGGCGCCAATGCCTTGGCCATTCAAGGCCGATATCTTGAGCGGTGGCAATTCGCCACGCGCGCCCATGTCGAGGTCCTTTGTTTCCGTCCGGTCGATCTTGGTAATGAGCACGCGGCTATCGGGGCCGATCAGCTGCGCCAAATCCTCGCTCATCCTCGGCCAGTCCGATTGATCGACCAGAATCAGGCGGAGATCTGCCTCTTTGGACCACGCCATGGCGCGCCGCACACCCTCTGCCTCAATCTCATCTGACGTCCTGCGGATCCCCGCCGTATCTGCGATCACGACCGGATATCCTCCGAGGTCGAGATGGACTTCGATCACGTCGCGAGTTGTCCCGGCGATCGGCGTGACGATGGCCGCGTCGCGCTGCGCCAAAGTATTGAGCAAGGTCGATTTTCCCGCGTTTGGCGCACCGATGATCGCAACCCGCAGGCCGTTCCGCAAACGCTCGCCGCGCCGCGCATCCTGCAAGTGTGTCGCAATCTCGCCGGCGAGCGCACCGAGATCGTGGCCGACGCTCTCCGTCAGGTCCGCTGGCAAGTCCTCGTCGCTGAAATCAATGCTGGCCTCGACATGAGCGAGAAGGCGGGTCAGCCGCTCCCGCCAGCGATCATAGGTTTGGCCCAATTGTCCAGACATCTGCCGCAGCGCCTGCTGGCGCTGGGCGCTGGTTTCGGCCGCGACCAGGTCGGCGACTGCCTCGGCGGCCGTGAGGTCGAGTTTGCCGTGCTCGAAGGCGCGACGGGTGAACTCGCCAGGCTCCGCCAGCCGCAGATCCGGCAAGGATGCCAGGGCGTCGAGCACGCCCGCTACCACAGCAGGGCCACCATGCAGATGGCACTCCGCAACGTCTTCCCCAGTATAACTTGCTGGTTTACCGAACCATACGATGATCCCGCGGTCCAGTAGTTCCCGGGTCAGAGGATGGCGGAATTCCGCCACTTTCAGGCGTCGTGCGGGCAGCGGTACGACGCCGGTAAGTGCCGATAGTGCTTGGTCAGCCTCCGGCCCGGAAATCCGTACCACCGCCAGCCCGGCACGACCTTGGGCCGTCGCCAGAGCGAAGATGGTGTCCGCCATGGGTCATGTCCGGTTCAACTCGCCGCTTTGACCTTTTCCGGTCGCTGCTCCGGCAACAGCATGAGGCGTTCGACCCGGCCACCTTGGATGAGGTGGGTGTTCAGGATCTCGTCGAGATCCGTCTCGGTCCGATAGGTGTACCAGACGCCTTCCGGGTAGATCACCATGGTCGGGCCCAGCTCGCAGCGATCGAGGCAGCCGGCCGCATTGATCCGCGTGTCCTTGATGCCGAGCTCGCGCGCCCGGGTCTTCATGTAATTGCGCAGCGCTTCCGAGCCCTTCTCGCTGCAGCAGCCGCGCGGATGTCCCGGCGGACGCACATTGGTGCAGCAGAACACATGCTGACGATAAAACGGCGCTGGGTCGGACTTGGCCTGGCTCACAATTGCGTCCTTTCGCTGCGAAACCAATATCTCAATTCTGGTTGAGGCCGCCGAGAACGGCGGCGCACTATACACACTGGTTCCTGGCCTCTCCAGCCACGCGTCCAGAAGCGATCGAGCCCATGTCGAACAACCGTCTGTCGCAGGAAACCAGCCCCTATCTGCTCCAGCACAAGGAGAACCCTGTGCACTGGTGGCCATGGGGCGAGGCGGCGCTCGAGGAAGCCAAACGAAGCCAGCGCCCGATCCTGCTTTCAGTCGGCTATTCCGCCTGTCACTGGTGCCATGTGATGGCTCACGAATCCTTCGAGGATCAGGCCACCGCCGATCTGATGAATGATCTCTACGTCAACATCAAGGTCGATCGCGAGGAACGCCCGGACATCGATGCGATCTATCAGAGCGCGCTCGCGCTGCTCGGCGAGCAGGGCGGCTGGCCGCTGACAATGTTCCTGACGCCCGACGGCGCACCCTTTTGGGGCGGCACCTACTTCCCACCCAGCCAGCGCTACGGGCGACCCGGTTTCCCCGACGTGCTACGCAGCATCGCCGAGGTCTATCGCCGCGAGCCCGACAAGGTGCAGCGCAACGTCACGGCGCTGATGGGCGGCCTGGCCAAGATCTCGTCGAACACCGCCGGCAACACCATCACGCTGGAACAGATCACATCGGTTGCCGAGAGGCTGGTGCGCGAAGTCGATCCGATCCTCGGCGGCATCGGCGGCGCTCCGAAGTTTCCGCAGCCTTCGATCTTCCAACTGCTGTGGCGCGCGTGGCTGCGCACGCGCGTGCCTGCCTTCAAACATGCCGTCACCGTCACGCTCAATCAGATGTGCCAGGGCGGCATCTACGATCATCTCGGCGGCGGCTTCGCACGCTATTCGACCGACGCCGAATGGCTCGTGCCTCACTTCGAGAAGATGCTCTATGACAATGCGCAGCTCATCGATCTGCTCACGCTCGTCTGGCAGGAAACGCGCGAGCCGCTCTACGAGGCGCGGATTCGCGAGAGTGTCGGCTGGCTGATGCGCGAGATGCTCGCGCATGATGGCGCCGGCGGCTTCGCCTTCGCCAGCACGCTGGACGCCGACAGTGACGGTGAGGAAGGCAAGTTCTATGTCTGGACCGAAGCCGAGATCGACCGACTGCTCGGCACCGACGCCGCCCTGTTCAAGCGAGTCTACGACGTGCGTCCCGGCGGCAATTGGGAAGGCCATACGATCCTCAACCGCTCGCATCATCCGCAGCCGCTGAGCGCCGCCGAAGAAGCCACGCTCGCGCGCTGCCGAGAGCTTCTTCGACGGGCGCGCGAGCCTCGCGTACGTCCCGGCTGGGACGACAAGGTCCTCGCGGATTGGAACGGCATGATGATCGCTGCACTGGCGCGCGCCGGCGTCACCTTCAGCGAAGCCGCGTGGATCGATGCGGCTCGCAGCGCGTTCGAGTTCGTGCGTACGCGCATGACAAGGGACGGGCGTCTTCATCACACTTGGCGGCACGGCGTATTGAAGCACCCGGCCTCCGTCGACGACTACGCAAACATGGCCGCGGCGGCACTTGCCCTCGAGCGCGCCACAGGGTCGCCCGACTATCGCGATCAAGCGGTCGCCTGGATCGATGTCCTCGACCGTCACTATTGGGATCCCGAGGCTGGCGGCTATCACTTCGCGGCGAGCGATACCCCCGCCTTGATCGTGCGAACCAAGGCCATTCACGACAACGCGGTGCCCGCCGGCAACGGCACCCTCGTCGATGTCCTCGCCAGGCTCTATCTGCTCACGGGGGAAGCCCGGTTCCGCGACCGCGCCGACGCTCTGGTGAGCGCCTTTTCCGGCGAGCTCCAGCGCAATGTCTTTGGGCTGTCCTCGCTGCTCAACGGCGTCGAGACGCTGGCTGCGGCGCTGCAGATCGTCATTGTCGGATCACGGGGAGAGGCGGCGACCGACCGCTTGGTCAAAGCCCTCGACGGGCTGTCGCTACCAACGGCCGTCGTATCCGTAGTGTCGCCAGCAGCAGCACTACCGCCCGGTCATCCCGCCATTGGCAAGGGACAGACCGACGGCAAGGCGACAGCCTATATCTGCCGCGGCCAAAGCTGTTCCTTGCCGATTACCGAAGCCGCTGCGCTGAGCGCCGCCCTGCACCTGAGATAGGCCCCACCATGGCCCAAACCGTTGTCCCGTCGCCGGTCGGCCGCCTTCTTGTGCGCAGTGAGTCCAACGCCTTAACAACCTTGGCGTGGCTCGCGGACGAGGCAGACCCGGTCCAGGATGGCGACGACCATGCCCTGCGCGAGGCCGCCCGCCAGCTCACCGCCTATTTTGATCGACGCTTGACGCGCTTCGACCTGCCCCTACGGCCCGCCGGTAGCGGGTTCCGACAGCGTGTCTGGGGCGCCATAGCCGCCATTCCATACGGCCAAACCCGCGCCTATGGCGACCTCGCGCGCACGATCGGCTCGGCCGCCAGAGCCGTAGGCCAAGCCTGTGGTCACAATCCCATCCCGATCATCATTCCCTGTCATCGAGTCGTCGATTCCACCGGACGGCTGACCGGCTACAGTGGCGCCCGCGGCGTCACTACCAAGCAGTTCCTGCTCCAGCTCGAGGGCGCCGCGCTGCTCTGACGCGCCGGGGCTGGTGACAATTCGAACCCATCGGCGCTAGAGTGCCGCCCCGCCAAAATCCGCCAAACCATTCGGGGGCTTCCCATGACCGACATCACCATCTCAACCAAGGACGGCGGCAGCTTTACGGCCTATCTCGCCAAGCCCCCTGCGGGCAAGGGCCCGGGTGTGCTGCTCATCCAGGAGATTTTCGGCGTCAACAAGGTCATGCGCGACATCGCCGACGGTCTTGCCGCCCAGGGCTATTTGGTGCTGTGTCCCGATCTGTTCTGGCGCCAGCAGCCAGGAATTCAGATCACCGATCAAACCGAAGCCGAGTGGCAGCGCGCTTTCGAGCTCTACAAGGGCTTCGACGAAGCCAAGGGCGTCGAGGATCTGCTCGCCAGCCTCGATCATCTGCGCGGTCTTCCGGGCTGCTCCGGCAGGGTCGGCACGGTCGGCTATTGCCTTGGCGGCAAGCTGGCCTACTTGATGGCAACGCGATCGAGTGCCGATTGCAACGTCAGCTATTACGGTGTCGGCATCGAGAACGCACTCGGCGAGGCCGCGCAGATCACCAAGCCCCTGCTGATGCACATCGCGGCCGCCGACAAGTTCGTGCCGAAGGAAGCGCAAGCCAAGATCAAAGCGGCCCTCGGCAAGCGCAAGGGCGTCGCCATCCACGTCTATCCCGGCGTCGACCACGCCTTCTGCCGCATCGGCGGCCAACACTTCAATGCCGATGCCGCCAAGCTCGCGAACGAGCGCACGGCCGCCTTCTTTCGAAAGCATCTGGAGCCCGCACGCCTCGTTCACGCCATCCGCATCCATGGCGTCGGCACGCCCGATCAAATGCGCTGGGAAAAGGTCGCGCTCGGCAAGCCGGGTCCGGGCGAGGTGCTGGTCCGCCATACCGCCGTCGGCCTCAACTACATCGACACCTATCATCGCAGCGGTCTCTACCCGATCTCGCTGCCGGCCACGCTCGGTATGGAGGGCGCAGGCGTCGTCGAAGCGGTCGGACCGAAGGTCAAGGACTTCAAGCCCGGCGACCGCGTCGCCTATGCGCAGCCCATGGGCTCGTATTGCGAGGCCCGGATCGCGCCGGCGGAGCGCCTCGTGAAGATCCCTGCCGGCATCGATGACCGGACCGCCGCGGCGATGATGCTCAAGGGCATGACCGCGTGGTACCTGCTCCGCCGCACCTACAAGGTCCAGAAAGGCGACTGGATTCTCGTGCACGCCGCTGCCGGCGGTGTCGGCCTCATCCTCTGCCAATGGGGCAGGGCGCTCGGCGCCAAGGTGATCGGCACGGTCAGCACCGAGGACAAGGCAATCCTCGCCAAGAAGCATGGCGCACATTTCGTCATCAATACCAGCAAGGAGAAGGTCGCCGACCGGGTCAAGGAGATCACCAAAGGGCAGAAGGTCGCCGTCGTCTACGATGGCATCGGCCGCGACACTTTCCAGGCTTCGCTCGAATGCCTGAGGCCGCTCGGCATGATGGTCAGCTACGGCAACGCTTCAGGTCCGGTGCCGCCGATCAACATCGGCGTGCTGTCGCAGATGGGCTCGCTGGTGCTGACCCGCCCGACCTTGATGACCTACGTTGCCAAGCGCGAAGATCTGCTCAGGGCGGCAAAGGACCTGTTCGCAGTCGTGAAGGGCAAAAAGGTCAAGATCGAGATCAACCAGACCTATCCCCTGTCCCAGGCGGCCCAGGCCCATCGCGACCTGGAGTCGCGCAAGACGACCGGCTCGACGGTTCTGCTTCCTTAGCCAGACGACGGAGATCGGACGTCGAACGGGTCAGCCCCCGCGGTCCGTTTCCTGTCGTCGATCATCCCTCACTTGTTCATCGCGTCGAAGAAGTCGGCGTTCGTCTTCGCATGCTTGAGCTTGTCGATCAGGAACTCCATGGCGTCGACCACACCCATGGGCATCAGAACCTTGCGCAGCACCCACATCTTGGACAGCGTCCCGGCATCCACCAGCAGCTCTTCCTTGCGCGTGCCTGACTTGGTGATGTCGATCGACGGGAAGCTGCGCTTGTCCGACAGCTTGCGGTCGAGAATGATTTCCGAATTGCCGGTGCCCTTGAACTCTTCGAAGATCACTTCGTCCATGCGGCTGCCGGTATCGATCAGCGCGGTCGCGATGATGGTCAGCGATCCACCGCCTTCTATGTTGCGCGCCGCGCCGAAGAAACGCTTCGGCCGCTGCAACGCGTTGGCATCCACGCCACCGGTCAGCACCTTGCCCGACGAGGGCACGACGGTGTTGTAGGCGCGCGCCAGGCGCGTGATGGAGTCAAGCAGGATCACGACGTCCCGCTTGTGCTCGACCAGGCGTTTGGCCTTTTCGATGACCATCTCCGTCACCTGCACGTGGCGGCTGGCCGGCTCGTCGAAGGTCGAGCTGATGACCTCACCCTTGACCGACCGCGCCATGTCGGTGACTTCTTCGGGCCGCTCGTCGATCAGCAGAACGATCAAGTAGACCTCGGGGTGGTTCGCCGCGATCGAGTGGGCGATGTTTTGCAACATCACGGTCTTGCCGGTGCGCGGCGGCGCGACGATCAGTCCGCGTTGGCCTTTGCCCAATGGTGCGATCAGGTCGATGATGCGGCAGGTGATGTCCTTGCGTTGGGTCTGCTGGCCCTTCAGCGTCAGCTCGCCCTTGGTTCCCCCGGCCCTGGCCTCGCTCCTCTCGACCTTCGCGCGTGGCTTTTCCTCTTCGACGACCTCGAGGTGAAACCGCTGATCCGGATAGAGCGGCGTCAAATTGTCGAAGTTGATGCGATGGCGGACCTTCTCTGGCTCGTCGAAATTGATCGTGTTGACCTTGAGCAGCGCGAAGTATCGCTCGCCATCCTTGGGAGCGCGTATTTCGCCCGCGACGGTGTCGCCGGTGCGCAGGCCGAACCGACGCACCTGGCTGGGGCTGACGTAGATGTCGTCGGGACCGGGCAGATAATTGCTCTCCGGCGAGCGCAGAAAGCCGAAACCGTCCTGCAAAATTTCGACGACGCCCTCGCCGTAGATCGCAGTGCCATTGTCGGCGAGCTTCTTGAGGATCGCGAACATCATGTCCTGCTTTCGCAGGGTGCTCGCGTTTTCCACCTCCAGGCTCTCGGCATAGGCGAGCAGGTCGGCGGGCGATTTGGTCTTGAGTTCTTCGAGATTCATGGGATCCAGATTGATGACAGGGGATGTTATGGCGGAGGAGGCGCGCCCCGATGACAGGGCGAGCGAGGCTGACCGAACCGGGCCGGCATGCCATTGGATGCAGGGAGCCGGCGACTCTGACGTCGGAAAGGACCGGAAAAGATTGAAAACGCTGAAAACTGCGTCCCGGTCGATCTCTCTGTTAGCGAAAGATCACGTTTAAGTCAAACGATATGCGCAGTTCCACGATTTCATATGGGTCTACCCCCGTGGCCGGAAAAGGGGCTCCCCGATCTAAAACGGCCGTACGATGACCATGACCACAATGCCGATCATCAGCACGGTCGGCACCTCGTTCATCACCCGGTAAAAGCGCGCAGTGCGCCGGTTCCGGTCGGCTGCGAAGTCTTTGCGCCAGAGCGCCAAAGCGTGGTGCAGCCAAGTCAGGCCGGCCACCAGGGCGAGCTTGGTCCAAAGCCAGCCCGCCTGCCAGTCCGCCACTCCCGGGGTGACCAGGAGCATCGCGCCGAAGACGAACGCCGCTACCATCGCCGGGTTCATGATGGCGCGCAGCAGGCGCCGCTCCATGGCCTTGAACGTCTCCGAGCGATCGGAGCCCGGCGGCGCATCGCAGTGATAGACGAACAGGCGCGGCAGATAGAGCAGGCCCGCCATCCAGGCGATGATGCTGATGACATGGAGGGCCTTGATCCAGGGATAGAGCGGGACAAGCCAGTTCATCGGCAGCCACAGCCCGCCAATTCCGCCGGACAGACCCGCTCGCCGGCGCCGGGTCGCACCGTCAGATGCCCGCCATGACCTGTCCGCGCCTCTCCAGGCTGGCCGAGCGCCGCGTCGACCTGCCGTGCCAGACCCCGGATGAACCGATCGTCGGTGCCCAGCGCCGGCACTCGCACGAAACACGGCACTCCTGCGGCCTCGGCCAAGCGGCGGTATTCGACCTCGATCTCGACCAGTGTTTCGGCATGATCGGATACGAAAGAAACCGGCGCGACGACCACCGGAACCCGGTCGCGGCCGGCGCGACGGAGCTCGTCCTCGGTCGACGGCCCGATCCACTTCAGAGGTCCGACGCGGCTTTGATAACAGACCAGCCAGTCGAGCTCGGGCTGTTGCAGCGCAGCGGCAACCCGCCGAGCGGTTAGTTCGATTTGCCATTGATATGGGTCGCCCGCCGCCACAATCCTTTCCGGCAAGCCATGAGCTGAGAACATCAACCGAGGTTTGCCGAACTTCGCGGCCGCCGTGAGCGCCGGGGCGATTCCCGCGGCCAGGCCCTCGACCAGACCGGGTTCCGTCGGATAGCAGCCCACGACGCGCGTTGGCGCGATGAGGCCCGCCCGAGCAGCCGAGCGCTGCCAGTCCCGCAGCGAGGATGCGGTCGTCGTGGTCGAAAACTGGGGATACAGAGGCAGCAGAACGATCCGATCGGGCGCGAAGGCCTTGACCTGTTCGACGACCATTGGGCTCATGGGATGCCAATATCGCATGACGACGAAGACCTGCACGGCTCCATGGTGGGCGAGGGCCAGGCTCAGGGCGCGGGCTTGGGCATCGGTATTCGCCCGCAACGGCGATCCGCCACCGAGACGCGCGTAGATTTCGCGGGCAACCGGCGCCCGCCGCCGCGAGATGAACTGGGCAAGCAGCCAACGCACCGGGCCCGGGACCCGGACGATTGCCGGATCATTGAAAAGGTTGAACAGGAAGGGCTGAACCGACTGAAGGCGGTCCGGCCCACCCAGATTGAACAGGACGACAGCGAGCTTCGTCATCGGCGGTTGCGCACCAGTCGGACCAGCTGATCGACATGCTCGGGCGGCGTCTGGGGAACGATGCCGTGACCAAGATTGAACACGAACGGACCTTCAGCCAAGACATCGAGAATGGCGTCGATCTCGGCGGCCATCGCGTCACCGCCAACGACAAGGGCAAGCGGGTCGAGATTGCCCTGAACCGGTAAACGCCGTTGCAACGCCCGCGCAGCACTCAAGGGAACAGTGGTGTCGAGGCCGACCGCATCGACCTCGGTCTGCGAAATGTACGGCTCGAGGTTGGCGCCGGCGCCGCGCGGAAAGCCGATGATCGGGATCTGGGGATGCGCCGCTTTGAGCCGGCGCACAATGGTCATCGTGGGCCGGGTGACCCAGCGCTGGAACATCCGTTCCGAGAGCACGCCGGCCCAGGTGTCGAAAAGCTGGATGACTTCGGCTCCGGCGGCAATTTGTCCGTCGAGATACTCGACCGTTGCATCGACAATCACGTCGACCAACCGCGAGAATTCACTCGGCGACCGATAGGCCCAGTTCTTTACGAGGGAGAAATCTCGGCTCGAACCGCCTTCCACCATGTAGGTGGAGACCGTCCAGGGCGCGCCGGCAAATCCGATGAGCGCCGCCGTTGCGGGCAGCTCACGCCGCACACGACGAACCGTCTCGAGCACCGGCGCGACCGCTACGGCGACGCCTGTTGCATCAAGCCGGCCGAGCTCAGCAGCCTCGCGTATCGGTTCCAACTTCGGCCCTTCGCCTTCCACGAAGCTCACGCGCTGTCCGAGTGCATAGGGAATGATCAGGATGTCGGAAAACAGAATCGCCGCGTCCAAACCGTAGCGGTGAAGTGGTTGCAGCGTCACCTCGGCCGCCAACTCCGGATTGAGACAAAGATCCAGAAAACTTCCTGCCCGCTGACGGACCTGGCGGTATTCCGGCAGGTATCGACCTGCCTGGCGCATGAGCCAGATCGGCGGCGTGGCGGCGACTTGCCGGGCCAGCGCCTGAAGCAAAGGTTTTGTCACGTTGAACTGTCTGGATAGCGAAGACGAGCGGGATTGGCCATGGTTTGCCGGGTTCCCTTATACTGTTCAATAAAATATAGAAAGAAAGGATGTTGTAGTAGGGCCGTGAGATTCGAGGATTACCGTTTGGCCTCGATCGACTCACAGCCTTGCCATTCTACGGTATGTGATGGATCACCTTGTGGATGGCGGCAATGTGGAACCCTGACCGGGCACGGCAGGATTGAGGTTCCGGTCTGACATGAAACATGTGGAAAGACCTGAATCCACCGCAGAACCGCGCGCCGCGATGAACGATACTCGGTTTGCCGGCGAGCAAGCGAGGCTTTGCGCAGGTCGGGACGAATTGGCCGGAAGGGCGCACAGTTATCGCTCTTTGGCAGAGTCGTCACTTTATTCCCAAGTTGTTCGTCCGATTGTCCTCAACCCGGTTCCTTGGCAGAGCCGCACGCCATGAGCGTCCGACCGGTTCATCTTCACCTCGTATCCGACGCGACGGGTGAGACAATCAATCGGGTTGCCGGCGCTTGCGTTGCACAGTTCGAAGGCGTGGAAGCAATCGAACATGTCTGGTCGCTCGTCCGCACCCGTGGCCATGTCGAGAAGGTGCTGGCCGGGATCAAAGCGCATCCCGGCATCGTGCTCTTCACCTTCGCCGATGTGGCGCTGCGTCAGATCCTGGAGGACGGTTGCCGGCGCCTCAGCGTTCCTTTCATTTCGGTTCTCGATCCGGTTATCGAGGCGCTGACCGGCTATCTCGGTCTGCAGGCTCATGGCGAACCCGGTCGGCAGCACGCCATGGATGACGCCTATTTCGGGCGAATTGCCGCCATGGACTACACGCTGGTCCACGACGACGGCCAATCGGTCGGCGATCTCGACAAAGCAGACATCGTCATTGTCGGTGTATCGCGCAGCTCAAAGACCCCAACCTCGCTCTACCTCGCCAACCGCGGGTACCGCGTCGCGAACATTCCCTTCGTGCCCAACGTGCCCCTGCCGGACGAGCTGTTTCAAGCAACGCAGCCGTTGATTGTCGGCCTGACGAAGGATCCCGAGCGGCTTGTCCAGATCAGGCGAAATCGCATGCTGATGCTCAAGGAAGAGGGGACAACCGACTATACCGACATCGAAGCCGTACGCTCCGAACTGCAGGCAGCGCGTCGCGTGTTCGGCGAACACGACTGGCCGGTAATCGATGTCACCAGGCGGTCCATCGAGGAAACGGCTGCCGCCATCCTGCAGCACTTCAATCGCCGCCGAGGCCTGGATGTCTGAAGCGCCGCGGGACAGTCGGCCAGGCGCCCGGCCGGGCGCCAAATCGATCATCCTCGCTTCGCAGAGCCGGTTTCGCCGAGCCGTCCTGGCTCATGCCGGGATCTCATTCGCGGTCGAGGCTGCCGCGATCGACGAGGCGGAAGTTCGCGCAGGCTGCCGCGCCGCGGGCGAGGACGCACGGGCTGCGGCAATGGCGCTGGCGGAGCTTAAAGCGGTGCGCATCAGCCGGCGACATCCCGACGCTCTGGTCATCGGCGCGGACCAGATGCTCGAATGCGACGGAGCATGGTTTGAGAAACCGGTGGATCGCGACAGCGCGCGCACGTCTTTGCTGGCTCTGCGCGGCAAGACGCATCAATTGGTGACCGCCGTATGCGTGGCGCAGGCCGGTCAACGCATCTGGCACCACGCCGAAAGCGCGCATCTGACCATGCGCCAATTCAGCGACGGATTTCTCGAGAGCTATCTCGACGCGGCGGGAGACGATACCCTGCTGACGGTCGGCGCCTATCAGGTCGAAGGTCTGGGCATCCAGCTTTTCGAGCGCGTTGAGGGCGATCACTCGACGATCCTCGGGCTGCCGCTGCTGCCGCTCCTGGATTTTCTGCGTGGGCATGGCGCCGTGCCGCGATGATCGTGCTTGGCCTGACCGGTTCGATCGGCATGGGCAAGAGCGCGGCCGCGACGGTGCTGCGCCAGCTCGGCGTACCGGTTCATGATGCCGATCAAGCGGTGCACCGCCTGCTCGGACCGGGAGGATCAGCAGTGCCGCGGATCGCCGAGTTGTTCCCCCAGGCGATCGTGAGCGCCGATGGCGGCGTCCGCGTCGATCGACGTGCGCTGGGAGCCGTCGTCTTCGGCCGGCCGGACTTGCTGAAGCGCCTGGAAGCGATCTTGCATCCGCTGGTTCGTCGGTCCGAGCAGACCTTCATTCGCGCCCACCGGTCGCGGCGGGTCGGGACGGTCGCGATCGACGTGCCGCTGCTCTTCGAGACGGGCACGGAGAAGCGTTGCGATGCGGCGATCCTGGTCACTGCGCCAGCCGCAGTGCAGGCCCATCGCGTGCTGGCGCGACCCGGCATGACGTCGGAGCGTTTTGCGGCGGTTCGCAAGCTGCAGATGCCGGAGCGTGACAAGCGCCGACGTGCGGACTTCGTCGTGATGACCGGCCTCAGCAAGCGGTTGACCCGCGATCGGCTGACGGCCATTGTGCGACTGATGGCGACCCCGGCGGGGCGAGCAAGGGTGCGGGATGCGCGAAATCGTCGTCGATACCGAAACAACCGGGCTTGATTCGCGGCCGGTTGAACGCGGCGGTACCGGCGATCGGATCGTCGAGATCGCTTGCGTCGAGCTGTTCAATCACATTCCGACCGGCCGGCACTTTCACAAGTACATCAACCCGGAACGGCCGATGTCGGCGGACGCCTTCGCGATCCACGGGCTGTCGGACGAGTTTCTGGGCGGGCACCCGACCTTCGCGAAGGTGGTTGACGATCTGCTCGACTTCATCGGCGATGCGCAGCTCGTCATCCATAATGCCGAGTTCGACATGCGCTTCATCAATGCCGAGCTCGAGCGCCTGGGGCGCCAACCTCTTGCAATCGAGCGCGCCGTGGACACTGTGCAATTGGCGCGGCGGCGGTTTCCCGGTGCCCGGGTCAGCCTCGACGAGCTATGCAAGCGTTTTGCAATCGACCTCTCCGTGCGCGAAAAACACGGCGCGCTGATCGACGTCACCCTTCTTGCCGAAGTCTATCTCGAGCTGCGCGGCGGCCGGCAGCCCGGCTTCATGCTGGATAGTCAAGCGGCTGCGGTCACGCAGGTGATGGGGGCGGTGCGCGGCGCACGCCCGCAGCGGCCGATGCCGCTCGAACACTGTCCGAGCCCCGAAGAAACGGCGGCGCACCAGACGCTGGTCGCCAGCCTCAACCAGCCGATCTGGCTCAGGACGTAGGCGGCGAACCGGTCGACGGCTGTAGTGGCGGCGCCTGCTGCTGAAGCTGCTGGCGGTAGAGCTGCGCGAAATCGATCGGCTGGAGCGACAGCGGCGGAAACCCTCCGTCACGCGTTGCCTCGGATAGGATGGCGCGCGCAAAAGGGAAGAGCAGGCGCGGACATTCAATCAGCAGGATCGGGCGAATGTGCTCCTCAGGGATGCCCGAGAGAGTGAACACGCCGCCATAGGTCAGCTCGACGACGAAGGCCACCTGGCTTTCGTGTTTCGCCTCCGCGCCGATCACGAGCAGGACCTCATAGGCGCTCTCGGCGATCGGGCGCGCCTTGACGTCGACATTGACAGCAATCTGCGGCGCTTGTCGCAGCGTCAGGCTGTTGGGGGCATTCGGATTCTCGAAGGAAAAGTCCTTCACGTATTGCGCGTTGACGGTCAGGGGCGGCTGCTGCGTCGGACGCGGCTGACCGGCACCGTCGGGGGTGGCGCCGGCGGACTGATCGGACATCGGCTGGTCTCCAACTGGGGCAAGCGGGCGAATTAGGCGACGAGTGCCTGTGCGCGCGTGGACATGCCCTGGGGATTGCGGACCATCCCGGTAACATGGATGCCCCGGGAGGCACAACAGGGCTGCGGTTCAGGGCTTTCGCGACGGCTCGGGCGAGGGCAGGGGGGCGGGCGGCGGCGCGGGCGTGACATCTCGGAACTCGCCGTCGATGACCGTCGTTTCTCCCTTGGTCGGTCCCGGCGCCCATGGTTTTGCGGAGAGGTCGGCCGTGCCGGACTCGTCGACGGCGCTTGCCATGAAGACGCGAAAGGCGGACTTGCCGCGCATGCCGCTGACGACGAAGCGGCCGATGAAACGACGCACAGCCGGGACCGCGAGCGGCAGCGCAATGAGATCCGTCACGAAGCCCGGTGCAAGCAGCAGGATGGCTGCGACCACCAGACCGACCGCATCAATCAGGAGGACACCGGCCTCGCTGCCGGAGTGGAGAGCGATATTGAGCCGCTTCAGCGTTCTGGGGCCTTGCCATCGCAGCAGGACGATGCCCGAAAGCGTGGTGGTCAGAAGGCCGCTCAATGCCGGCCAGAATCCGGCCGCACTGGCGATCACGGTAAATACCGAGATCTCCAGGAACGGGAGGGCGAGAAGCAGCGCAATGGCCAATAGCCGCATGCTTGCTCTTTCCGGTGCAACGCCGTAAGGAATCCGCTAGGATCGGCAGATCGGGCAGCCCAGGGCCACGCGCATGGGGGAAGAGCGTTGCCATCCCTCCCTTAGCCCAGGCACGTGGCCGGGTCCAGCGCTGCCGTGGGTCGGCCAGGTCCGGCATTGGCTAGGAATTCGATGAGCGAAGGTTTTCCGGTGTTGGACATCATCATTTTCGCGCTGCTTGCGGGTTTCCTGATCCTGCGGCTGCGCAGCGTGCTGGGCCGGCGGACGGGTCACGAGAAGCAACGGCCGTTCAAGCCGATGACGCCGGCTCCGGGCGCCGCGGCACGCGATGACAATGTCGTCGCATTGCCGCCGCGCGGGCCCGATGCTCGCTCCCCCTCTGCTCAGTCCGGCGGCCAGGCTGACGCTGGCGCCGGCGCCGAGGCACGGGATGCCGAGCCGTCCCTGGCCGATGGCCTGTCGCAGATCAAGGCGGCGGATTCGGGTTTCCGCGCCGACGACTTCCTGGCCGGGGCGCGCGTCGCGTTCGAGATGATCCTCGAGTCCTTCGCGCGCGGCGACAGCGCAGCCCTGCGGCCTCTGCTGGCCGATGATGTCTATCGCAAGTTCGCTGCTGCGATCGACACGCGCGAGCGCGCTGGCGAAGTATTGGAGACGACGCTGGTCGGCATCCGCTCCGCCGAGCTCGTCGAGGCTCGTCTCCAGGGGCGGGATGCAATCATTACCGTCAAGTTCGTGTCCGAACAGGTCAACGTCACCAAGAAGCGTGACGGCACGGTCGTCGATGGAGACCCCAGCGAGGTGGTTGTGGTCACCGACGTCTGGACCTTCCAGCGCAGCACGCGCGCACGCGACCCGAACTGGACCCTGGTCGCCACCCACGTTCCGAGCTGAATCGCGGTACCGCTCAGGCGTCGGCCGTTACATGGCGCCGGCCAGTTTGCGGACATGGCGCTGCGCGGGCGCTGCCGGCATCGCACTTGCATTCGCCGGGTGCGCGCCGGTGCCGCCGCCACCCGATCGGCTCGTGATCCAGCATGTCGAGTTTTCAGACCTGCCGGGTTGGCATGAGGACGCCCAAGACGAGGCGCTGCCGGCGCTGCGCAAATCCTGCGCGCGGCTGAACCAGGGCCCTGCGCGCACGGAGAACGATCTGGGCCGCCTCGTCGGCTCCACCGAGCAGTGGCGCGAGCTGTGTGCGGCAGCCGGGGCACTGCCTGCCGGCGACAAGCACGCCGCGCGCGCGTTCTTCGAGACGCGCTTTGTGCCGGTCCGGCTGCTCAACAACGATCGGGATACCGGATTGTTTACCGGCTACTACGAAGCCGAACTGCAGGGTGCGCGCCGGCGTTCGCCGCGCTACAGCGTTCCGCTCCATCGCCGACCGTCGGACCTCGTCAGCGTCGAGCTCGGGCAATTCCGCCCGAGCTTGCGTGGCCAGCGCATTGCCGGACGGGTCGAGGGCGGCAATCTCAGACCTTACGCATCGCGTTCTCAGATCGAGTCGGGAGCGCTCGACAACCGCGAGCTCGAACTGGTCTGGGTCGACAGCGCGGTCGACGCTTTCTTTCTGCACATTCAGGGCTCGGGCCGCGTCATCCTCGATGACGGCGGCGTCATGCGCGTCGGGTTCGACGGTCAGAACGGTCATGAATACGTGACGATCGGGCGCGAGCTCGTTGCGCGTGGCGAAATCGCGCGCGAGAACGTCACCATGCAATCGATTCGTGACTGGTTTGCGGCGAATCCGGGGCGCGCGAACGAGATCATGGCGCTCAATCCGTCATACATTTTCTTCCGCGAGTTGCCGGGCGACGCCAATGACGGGCCGATCGGCGCCATGGGCGTGCCCCTTACGCCTGGACGCAGCGTCGCGGTCGACCGGCTCCAAGTTCCTTTGGGGCTGCCCATCTGGCTCGACCTGGTCCACGCGGAGCCACAGGATGGGCGCGTGCGCCGCCTTGTCGTCGCCCAGGACACCGGCGGCGCCATCCGCGGACCGGTCCGCGGCGATCTGTTCTGGGGTTTCGGCGCAGCGGCCGCGGACATCGCCGGCCGCATGAAGGCGCAGGGTAGTTACTACGCGCTGGTCCCGCGCGCGCCGGGGTCCTAGACGGTTCCTAGAACGGGGTCCTTCCAGATTGAAGCATCGCTTCACTCTGGAGCGTGAATCCCGCTGTCGAATTCAAAGCAAGACCGCGGCCTAGTTGGCCGCCGGTTCCGGAGCGCGCGCCAGGCCGCCGCCGAACGCGTCCTCCGGACGGACCCCAGCGGGAAGATTGGCGATCTCCTTGATCAGCTTGGTCAACACCGCCTGGGTGAAGGTGTCGAAGCCGATCGCGACGGTCATGAATGCGCCGGGACCACCGATCACATTCTGCTCGTAATACTTGTCGAGATCCTTCTCCGCAGCGAAGCCGAACGGGCTCGGCCGGTCGTTCACGATCGGCAGGCCGTTGATCGTGATGCCTCTTGCGATTGCGTCGTCGCGCGCCGAACGGATCGGTCGGCCGCGGTTGTTGCTGCCATCACCCGAAACATCGATCACGCGGCGCGTGCCCTCGTACGCGTTGTTGAACATCGGCACGCAGAAATCGAGCGCCGCGCTGATCGAGGTCCAGCTTTCGGCAATGCGCGGCGAGCGCTCGATGGCGTCCGCGAATGCTTGGGCGCCCGCGGCGTCCTTGATCAGCGTCCAATTCACGATGATCTGCTGGTACTGGGTCCCGGCCCACTCGACATAGGCGACCGCGATGCGGCCGAGCGGTCCGTTCTGAATGGCACGCGCGATGCGCGGATCGCGCCAGGCGCGGACATAGCCTTCGCGCTGCAGCCGCGCCTCGTCCTCGTCGATGCTGCGTGAGACGTCGACTGCGAGAATCAACTCCAGATCGACTTCGAGCAGGGTCGCCCAGGGCTGTCTTGCGAACAGCGCCGAGGACAGCAGGACGAGACAGGCCAATTTGCGAATGGCCACTTGACGCAGGTGCAGCATGCGCGCGGCTCCGCCTGAGTGCCGAGACCAGTGAATCACGAAGCCCTGCTATGCTCAAGGCCGAGGATACTGGGCGCGCTTTCCGAAGCCCTGTATCATGCTCTTCCCATCCTCCAGGCGCATTCATGTCCGAAGCCGCCGCGTCGCTCCGCTCCGCTCGTATTCAGATGCCGGTTGTCCTGGTCAGCCTCGGCCATGGCGCAACCCATTGGATTGCGGCCACCTTCTACCTCGTCCTGCCGTTCATCGTGCGCGAGCTCGGCCTCAGTTATCTGGAGGCGGGTGCGCTGGTCACGTGTTTTCACGTCGGGTCGTCGGTCGCCAACCTGCCGAGCGGCACGCTGGTCGATCTGACCGGCCGCCGGGTCCTGATCCAGGCGGCGGCACTGGTCGGCGGCAGCCTCGCCCTCTTCGGCATGGGCTTGGTCAAGGCCTACATCGCGCTCTGTGCGCTGGTCGTGCTGCTCGGTGCGTCCAACATGCTCTGGCATCCGGCCGCGATCTCGTATTTGTCGAGCCACTTGCCCAACAATCGCGGCTATGCGCTGTCGATCCATGCGCTCGGCGCCAATCTCGGCGACGCGATGGCGCCGTTGGCGGTCGGTTGGCTCCTGGCCGTGACACATTGGAGCGCGACGGCGGAGATCAATTCGCTGACCGGCCTCGCCGCTGCCGGCGTGCTGCTGATGGTGCTTCTACGCACTGATACGGCCTCGACCGCCGCCGCCAAGGCGATGGACTGGCGGGGGTATGCGCGCAGCCTGGTGGCAACACTCAAGGCGCGCGCGGTCTGGAGCCTGTGCCTCATGGCCGGATTCCGGACGATGACCCAGAGCGGGCTGATGGTGTTTCTGCCTCTCTATCTGCTCAACGAAATGAAGGTCGACGCCATCTGGATGGGCTTCACGCTGATGATGCTCCAGATCGGCGGCATGGTCGCGACGCCGATCGCCGGCGTACTGAGCGACCGCATCGGGCGCCGGCCGATCGTGCTCGGCGGCATCTTCGCGACCACGCTGCTGGTGTTCGGCCTCTGTTTCGTGCGCGATCCGGTCGTCTTCGTGTTCTGTGTATCGGTCCTGGGCTTCTTCATGTATGCCGTGCGTCCCGTCATCCACAGTTGGTTAATGGACGTCTCGCCGCCAAGTCTGGCGGCGTCGATGACCAGCACCATGTTCGGGACGCAGGCTCTGCTCTCGATGATTGCGCCGGTGTTCGGCGGCTGGCTCGCCGATCACTACGGTCTCGGATCGGTGTTCTATTTCCTGGCCGCCATGGTGCTGGTGGCCAACGCGCTCGCGCTCGCCGTTCCCGAAGCCGAGGGCAAGCGTTAGGCCCGCTGCATCGCCTGAAATGACGACCAACCGCGGGTCCGACATCACCGCCAACGACGCAACGTCCGCCACTTGTCGAAGCCAGCCGCGCGAGCCTTACGACCATGTCGTTCTTGCGCTCCGCGGTGCGGGCACGACCGTGTGGGATTGGGATCTGGCGACCAATCGCGTGTTCTTCTCGCCGAACTTCCGCGAGATGCTCGGCTACACCGATGTCGAATGGGATCGCATCATCTCGGTCTCGCTCAAGCTGATTGTCCATCCCGACGACCTCGCCGGCCATCTGGCAAGCATCGATGCGGCCAAGGCCGGGCAGTCGATCGACATCGAGCAGCGGTTCCGTCGCGCCGACGGCGGATACCAGTGGTTCCGGACGACGGCCCACGCGTTTCGCAATGCCGAAGGCCGCGTCGTGCGCTTGGCGGGCTGCGCCGTCGACATCGAGCGGCTGAAGCAAGCCGAGTTGCGGGTCGCCGAGCAGGAGCTGCGCGTTCGCGACATCGCCGAGCGCGCGCCCGTCGGCTTCTTCCATTTCGACATCAAGGGGCGTTTCACTCTGGTCAATCGACGCGTGTCCGAGATTACCGGCCTGAGCCACGAGGAGATCGTCGACCGCCCGTGGGTCGCGATCCTGCCCGCCGAGCAGCGTGAGCGCATTCTCCGCGATTGGGAAACGCGCGACGCCGCGGAGCTGACCTACCGCGAGGAGTATCAGATTGCGCACGCTTCGGGCGCGCGCCTATGGGTTGTCTGCCACGTTCAGCCCGTGATCGACGCGACCGGCAGGGCCACGGGCTGCGTCGGTTCGTTGACCGACATTTCGGACATCAAGCAGGCCCAGGAGCAGCTGCGTCGCGCCAAGGAGGAGGCCGAAGCGGCGAGCCGCGCGAAGTCGGATTTTTTGGCCACGATGAGCCACGAGATTCGCACACCGATGAACGGCATCATCGGCATGACCGGGCTGCTGCTCGACACCGACTTGTCCGCCGATCAGCGCGACAGTGCCCAGACCATTCGCGAATCCGCGGAGTCGCTGCTCGCCATCATCAACGACATTCTCGATCTCTCGAAGATGGAGGCCGGACGTCTCGACCTCGAAATCGCGGATTTCGCGCTCGACGACCTGGCGCGCAGCGTCACGGACATCGTCATGCCGTCGGCGCGCGCGAAGGGTCTGTCGCTGCGGGTCGACATCGATCCGTCGGTGCCGGCTCGGCTTCATGGCGACGCCGGCCGTATCCGCCAGGTCATGCTCAATCTGGCGAGCAATGCGGTAAAATTCACCGATCGCGGTTCGGTCACACTGCGGCTGGTCAAGGACGCATTCCAGCCGGCCGATTCGGCGGGGCCGATCGCTCTGCGCTGCGCCGTCGTCGACACGGGCATCGGTATCGCCGCCAATGACCGGGCCCGGTTGTTCGAGAAATTCACGCAGGTGGATTCCTCGATTGCGCGCCGCTTCGGCGGTACGGGCTTGGGCCTCAGCATCGCGCGTGAGCTGGTGTCCTTGATGGGCGGGACCATCGGCGTCGACAGCACGCCAGGCCTGGGCTCGACCTTCTGGTTCGTCTTGCCATTGCAGCATGCGCGCACCGTGGAGTTGCCGGCGACGCGGGACCAACGGCTTGACACCCGCGACCACGACAGGCAGCCGGCGCCGCTCCGGCCGCTCCGTGTCCTGGTCGCCGAGGACAACCCCACCAACCAGAAGGTCGCCGTCCGTATCTTGGAGCGGCTGGGCCACCGAGTCGATATGGCGGCCAGCGGCATCGAAGCGGTGGAGGCGGTGAAAATGCTGCCTTACGACATCGTTCTGATGGACGTGCAGATGCCCGACATGGACGGGCTGCAAGCGACACGCGCTATCCGCCAGCTCGACGGCGGCCGGGCCAAGGTTCCGATCGTCGCCATGACGGCGAATGTCCTGGGCGACATCGTTGCGCGCTGTCGCGACGCCGGCATGAACGGCTACGTCGCGAAGCCATTCAATGTACGCGAGCTTGTCGCAGCCATGGCTGCGGCACTGCCGGGCGCGGGCGCAGCCGCGCAGCCGGCGTCGGTGCGCAAGCCGGAAGCCGTGCCGGTTCTCGATCGGGGCATGGTCGACGAATTGGTCGAGCACATCGGCTTTGACGACTCGGTCAACGTCATGCGCGACGCCGAGCGGGCGATCCCGGGCCGCGCTTCGCGCGTGGCAGCCTCGCGCGACGATCCCGGTCAGCTGGCTCGCGCGGGTCATGACCTCGCCAGCACGGCGGCCACTGCCGGATTGCTCGAGCTCTCAGCTCTCGGGCAGTCCATCGAGCAAATGTGCATGGCAGGCGACGCGGCCGCTGCGCGCAATGCCGCAGATCAGGTGGATGCGGCAGTGGCGCGCGCGCTCGCCGCATTGCGCGGCTTCATAGCCGGCGGCGCGGCCCAGGGCGATCGTTTCAGCGAGGGTGAAATCGTTTCGCATTGAAGCTGCGCTTCAATCCGAAGCGACCACAGTCTAGGACTTCGTGCACCCGGGCTTGATCGCGCGGTAGAACAGCCGCCAACCCGCGACGCCAAGATTGACGGCGGTGGGCTCGGCAACCGGGTTTGCTGAGGTCAGCCGCAGGCCCGCCTCGGCTTCCCAGACCCTGCCGCCATCACGCGATCGGAAGCTGCCGAACCCGCCCGGGACGTCGTGAAGCAGCCGGAGGCTGCCGTCGGCGAGCATCGTCAGTTCCGGCGCGCCTCCGCTCAACACGGCGCCGTTGAGCACGAAACGGCTGCTTTCCTTGCTGATGCCGATCAGGATGCGCCGCGATTTGGGCTGGTTGACGGCGAGAAGGTAGCGGCCGTCCCCGATTGGCACGACGGTCGGGTTCTCCGCCGAGTCGAGGAGAATGGCGCGGCCTTCGCCCGTGAAGTTCACGCCGTCCGACGACACCGCCGTCATTATTCGATGCGGACGTTCGACCATGCCCGGAAAGGGCTTGGGCTGATGCGTGACGAAGTACCCCGCATAGTAGTAGAGCCGCAGTCTTCCGTCGGGCAGTCGCAGAACATCCGGCTGCGCGATATCGCCGCTGACGGCCCCGTCGATCTGAATGGGCTCATATGAGCCGCGACGCCAGCTCGCTCCGTCGTCCTCCAGACGCACGGTCCATATGCCGTGCTTGCCGGGCTCGCCATTGACGACATAGAGGCGGAGACCGTTGCCGTCCGGTACGGCATCGGGCGCCGTGGCGGCGTCGAGCACGGGTTGCGAGTCGGCACGAAAAGTCACGCCGTCGTCGCTGCGCGCCACATGAACCTGATGACAGCGCAGCTGCGATAGATCCGGCAGCGGCCGCAACGAGCTCCGCAGGCTTTCGCCAAATCCGACGGCTGTGCCCGGCTGGGCGAATGCCAGCGCCACAGCGAGAATGGCAATACGCAATCTCATGTCAAACCATCACTCCGCTCGGGCGAGCGTCCCTTATCACACGCCTTGCCGGGGGCACAACGCTGCCCCGGACACCTGCGACATCGCGGCCGATCGACCGGCGCTAGCTGCTGCCGGGCACGCCCTTGGTCGTCGAATATTCAAAATGCAGAACCTCGCCCGGATGCACGAGCGGATGGATCGCGTGCGCCGCCATCGCCGCCTCCGAGAAGCCGCATAGGATGAGCTTGAGCTTGCCGGCATAGGTAGCAATGTCGCCGATTGCGAAGATGCCGGGTGCATTGGTGGCACAGGACGCGGGATCGACCTTGATGTGATTGCGCTCCAGGTTGAGGCCCCAGTCGGCGATCGGCCCGAGATTCATGGCGAGCCCGAAGAAGGCGAGGAGCGTGTCGGCCACGAGGCGGCGGGTCCCGCCATCGAGATCCGCGACGACAACTGCGTCGAGTTTGCCGTCGGCGCCTTCGAGCGCGCTCAGCTGATAGGGGACAACGAGGTCGAGCCGGCCCTGCTTGGCGAGTGCATCGAGCCTGGCGGAGCTTTCCGGCGCCGCCCGGAACTTCGCACGCCGATGAACCACCATGACGCGCTCGGCAACGTCGACAAGCGACAAGGCCCAGTCGACCGCCGAATCGCCGCCGCCCGCGATCACCACCCGCCTGCCGCGCAAGTCCTCGCGCCGCTTGACCAGGTAGAGCACGCTCTTGCCCTCGTACCGGGCGAGGTCGGCCAGCGGTGGCCGGTTCGGACCGAAAGCGCCGACGCCGGCGGCAACGATGATCGCCTTTGCCTCGATCTGGTTTCCCGTCGAGGTCGTGAGACGCCAGACGCCGTCGTGCCGGGTCAGCGCATCGACGCGCTGACCCAGATGATAGACGGGATGGAATGGCGCGGCCTGCTCGACGAGACGGTCGATCAGCGCGGCGGCATCGATGCGCGGATAGCCGGGAATGTCGTAGATCGGCTTTTCCGGATAAAGCGCCGCGCACTGCCCGCCAGTCGCATCGAGCGCATCGATCACGTGCGCGCGCATGCGCAGCATGCCGCATTCGAAAACGGCAAACAGACCGACCGGGCCCGCGCCAATGATGGCGACATCGGTGACATGTGTCTGGCTCGACATGCGGCCGGTGCTTTCGACTACCTTCCCCAGCGGCGCTAACATGGAGGCATCGCCACGGCAAGGCAAGCGCGGCACGGGTGATCCGAAGGTGCCCCACAGGCGCTTTTCATCGACCGCGTCCGGCGCTATCTTGGTGAAGCTCAACGGGGTGCCCGCGAAGGGCTGAGAGACGCTGTGAGCCGCCGGCCAGCCCGCGCGGTTGCGCGCGTCAACCCGACGAACCTGATCCGGTTAGCACCGGCGGAGGGACTTGGGATCGGCCGACCGAAGCCGCCTCCTTCGCCAGATCGCGCAGGAGGTCTGCTCATGAAACTCGGGAAATTGTTGTTGGCGACGATCGTCGCACTGGGGACCCACGCCGCCTGGGCGGCGGACCCGGCGGCGCTCAGCGTATACACCTACAACGCGTTCACCTCGAAATGGGGGCCGGGCCCCGCCATCAAGAAGGCGTTCGAGGCTGAATGCACCTGCCGCCTCGACTTCGTCGCTGTCGACGACGCGGTCGCACTGCTCAACCGGCTCAAGCTCGAGGGTGCCGCGACGCGGGCCGACATCGTGCTCGGCCTCGACATGAACCTGATCGCCGAGGCGCGCGCCACGGGCCTGTTCGCCCCGCACGGGCGCGACCTGTCGAAGCTGAGCCTGCCTGTCGCCTGGTCGGATCAGCATTTCGTGCCCTTTGACTATGGATATTTTGCCGTCGTCTACGACCGCGACGGGCTGGCCGTGCCTCCGGCCAGCCTGAAGGAGCTGATCGAGGGCGACGCCGCGCAGAAGCTGATTATCCAGGACCCGCGCACGAGCACGCCCGGACTCGGCTTTTTGCTGTGGGTGAAGTCGGTCTATGGCGACCAGGCCGAGACCGCATGGAAGCGATTGCGCGGTCGCATCCTGACCGTAACCAAGGGCTGGAGCGAAAGCTATGGGCTTTTCACCAAAGGCGAAGCGCCGATGGTGCTGAGCTACACGACCTCGCCCGCTTACCATATGATCTCCGAAAAGAAGGAGCGTTATCAGGCGGCCGCCTTCGCCGAGGGCCACTATCTTCAGATCGAGGTCGCCGGGCGCATCGCTGCATCGAAACAGGCCGCGCTTGCCGAGCATTTCATGGCATTCGTGCTTGCGCCGGGCTTCCAGGACGTCATTCCCACGGGCAACTGGATGTTCCCGGTGGCGACCCCGTCGCAGGGCCTTCCCGCCGAGTTCGATCGCCTGGTCAAACCCGTGCGAACCCTGCTCGTGCCGCCCGAACAGGTGCTCGCCAATCGGCGGGGCTGGACCGAGGAGTGGCTGCGCGCAATGGCACCGTAGCAATGCGCCACGTCCCGAGTTGAGCTCTTGATCAGGCGTTTCGACTGGGCGCTTGTCGCCGGCACTCTGGCGCTCGGCCTCATCGCGGCCTCGGTCGGGGGCGCTCTCGGCGCGCTGCTGAAAACGGCGACGGGCGAGACTGAAGGACTGGCAGCCGCGCTGCACGCGGTGCTGTCCGATGCCTATCTGGCACGCGTCGTCCGTTTCACTCTTTGGCAGGCCCTCTTGTCGACCGTGCTCGCCGTCGGGCTCGCCGTCCCGGTCGCGCGTGCGCTGGCGCGGCGGCAGGAATTTCCGGGACGAGCGCTGCTGCTCAATCTCTTCGGGCTGCCGCTGGTCGTGCCCGGTATCGTCGCCGTGCTCGGCATCGTCGCGGTGTGTGGGCGAAACGGGCTGGTGAACGATGCGCTCGCGATCTTGGGCCTCCCGCGCGCCCTGGAAATCTATGGGCTCACCGGCATCCTGATTGCGCATGTGTTCTTCAATCTGCCGTTGGCGACACGGCTTCTGCTCAACGCATGGAACAACGTGCCAGCCGAAACCTGGCGCCTCGCCAGCCAGCTCGGCATGGATTCCGGGGCGATCTTCCGCGTGATCGAGTGGCCCTTGCTGCGCCAGGCGCTGCCCGGCGTGGCCGGACTCGTGTTCATGCTGTGCGTGGTCAGCTTCACAGTCGTGTTGACGCTCGGTGGCGGACCCGCCGCCACGACGATCGAGCTCGCGATCTATCACGCGCTCCGCTTCGATTTCGAGCCGGTTCGTGCCGCTGGCCTGGCGCTCGTTCAATTCGCGCTGTGCGGCGCGCTGCTCGCCGCCTGTCATCGACTGGTCCGGCCGATGGCCATGTCCGCGACCACCGGCCGGTGGGTAGGACGTCCCGACCTCGTCAGCGCGGCGGGTCGCATCTTCGATTTCGCGGTGATCGCGGCCGCCATGCTGGTCGTCGCACTCCCGCTTGGCGCCGTGGTGGCGGGCGGCCTCGCCGGTCCGGTCGCAGCTCTGCTCGACGATCGGGTCCTTTGGCGCGCTCTGGCCCTGAGCCTCGGTATCGGCATCGCCGCGGCCGCACTGGCGCTCATGCTCGGCGCCGGGCTGCTGGGGGCGGCGCGCCACCTACGCCGGCGCATGGGCCTTGCCAGCGTTGCCGGCGGCATCGAGTGGTCGGGCGCGATCATTCTCGTCGTTCCCCCTTTCGTCATCGGTACCGGCTGGTTCGTGCTGCTGCATCGCCAGATCGACGTGTTTGCCGTCGGTCCGTTCATCGTGATTGCGATCAACGCACTGATGGCGCTGCCCTATGTCATGCACGGACTCGCGCCGGCACTGGCGCGTGCGGATGAATTGCACGACCGGCTGTGTCAGAGCTTGGGCATCCTGGGGTGGACGCGGCTGCGCCTGATCGATTGGCCGCTGCTGCGCCGGCCGGTCGGTCTGGCGCTTGCGCTCGCCACCGCGCTGTCCTTCGGCGACCTTGGCGCCATCGCTTTGTTCGGCAACCAGGACACCACCACCCTGCCGCTGCTGCTCTACCAGCGGCTTGGCAGCTATCGCACCGACGAGGCGGCCGTGATCGCCCTCATTCTCGCGGCGCTGTCGCTCGGTCTCTTCGCGCTGGTCGAACGAGGCATCGGCGGCGCCGGACCCTCCGGCCGTGGGCGAGGCGCGCATGCTTCAGCCTGATGCGCCGCCCGCGGCTGCGCCAACGGGCGCTGCCGTCGAGCTCCGCGCCGTGACCTTCTACTACGAGGACATGGTCATGTCGTTCGATCTCGCCGTCATGGCCGGCGAATTCATGGCGATCATCGGGCCAAGCGGCGCGGGCAAGACGACGTTGTTCGCCCTCATCGCCGGATTCGAGCGGCCCGACAATGGCCGCATCATGATCGCCGGCACGGACGTGACCGAGCTTGTCCCGTCGGCAAGGCCGGTCACGACGCTGTTCCAGGAGCACAACCTGTTTGCGCACCTCGACCTGGCGGCCAATGTCGGTCTTGGCATCGACCCACGGCTTCGGCTTGGCGCGGAGGACCGCCGGCGCGTGTCGGCTGCGCTCGGCCGGGTCGGGCTCGGCGGATTCGAAAAGCGCTTGCCTGGCCAGATCTCGGGCGGCGAGCGCCAGCGCGCCGCGCTGGCGCGCAGCCTGGTGCGTAACCGTCCGGTGCTGCTGCTCGATGAACCATTCGCCGCGCTCGGTCCGGCCCTCCGGCGCGACATGCTCGACCTCGTGCGGGACATCAGGCGCGAGCGTGGACTGACCGTCCTGATGGTCAGCCATTTGCCCGAGGACGCCAGCCATGCGGCGGATCGCACGGCCTTCGTCCACCGCGGCCGCGTCATCAAGCTGGCGCCGACGGCCGAGCTTTTCGCTGCCCGCGGCATCCCGGAGCTCGACGCGTATCTCGGGACCTGATCGCGGAGTTTTCTGACATCCGTCCGCTTGTCCCGTTGCCTGCGGGCGTAGAGCCCGGTACAACGCGATGCAATGCCGCCGGTGCTCGATTTGGCCGTTTTGCTCTCCCTAGCCGATGAAGCCGCGACGCGGCGACTGGCTGCCAAGCTCGCAGCGGTCGCCCGGCCGGGCGACGTCATCGCGCTGTCGGGCGACCTTGGCGCCGGCAAGACGAGCTTCGCGCGCGGCTTCATCCACGCCCTCGCAGGCCGGGCCGTCGATGTCCCAAGCCCAACCTTCACGCTGGTGCAGACTTACGAAGCCGCCGGCCTGACGATCTGGCACGTCGACCTCTATCGCATCGAACGCGCCGAGGAAGCGCGCGAGCTCGGCCTCGAGGAAGCCTTCGCCGACGCAATCGCGCTGATCGAGTGGCCGGAACGCCTGGGACGGTATCTGCCGGCCGATCGGCTGGATCTGCGGCTCGGTTTTGGACCCACGCCCGATGCGCGCGAAGCCTGTCTCGAGGGGCACGGAGCCTGGGTTCGCAGGCTTGCCGATCTGCAATTGGCATGAGCGCGCCGCGAGAAATGGACGCCAAGGAGCGGGGACAGCGCCGCGCCCAGTTGCTCGATCGGGCCGGCTGGGGCGACGCGCGCTGCAGCAAGCTCGCCGGCGACGCGTCGTTTCGCAGCTATGACCGCGTTCATCTCCAGGGTCGCGTCGCCGTGCTGATGGATGCTCCACCGCCGATGGAGGACGTCCGGCCCTTCGTCGCGGTGGCGGAGCGCCTGGTCTCGCTCGGGCTCAGCGCGCCGCGCGTGCTGGCGGCCGATGTCGAGGCCGGCTATCTGCTGCTCGAGGATCTCGGCGACAACACCTACACGCGTATGCTCGCCAGCGGCGGCGACGAGCGGATGCTCTATGCCTTGGCGGTCGATCTCTTGGCCGATCTCCACCGGCAGCCCCCCGATGTGGCAGCGCGCGGCATGCCCGACTACAGCGACGACTTGCTGCTGCGCGAGGCCGCGCTGCTGGTCGACTGGTATCTGCCGGCCGTGACGGGCGAGCCGGCGCCGGAGAGTGTGCGGCGCGCCTATCTCGATGTCTGGCGTGCGGTCCTGCCGGCGGCGCGCGACGTGCCGACCACGCTGGTGCTGCGCGACTATCACGTCGACAACCTGGTCTGGCTCGACGACCGTCCCGGCGTCGCCGCGTGCGGCTTGCTCGATTTCCAGGATGCAGTTGCCGGGCCGATCTCCTACGACGTCGTCTCGCTTCTGGAAGACGCGCGGCGCGACATCGAGGCGCGGCTGGTTGCGGACATGCGTGCGCGGTACCTCGAGGCAAGCGGCCGCGTGGGCTCGGCTGATCGCATCGCCTTCGACCGCAGCTACGCGGTCCTCGGAGCACAGCGCAACTGCAAGATCGTCGGCATCTTCACGCGGCTCTGCGTGCGCGACGGCAAGCCTGGCTACCTCAAGCACATTCCCCGGGTGTGGCGCCTGATCGAGGGCGATCTGGCGCATCCCGTGCTCGAACCGCTGCGCGCCTGGCTCGAGCGGCACATCCCCGGAGATATGCGCGGCATACCCGAGATCGCGCGCGAGATGGCGCGATGAGCATCGCGGTTCCCAAGCGCGCCATGGTGCTGGCCGCCGGGCTCGGCCTTCGTCTCCGCCCGATCACCACGCTCAAGCCCAAGCCGCTGGTCGAGGTCGGCGGCCAGACCTTGCTCGATCGCGCGCTCGACCGCCTGGATGAGGCCGGCGTGGAGACCGCCGTCGTCAACACCCACTACTACGCCGAAATGGTGGCGAAGCGCCTGGCGCAGCGTCGCCGGCCGCGGATCATCCTGTCGCCCGAGACGGATCTGCTCGAAACCGGCGGCGGCATCGCCCATGCCCTGGACAAGCTCAATCCTCCGGACGAAGGCGACCGGCCCTTCTATGCGATCAATGGCGATAGCTTCTGGTTGAACGGACCGAGCGACGTGCTGAAGCGCCTGGCGGCCGGCTGGGACGACGCCCGCATGGATGCCCTGCTCGCGGTCTATGCCACGCCCCACGCTCTCGGCTATGACGGCATGGGCGACTTCATGATGGACGAGCTCGGCCGGCTCAGGCGGCGCCGCGAGGACGAGGTCGTGCCCTTCGCGTTCATCGGGCTGCAGATCCTTCATCCGCGCCTGTTCCGAAATTCGCAGACGGGCGAGATCGAGGCGGGCGCTTTCTCGCTCAACCGCCTCTATGATCGCGCGGCTGGAACCGAGCGCCTCTGGGGCATCGCCCATGACGGCGAGTGGTTCCATATCAGCACACCCGAGGATCTGCGCGATGCCGAGGCGCAGCTCGGCACCAGATACTCGTTCTATCCGCGGATCTGACCCAGGAACCGAGCGGGGGTGGACGGGCCGGAGCCGGCATCCGATACTGCACCTGCCACAGCGCCGGCCTGTCCGGTTGATGAGAGAGCGCAGTGAAGTTCGCCATCGCCGTCAATCTCGAACGCTTCGATTCCGCCGACGACGTGCGGAACGTGACCGCCCGCGCCCTCGAACTCGTCCAGATGGCCGACGAGGGCGGCTTCGAGATGGTGCTCGCCCAGGAGCACCACACGATCGAGTTCGTGATCGGCCCGAACCCGTTCACGGCCATGTCGTTCTGGGCGGCCAACACCAAGCGGATCCGGCTTGGTACTGCCGTCGTCGTGCCGCCCTTCTGGCACCCGATCCGTCTCGCCGGAGAGGCGGCGCTGTTCGACGTGATGAGCGGCGGCCGCCTCGATCTCGGCTTCGGCCGCGGCGCCTATCAGCACGAGTTCGACCGCATGGCGGGCGGCATGCCCCATGTCGAGGGCGGCGACTTCATGCGCGAGATGCTGCCGCTGGTCAAATCCTTGTGGCAGGGCGATGTCGAATACAAGGGCAAGCATTGGGCCTTCCCGCGCGCGACGTCGGTACCGAAGCCCTTGCAGAAGCCGCACCCGCCGATCTGGGTCGCCGCGCGCGATCCCGGCACCTTCGACTGGGCGATCAAGCAGGGCGCGCACATCATGGCGACGCCGCTATCGCGTCCCCATGCCGAGGTCGAGGCGCTGGTCAAACGCTTCAATGACACGCTGGCCGCCAATCCCGGGGTGCCTGCCACCCGGCCCGGCCGGCCGCGCCTGCTCATGCTGCGCCGCGGCTGCGTCTACGAGGACAAGGCCGGCGAGCAGAAGGCGATCGATGCCTACATCACCTACGGAAGGCGCTTCGAGAACCTGTTCAAGAACATCGGCACGGTGACGAACGGCTTTCCGGAGGCGGTCGGGCTCGACCACATCGCCAACCGCGCCGAGTTCGACCCGGGCTTCATCCTCGAACACATGGTGTTCGGCCGGCCGGACGAGGTGGTCCGGAAGCTGCGCGCTTACGAGGCTTTGGGCATCGACCTGTTCGCCTTCAGCGCAACTTTCGGCCTGCCCCACGAGATGACCAAGCGGTCGGTCGAGCTGTTCATCGCCGAGGTCATGCCGCATTTCCGCGGCTCGCAGCAGCCGGCGCGCGCCGCCGAATAGCTCCGGCGAACATTTCTGACTGCCGAAGAGAACTTTGGTCACGGCCGGCGCACGGGGCTATGCTTCCCTGCCAGGCCCGATGGACAAGTTCGAACTCCCCGCCGATGCCGCGTTCTGGCATCCGAAGATCGCGATGCTTTATCGCTACTGGCGCTCGATACATCCGGAAGGCGGCGGCCTGCCGGGACGCCAGCACTTCGATCCGACCGACGTGCCGCGCCTGCTGGCCAACATATGGCTGCTCGATGTCGAGCGCGACCCTCTGCGCTTCCGCTATCGCCTTGTCGGCACGGCGCTTGAACGTTTCTACGGCGAGCACGCAACCGGCCGCTACCTCGGCGAGGTGAACAGCAAGTATTTCGATCCCGCGTACTTCCAGCACTACGCGCTGGTCGTCAACGAGCATGCCCACCACTACCGCCGCGGCGCGCCGACCTTCGAACCCGATCGCCGGATCGCGTCGCGCGCCCATGTCGAGCGGCTGCTCTTGCCGCTGGCGCGCGATGGCAGCACCGTGGATACGATCCTGGCGCTGACCGTCGTCCTCGACCAGGCCGGTGCGGAGATCTGAGCGGCAAGCTCGGCTACGCGTCGCGCCGCCAGACCACGGCAAAGCTCACCGGCCAATGCAGATAGGGCCGCCATTTCGGCTTGGTCTTAAGCCACTCCTCGTCGATCACGCATTCGTTGAATTCGACGAGCGACAGTGCGGCCATCAGGCCGGCGCGGAAATGCTCGCTGTGCAGATGGACGTAGCTGCTGATCGAAACCGCGCTGCCATCGGCACGATGGTAGTGCGTATGCAGCCCGTTCATCAGGAAGAACGGATGGTAGCCGAGCAGGACGAAGCATCCACCCGGCATGAGAAGGCGCGCCGCCTCGCGATAGACCGGCGCCACCTCGGCCAGATGCTCGTCGGCCAGCGACATGATGCACAAATCGTAGCTGCCGGATGGCAGGTCGGTGGCCGCGATGTCGCCGACGCGGAGCGAGCGATAGAGCTTCTTGGCCTCGGCGCGAGCCAGCATTTCCTTCGCGATGTCGACGCCGTCGATGGCGCCGACGCCCTTGGCTGCAAGACGCGCGCCGACTCGGCCGGTCCCGCAGGCGAGGTCGACGACATGATGCATGGCGCGCCAGTCGACCGAGGTAATGCCGTCGAGCAGCGGTTCGTCGAGACCGGTGGCCACCGTCGCCTCGTAGGTCGCCGCCCACTCGTCGTAGCCGGTTGCCGCATCGACGACGGGATAGCCCCGCTTGTCGAATCGTGCCGCATCCATTGCCTGTCTCCGTGGTGCCGAGCAGCGGATCGACGTGAGACCCGGCGTCGGGTGACCAGCTCCCTCACGGCCTCTTGCCGTTCGCGGCGAGCGAGGCATTCGTTCGCTCGGAGCCGCGGGCGGCCACCGCGTCGGACCGGCGCCGCCGCTCGATCAAGGTGCCGAGAATGCCACGCGGCATATAGATGATGAACAGGACCAGAAGCAAGCCATAGATTGCCGTGTCGAGCGCGAAGGCCGCCGAGCCAAACCAGGCCTTGAGCGTCGCAGATCCTTGGATCGTTACCCGCAGGCCTTCCGACAGCACCTGCGTGAACACCGCGCCGACCGTCGGTCCGAGCAGCACCCACATGCCGCCGGCGATGACCGCGAACACGATGTTGAGCGACACGCCGAGGCCGGCGATCGTGTCCGGCCCGATATACATCTGGTACTGCGCGAAGACGGCACCGCCCAACGCACACATGGCGGCACTCAGCGCTGTCACCTTCAAGCGCTCGCGCGTGACGTGAATGCCGACCGAGGCGGCCGCGTCCTCGTCCTGGCTGGCGGCATCGAGCGCGTAGCGGTCCATGCTGCGGTCGACCCGTACCCAGACGTAAAGGCCGAACAGCCAGAGGGCCAGCGCGATGTAGTAGGACAGCACGCGGTCGGGCTCGAACTGCATTGCGTAGAGCGAGATCCCGTCGCCATAGCGCTTTGGTTGGGTGCCGAGCGAGCCGCCGGTGTAGTCGCGCCAGCCGACGATGCAGAGCCGGACGAACTCGGTGAGGGCGAGGGTAAGCAGCGCGAAATAGTGACCCGTGATGCGCAGGCGGAAGCACGGATATCCGACCAGCAGCGCGACGATGGCCGCCACCGCCACACCGATGGGAATGCCGAGCCATGGCGTCAGCCCGGCGAAGTTCCACAGCAGCACGGTCGCATAGGCGCCGATGCCGGTGAACGCGCCGTGCCCGAGCGAGGTCAGGCCGAAGCGGCCCATCAGCGACCAGCCCGTGTAGATGAACGACCACAGCAGGATCTGGATCAGCAGGTGCAGATAGTATTTCTCCGAACCGCTGAACAGCAGGCGGATCACGAAGGGCAGCACCCCGAGCAATGCCAGACCGACCAATGCAGGACGCGAGATGCGGATCATGACTTGGCCGCGAACAGGCCCTGGGGCCTGATGAAGATGGCGACCATGAAGAAGAGGAAAGCCGTCGCGTAGCCCCACTCGGTCGCCATGCACGATCCGCCGATCGCAATGAACTGGCCGATGATGAAGGCGGCAATGAAGCCGCCGAGCATGTTGCCGAGACCGCCCAGCACGCAGATCATGAAGATGAGCGGCCCGAACTGAAGGCCGATCTGCGGATAGATGTCGTATTGCAGCACCATCAGCGCTGCCGCCAGTCCGGCGAGGCCGCCGCCGATCGCGGACGTGATCAAATAGACCCGGCGACTGTCGACCCCCATCAGCGGCATGATCTGGCGGTCCTGGGCGATGGCGCGGATCGCCGTGCCGATGTAGGTCCGGCTGAGGAAAAGCCACAGCGCCAGCATGCTGGCCAGCGCCACCACGAAGGTGATGACGCGCGACCAGGAGAACGACATGCCGGCGAAGCCAAGCGAGCCGAGGCGAATGCCCAGATTCTTGAAGTCGATGCCGAAGGCCATGGTGGCGGCGGCCTGCAGCAGGAAGAGCACGCCGCCCGTGACGAGCAGCTGGTTGATCGGCGCCGAATCGAGCACGGGCCGGATGACCAGATGATGCAGGGCCGCGCCGGCGAGCGCGATCAGCACGATGCCGATCAGTGCCGCGACCGGGAAGGGCACGCCTGCCTTGTAGGCGTGATGGATGCCGTACATGCCGACCATGACCAGCTCGGCGTAGCAGATCCACACCACGTCGATGACGCCGAAGATGAGGTTGAGGCCGAGCGCCAGCAGCGCCAGAAGCCCGGCGAGCAGGATGCCGTTGAGCACGGCCTCGAGGAAGAAGATGTCGAGGTGGCAATCCATTCAAAGCCCCATATAGGCCTTGCGAATCTCGTCGCTCGCCAGAAGCTCGGCGGCGGGACCGCTGGTCTTGATCCGTCCAACCTCGAGCAGGTAGGCGCGGTCGACGATCTTGAGCACCTGGCTGACATTCTGCTCGACGACGAGGACGGTATAGCCTTCGGCGCGCATGCGCCGCACCAGGTCGAAGACCTGATGCACGATCACCGGCGCCAGTCCCATCGACGGCTCGTCGAGCAGAACGAGTTTCGGACCGCTCATCAGAGCGCGCGCAATCGCACACATCTGCTGCTCGCCGCCCGACATGGTGCCGGCAAGCTGCGCGCGCCTTTCCTTGAGACGCGGAAAGAGGCTGTAGACATAGTCGAGCCGTTCGGCGAAGCGCGCACGTGCCGCCGGCGCGAAGGCCCCCATCTTGAGATTGCTCTCGACAGAGAGGCGCGGGAACAGGCGCCGCCCCTCCGGCACGTGGGCAATACCTGCCTCGACGATGCGATGGGGCGCAATCGCGCGCAGGGACACGCTCTCCATGTTCATCTCGCCGGCGCTCGCCGGCAGGAGCCCGGAGATCACGCGCAGCAACGTCGTCTTGCCGGCGCCATTGGCGCCGATCACGGCGACCGCCTCGCCGGCCGCAACCTGCATGGATACGCCGAACAGGGCCTGGAAGCCGTCATAGCCCGCATCGATGTCGCGCAGCTCGAGCATGGTCGCGTCAGGCCGCTCCCGCGGGCTGCTCGCTCGTGCCGAGATAGACCTCGACGACACGGGCGTCGGTCTGGGCCGCGCTCGGGCCGCCGACGAAAATGATCTCGCCATGATCGAGCACGACGACGCGGTCGACCACGCGCATCAGCACGCCCATGATGTGCTCGACCCAGACGATGGTGATGCCCATGTCGCGGCGGATGCGCTGGAGCATGTCGGCCGCCTGCTCCATCTCGTGGTGATCGAGGCCGTTGAGGCTTTCGTCGGCGAGCAGCAGGCGCGGCTGCGTGGCGATCGCACGGGCAAGCTCGAGCTTCTTGAGCGCCGCGGCGCCGAGGCCGGCGGTCGTGCTGTGCGCATCGGACGGCAGTCCGACCAGCTCCAGCGCCTGTTCGGCCGCGCGCCAACAATTGCTGCGGCTGGCGCTACGGTCCTGGCCGAAATAGGCGGACAGTGCCACGTTCTCGAGCAGGCTCAGATTGCGAAAGGGCCGGGGTATCTGAAAGGTGCGGCCGATGCCCTTGTGGCAGACCCGGTCGGCGGTCAGCCCGGCGATCTCGTCGCCTTGGAAGCGGATGCTGCCGGCCGACGGCGCGTACATGCCGGCGATGCAGTTGAAGATCGTGCTCTTGCCCGACCCGTTGGGGCCGATCAGGCCGAGAATTTCGCCTTGCTCGACCTCGAATGACACGTTGTTGACCGCGACCAGAGCGCCGAATGTCTTGGTCAGGCCGGTGGCACTCAGCATGGCCATGCTGCGGTCGATTCCCGGGAGGTTTCCCGATGCTTGCCCGCCCCGGGGCGGTCAACTGGCCCCCGGGGCGGCAAGTCAGTCAGGCGCGGCGCTGTGCGTCAGCGTGCGTAGGCGTGGCCCTTGGGCAGGGGCAGCACGGCATCAATCGTCTTGAGCGAGGCCGGCCAGGCGATCTTGGTCTCGCCTTTGACGTATTGCATCACCACGGGCGAAGAGCGTTCGTTCTGGCCCGCCATCTTGCTGCCGGCGGGGAAGAATTTCACGCCATAGCCCTGGATCGTGCCGCCCTCGGGAATGTCGGTCTCGAGTGCGGCCTTGCGCAGCGCCTCGGGATCGAAGCCGCCATGCTTCTTGATCGCACGCGGCAGCACGTCGGTCAGGAACACCCAGGCTTGGTTGAAGCCCATCGAGGTGTGCGGCGGCACTTCCTGTGCGCCGCTTTCGGCCTTGTAGCGCTTGACCATTTCGGCGGTGAGATCGCCGAGGCCGGGCTTCAGCGTCTTGGCGTCGAGCAGCTGCGCGGCGACGGGGTCGACGTTGTAGAACAGGTTGACGTCGTCCTTGAAGGTCTCGATCAGCTTGTCGATCTGGCCGTAGCCGGCGCCATGGCCGATCAGCGCGTCGAAACGCAGGCCGGCCTCCTTCGACTGGCGCAGGAAAAGCGTGATGTCGGGGTTGTAGCCGGTGTGCAGGATGATGTCGGGCTGGGCACGGCGCAGCTTCGTCACCAGGGCGGTGAGGTCGGTAGCGGTCGCCGCATACCCCTCCTTGTGGGCGATCTGCATGCCCAGTTCCTTGCATTTGGCCTCGTTGCCCATGGCGACGCCGACGCCATAGGGACCGTCCTCGTGGATGATCGCGACCTTGACGTCCTTGACCTCCTTCTTGAGCTTCGACTTGGCGTTCTCGGCGATGAAGGTGCAGGACGCCTCGCCGAACTGATCGGAATGGACCTGCGGACGGAACACGTATTGCAGGTTCTTGTCCTTGAGCACGGCAGACGCGACGCAGACATTGGCCCACATGAACTTCTTGGCCGCATCGACCTTGGCCGCCATGGGCACGCAATGCGCGCTGGAATAGACGCCCATGATCAAATCGACCTTGGCGTCGTTGAGCAGGCGCTCGGCCTCGTTGATGGCGACGTCAGTCTTGGACTGAGCGTCAGCGTAGATTGGCACGATCTTGTGCCCTTCGACGCCGCCCTTCTCGTTGATCATGTCGATCGCGATCTTGTTGCCGATGCCGGCCGCCTTCGATCCGCCGGCGGCGAACGGGCCGGTGTAGTCGTAGATCACGCCGATCTTCACGTCGGCCGAAACAGGTGCGACGGCGAGAGTGACCGCGCAGGCAACCGCACCTGCGCACAGCTTCGCGTGCGAGAAGTTCATGGCATCCTCCCTGGATGTGACGGGCCGTTCGAGGCCCTTCTCGGTTCGTTCGAGTGTGCGGATCAGGCCGGAAGCTTGTCAATGGCCGGCTTTGCCTAACGCCGCGCTTATGGGCAAGCTGATGGGAAGCGTGTGGGTCAAGAGGGAGGTTTGCCAAGCCATGACGACCAAGGTGTTTGCCCCCGGCGGCTATCGCTTCATTCCGGCCGTGTTCCAGTACTCGGGTGGCGTCGCCGCCGAGCCCGGCTTCGCCATCCGCCGGGTCCGATTTCGCGCGCCGATCCCCTTGGCCCAGGGTTTCACCGCGGTCGAGCGCCTGATTGCCGCCGCCGGCCGGCCGATGACATCCTTCTGCGCCTGCGAGCTGCGTTCACCGGCGCCATTCACCGATCAGGGTTTCCGCGGCTTCAACGAGCAATACGTGGTGACGCTGGGCAAATGGGGCATCTACGACGGCAAGACCAACCCGGTCGCGCGCAGCAATGTCTGCCCGGAGATCGATCCGCCGGCCGAGCCGTCGTTCCACGCCTTCGCTTTCACCGTCGCGGCACCGGCGGCGCCGAGCTTCGTGGTCGCTGGCAGTGGCGAGGCGCGCGAGGGTGGCCAGACCTACGGCGAGAATATCGTCCGACGCGGCGAGACGAGCCCCGATGCCATGCGCGCGAAGGCCGCCTTCGTGCATGGCGAGATGGAGCGTCGTCTCGGCCTGCTCGGCTTCGGCTGGAAGGATACGACGGCGACCCAGGTCTACACGGTCCACGACCTGTTTCCCTTCCTCGCCGACGACATCATCAGGCGCGGCGCCGCGCACGCGGGCCTGACCTGGCATTTCTGCCGGCCGCCCGTGCGCGAGCTCGAATACGAGATGGACTGCCGCGGCGTGGCGCTGGAGGAGGTGGTGTGAATCGGATCGATGGGATGTGGACACGCAGCCCCGTCAATCGCGGCGACGGTCAATCTTTTGGCTTCCTACCACCCCTTCCGATGTCCTTGTCGAAAATGGCGTCGGAAATGCCGCTGTTGATGATCTCGACGATGATGACCCGCTTGCCTTATGTCGCGGGGGAAACCATGTATGGGACGCCCGCCTTTTGGCGAACGGTCTCTTTCATCAAAAGCTTGAAGTTGCGATCGTAAACGCGCCTGGTCAGCAAGGACTTGAACGCGGCGCAGCGCCCAGCATCGGCTGCGCACTGGTCTTCGACTTGAATCCTGCCGCTCCCCGACCGGGGCGCCGACATGCCGATACGCATCGTGAAAGCCCGGCCGAAAATCCGGGCTTGGAACCGCAGGCGCGTGGTTGGACGCCGGCAGCACACCTTTTCTATCCAGTGCCTAGGGACGCCTTGCCGGTCGGCATGAAAAACGCCAATCTGATCACCATCACGCACGTGCTGAATGATATCGCGATCGGGGGCATCACCTACGAGATTGAGGACGGGGGAGCCGTATCAGCGGACGGGTAGGGGCCGCTTATAGCGTGGAGGGGGTGAATGTCAGCCCAAACGTCGGACAAGCTGCAGCTGTTCGCCGAGCATTCCTTGTTCCGACATCTGTCGCGCGACGAAATGACCAAACTGTTGATCCATGCGCGAGTGGAGCGCCATCCGGCAGACCGCAGGATCTTCGAAAAGGGATCGCCTGGACAGAGCATGATGGCCGTCGTGAGCGGGCACGTGAAAGTTTGCGCTCTGTCCGACGAAGGCAAGGAGATCGTCTTCAACATCATCAATCCCGGGCAAGTCTTCGGAGAGATAGCATTGCTCGATGGCCGAGAGCGGACGGCCGACGCGGTGGCCATGACCGATTGCGAGCTGCTGGTCGTCGACCGGCGCCATTTCTTGCCTTTTCTGCGTGAAAATCCCGACATTGCCACGCGCCTGCTCGGCGTGCTGTGCGAACGCCTTCGCCGAACCACGGAGCAGGTCGAAGACGTGTTGTTCCTCGACCTGCCGGCTCGGCTGGCCAAGACTCTTTTGCAGCTTGCCGAATCCCATGGTCGCCCCACTTCGGGCGGTCGGCGCATTGATCTCAAGCTGTCGCAGCGTGAACTCGGCACCCTGATCGGAATCTCGCGAGAGAGCATCAACAAGCAGCTCCGCGATTGGGAGAAGCTTGGCTATCTGCAGGTTCGAAGAGGGACCATCGTCCTCGCAGACGAGTCCGCGCTGAACAAGGTCAGCCTGCGCGAGTGATCGCGTGTCTGCGACTCTGCGAGCCCTCACAGACCTAATGCAGACCAGGCCGTCCCTCCATCCGAACCAGCTTTGTTCCCTCCAAAACAAGATTTTTCCGGCCTGTGAACCGGTTCACAGGTGTTCATCCGCTCTTGGTCCAGATTTGCCCCGCTGATCCCGTCGTTGATGGCCGCAGCCGCACTGGCAGGCAATGTCAACGGCAACAGCGACAACGAATGGGGGGCGATCGTGGAATCGAGGCTTCTGTCAGTCCATGTCCGGCCGGGATCGATGCCGGCGCTGTCGACCGTCGAAAGTGTCCGGTACCATCTGTCATGCGACACAGCTGTTGCAGCTCGCGCGTGCGCGCAGACAATGGCGCATTTTCAGCGCATACCTTTCACTGCGCTTCTGGATGCGCTGGCGCCGCATGTGACAGGAGTGCTCCTGCTCGATTCCCAGCTCCAACTGCGCTTCGCCGACCGTTTCGCCAGCGCATTGATCGATCGTCGCGATCCGTTCGTCATCGACGGCCAGGGGCGTTTGCGCTGCCGGGACCGCGGCGCGCAGCAAAGACTGGAGGCATTTGTCGGACGGCTCTCCGGTTCTACCAGCGAACCGTCGACCTCGCCGAAGCTTGCGAGCCTGGTTCCTCGTGTCGATGAAGGCCCGCTCTCGGTGCTGGTCAGTCGTCACCAATTGGTGCCCGGCCAGGTGTCGTTCCTTTTCGTTTTGAGAGATCCCGAGCGAGCGCCCGGGCTCGACATCGCGCTGCTCGCGGATATCTTCGACCTCACCCACGCCGAGGCAGCGGTTGTTGCCGGCGTGGTCGCCGGGTACAAGCCGTCGCAGATCGCAGAACAGCGCGGCGTCGTGATCGCAACGGTGCGTTGTCAGCTCAAGGCGGCGCGCGCGAAAATCGGGGTCAACGGCCAGGCCGAGCTGGTGTCGCGGGTGCTGAGGACGATGCTGATCTGATCGTGCGCCGCCCTTGGCCCGAGACGGCGACATCGGACAGGATCGAGACGGCTCTCCAGGAGGGAGGCAGGCTCAGCCGCGCAGCGCCCCGATCGCCTGGTCCGTGCTCAGCGCGTCGCCGAAAATCTGCAGGAACAGGCCGAAGGTCCGCCAGTCCGCCTCCTCGGTGCGCCCGGCATTGCCGTCGGTGATCATCACCGTCTTGAAATCGAGCATCGAGGCCTCGCGCGCCGTGGTTTCGCAGCACACATTGGTCACCGTGCCGGTGATGAGCACGCTGTCGACGCCCTTGGTGCGCAGCTCGCGCTCGAGCCGGCCGCCGCTGCCGCTGAAGCCGCCGAAGCGGTTCTTTTCGATCACTGCCTCGCCAGCTTGCCGGCGCAGCTCGGGCCAGATGCCATGGCTGTCCGCACCCCGGGTCAGCCCGGCGCGAAATGCCGCGCCGTGCTCGGGCGAGAAGACGTGGTCGAACAGCACGGACCAGCGGTCCTTCGGGTCGGGACCATAGGTCGAGATCACCCAGACGACATGGCCGCCTGCCGCGCGCAGCGCATCGGCGAGCCGGTTGATGTTGGGCACGATCTGGCGCGCCTTCGACACGTTGCTCTCGGGTGACAGGAAGAAATTCTGCATGTCGACGACGAGCAGCGCGGTGCGCTTGGGCTCGAGGCGCTCGAAGGGATGCGTGCGGCCGCGCCAGCGGCCGACGCGCTCGAGCACGTCCTGGGGAAACCGCGGATCGGCCATGACGCACCTCCTCTGTGCCGGCCAGTGTAGCGCCACCGCGGCGGCCGATGTAACGTTTGCGGTCGCGACACGCAGGGGAGGACAAGATGGCAGCGCCGCAGCGCGACTATCCGCGCGACCTCGTCGGTTACGGCCGCAACATGCCGAATGCGCAATGGCCGGGCGGCGCGCGCGTCGCCGTCAATCTCAACCTCAACTACGAAGCGGGTAGCGAGCTCTCGCTGCTGCACGGCGACGATCGTTCAGAGGCGATGTTGGGCGATACCGGCTTTCCTGGCGTACCGAATGCGCGCAGCGTGCTCGTCGAATCGGCCTTCGAATACGGCACGCGGCGCGGCGTGTGGCGGGTGCTGCGCATGTTCGAGGAACGCAAGATCCGCTGCAGCGTGCTCGCCTGCGTGTTCGGCTTCTACCGCACGCCAGAGGTGGTCGCTGCCATGCTCGAGGCCGGTCATGAGATCGTCAGCCATGGCTGGCGGTGGATCGACTACCAGCATATGCCGGAGGCAGAGGAGCGCGCGCACATCGCCAAGGCGATGAAGGGCCTGCGCGACATCACCGGCAAGGCGCCGGTCGGCTGGATGACCGGCCGGCCGAGCCCGAACACGCGGAGGCTGCTCGTCGAGCATGGAGGGTTGCTCTACGACCGCGACGCGCTCAACGACGAGCTGCCCTATTGGGTCGAGGTCGGCGGCAAACCGCACCTGGTGATCCCGTATTCTTACGAGACCAACGACAACCGCTGCGACCTGCACTGGGGTCTCGCGACATCCGACGATATCTTCAGCTATTGGCGCGACGCCTTCGATCTGCTGCACGAGGAAGGTGCCGACGAGCCCAAGATGATGTCGATCGGCCTGCACGACCGCGTGATCGGCCGGCCCGGCCGCGCGGTCGGCCTGGCACGTTTCCTCGACCATGTGCAGAACAAGGGCGCGTGGATCTGCACCGGCGAAGAGATCGCGCGCCATTGGATGGCTAAGCACCCGCACAAATCGAAGACTTGAGACTTCGCCGTTAGGATGTGAATTCGTGGTGGTGCGCCTGCCACCACTGCGCGATGTCAATGCGGCGTGCGAACCAGACTTTGCCCTTGGCCTGCGCGTAATCGATGAATTCGCGCAACGCCGAGGCGCGCCCGGGCTGGCCGATGTGGCGCGCGTGCAGGCCAACCGACATCATCTTGGGATGCGTCGCGCCTTCGTCCCACAGCAGATCGAGGCCGCGCTTGGCCAGCGTCAGGAACGAATCCGCATCCGGATGGCCCTGCGGAATGACGAAGCGGGCGTCGTTGTGGACGAGCGAGTAGGGCACGACCAGAAACGGCGTGCCGGCAACCGGGGTGTAGTAGGGCAGATCATCGTTGAAGGCGTCGGAATCGTAGAGGAAGCCGCCAACCTCCCGCAGCAGCTCGCGCGTGTGGATCGAGGGATTGTACCGGCTGGCCCAGCCCTTGGGCCGCTCGCCGACGGTCGATGCGATCGAATCGACGGCCGCCTGGATGCGCCTCTTTTCCTCGTCGCGGGTCAGCCGCCAGACCTGCTCCCAGCGCCAGCCATGGGCGCAGGCCTCGTGGCTTGCCTCGCGGATCCAGGCCGCGACCTCGCGGTTGCGCTCGAGCGCCACCGCCGACGCATAGACCGTGATCGGCGTCTTGGCCGCATCGACGATGCGCTGGATGCGCCACACGCCGGCACGCGAGCCGTACTCGTAAACGGACTCGGCGGCGAGATCGCGGATTTCGCGCGGCAATGACCAGGCGAGCTCGGCCATGCCCCCCTCGCTGTAGCCATCGCCGGCGGGGATCGAGGCCTCGGAGCCCTCCTCGTAGTTGAGCACCAGGCTGAGTGCCACGCGCGCGCCGTCCGGCCAGCGCACGCGCGGCGCTTGCCGTCCGTAGCCGACATAGTCGCGGCGCGGACCGGGAACGTCCTGGTCGATCAGCTCCATGGGTCAGCCATAGAGCAGCTTGGGCAGCCAGGTGGCGAGCGCGGGAAAGGCCGCGACGATGCCGAGCGCCACGAGCTGAAGACAGACGAAGGGCACGATACCCCTGTAGATCTGCATGGTCGTGACCGAGGCCGGCGCCACCGCGCGGATGTAGAACAGCGCGAAGCCGAAGGGCGGCGTCAAGAACTCGGTCTGCAGGTTCACCGCCATCATGATCGCGAGCCAGATCGGATCGACTCCCATGGCGAGCAGGGGCGGCGCCACCAGCGGCACCACGATGAACGTGATCTCCAGGAAATCGAGCGCGAAACCGAGGATGAACATGACGAACATGACGAGCGCGAGGGCGGCCCACTTGCCGCCCGGCAGTTCGCGCAGGAACTCGTGCACCATGTCGTCGCCGCCGAGGCCGCGGAACACGAGCGAGAAGATCTGCGCACCGATGACGATGCTGAACGCCATGGCGCTGATCTTGCTCGTCGTGCGCATGACCGAGGCGAGCATGCCCTGACGATGGAGGAGAACGAGCGACACCAGCAGGCCCCAGGCGAAGCCGGCGCAGCACCCCATCGCGAGCCAGATGCCGATCGTCTGGCCCGTGGTCGTCAGATCCCGTCCAAGCCGCAGGTCGACGGTTGCGGTGAGGATGATCAGCAGCAGGGCGCAGGCCGCGCCGAGCAGCACATGGACCCGGCGCTCGCCTGCGGCGCGCAACCCACCCAGCATGGTGGCGCCGACCGCGCCGACCGCCGCGCCTTCGGTCGGCGTCGCGACGCCGCCCAGGATCGAGCCCAACACAGCCAGAATGAGCGTGACCGGAGCGACGAGCGCTTGCACGACACGCCAGGCCAGCGCCCAGCCGGTTTCGATGCCGAATTCGCCGCGCGGCACGGCGGGCGCGCTGTTGGGCCGCCACCAGGCGAGGAACAACTGCCAAATGATGTAGAGGAGGACCAGGATGATACCCGGGATGAGCGCCCCGGCGAAGAGATCGCCGACCGAGACCGGATCGACCGAGAACTTGCCGGCCGCGCGCTGGGCCTGGATGTTGGCATTGGAGATCTGGTCGCCCAGCACGACCAGCACGATGGAGGGCGGGATGATCTGGCCGAGGGTGCCGCAGGCCGCGATCAGGCCGCAGGCATGGGCGGGATCGTAGCCGCGCCTGAGCATCACCGGCAACGAGATCAGGCCCATCGCCATCACAGTGGCGCCGACGATGCCGGTCGAGGCCGCGAGCAGGCCGCCGACCACGCAGACCGATACGCCGAGACCGCCGCGGATCGGGCCGAAGGCCTGCCCCATGGTTTCGAGCAGGCTCTCGGCGACCTTTGAGCGTTCGAGCATGATGCCCATGAAGACGAAGAGCGGCACGGCGATCAGGATTTCGTTGCTCATCACGCCGTAGATGCGGTTGGCGGTCAGGCCAAAGAAGATCGTGCTGAAGTCGCCGAAGACGTAGCCGATCAGGCCGAAGAACAACGCTGAGCCGGCCAGCGCGAAGGCAACGGGGAAGCCGGTCGCCAGGAAGAAAAAGACGACCACCATCATGCAGACGGCAAGGATCTCGTTGCCGGTCATGTCACACCCGAGCTTTTCTCGCCGGTGGCCTGGTCCGGCAGCGCCCTCGGCGGTGCGGTGCCCGTCATCGTCAGCACGGCGCGCGCCGCCATCGACACGCCTTGCAACGCGAGCAGGACCACGTAGACGAGGATGAAGGTCTTGAGCAGGAAAACGCCGGGCAGCCCCTTGACCTCGAGCGAACCCTCATAGGTGCGCCACGACGCCAGCACGTAGGGCCAGGCGGTGATCCAGACGAGATAGCAGAACGGCAGCAGGAAGATCAGCACGCCGGCCAGGTCCATCATCGCCCTCTGTTGCGGCGAGAACCGGCCGTAGAAGATGTCGATGCGGACATGCTCGTCGTCTTTCAGCGCGTAGCCGGCCGCGACCAGGAAGATGATCGCGTGCATGAAGACGACCGAGTGCTGCATGTAGAGCGAGCCCAGGCCAAACACGTAGCGCATCACCACGACGGCGAACTGGACGAGCACCATGGCAAGCGATACCCAAGCGATGGTACGGCCGATCGCGTCGTTGACGGCATCGATGCCGCCGGCCAGGGCTTTCAGCATGTCGAATTCCCGGAATGCACGAACGATCACCCCGCGCCGAGTTGTCGGCGCGGGGCTAGACTGAACTTTGCCCGAATTTTGACCAAGCCACTGATGTGACTCGCGTTTGTCTGCGGGTCCTGACTACAGGCTGGGCTTGACGGCGAGCAGATCGAGTGCGCGGCGCTGGATTTCGGTCGGGGTGGCGAGCACCGGGAAGGAGGCTGCGCGGCCGAAGCGGACGGTGTTGCGGGTGAGCGTGGCGAGATCGGCGAGCAGCGAT